>JBGAUA010000059.1:0-18340 GCA_044228875.1 Anaerolineae bacterium
CCCGCTCCCGCGCGTTTCCCGTGAGCGCCGCCGCCCGCTCGAAGGCGGCCCGGGCGTCCTCGTGGCGCCCGAGCCGCGCCAGCAGGTCGCCGCGGACCGCGGGCAGCAGGTGGTAGCGGGCGAGGGTCGGCTCGTCGGCCAGGGCGTCCACCAACTCCAGGCCCGCCGCCGGACCGAATGCCATGCCCACGGCTACCGCACGGTTCAGCGCCACGACCGGTGAAGGCCGCAGCTGCGCCAGGATGTCATAGAGCGCGGTGATGCGCGGCCAGTCGGTGTCCTCGGGACGGCGCGCCCGCGCATGGCAGGCGGCGAGCGCGGCCTGCAGGGCGTAGGGCCCCAGGGCCCCGCCCAAGGCCTCGGCGCGATCGAGGGCCGCCAGGCCGCGGCGGATCAGCATGTGGTCCCAGTGGGCGCGGTTCTGATCGAAGAGCAGCACCGGCTCGCCTGAAGGACTCACGCGCGCCCTGGTTCGGGAGGCCTGCAGCTCCATCAAGGCGACCAGCCCGTGGACCTCGGGCTCCTCCGGCGCCAGTTCGGCGAGGATGCGGCCCAGGCGCAGGGCCTCCTCGCAGAGCGCCGGGCGCAGCAGGTCCTCGCCGGCGGTCGCCGCGTAGCCCTCGTTGAACACGAGGTAGACCACCTCCAGAACGGAGCCCAGGCGGGCGTCCAGCTCCGCGGCGGGCGGCAGGTCGAAGGGCACCCGCGCTTCGGCCAGCACCCGCTTGGCCCGCACCAGGCGCTGGGCGACCGTGGGCAGGGGCAGGAGGAAGGCACGGGCGATCTCCTCGGTGCTCAGGCCGCCGAGCAGGCGCAGGGTCAGGGCGACCCGCGCCTCCTGGCTCAGCAGGGGATGGCAGCAAGTGAACATGAGGCGCAGGAGGTCGTCGCCGATGGCCTCCGGCTCGTCCGTACCGACGTCCTGGGGCGCGGCGCCGAGCGCATCGGCGTCCAGCGCGCGCCCCAGGTCCTGCACCTTGCGCTCCAGGTTCAGGCCACGGCGATGCTGATCGATGGCCCGGCGCTTGGCCACGGCCGTCAGCCAGGCGCCGGGGTTGGCCGGCACGCCCGTCCGCGGCCACTGGGACAAGGCGGCCAGGAGCGCGTCCTGCGCCAGGTCCTCGGCCAGCCCGACATCGCCGGTGAAGCGCGCCAGGCCGGCGATAAGCCGGGCGGATTCGATCCGCCACACGGCATCGATGGACCGGTGGACGGCATCGGCGGCCGCGTCCATCCCGCTGGATCCCGGTTCCAGGTCCCGATGGTCGGAAACCGACGGGATCAGGAACCGCCCTGGATCTGCGCCCGCAGGCGATCTTCCTGCTCCCGCAGCTCGGGGGTGAACTCGGCCCCGAAGTCCTCGGCCTCGAACACGGGCCGGATCTCGATCTCGGAGTCGGTCAGCATGGGGTTGGGGCAGCGCTTGACCCATTCGATGGCCTCGTCCATGGACCGCACCTGCCACAGCCAGTAGCCGGCCACCAGTTCCTTGGTCTCGGCGAAGGGACCGTCGATCACGGTCCGCGAAGCGCCGGAAAAGCGTACCCGCGCCCCCTTGGCGCTGGGATGCAAGCCCTCGCCGGCCAGCATCACGCCGGCCTTCACCAGCGCCTCGTTGAACGCGCCCATCTCGGTCAGCAGCTGCTCGCCGGGCATGATGCCCGCCTCGGAATCGGCCGTCGCCTTGACCATCACCATGACCCTCATCGTCGATCTCCTTGTGCTCTGTGTTCTGGGAAGGGTTGGATGTCGTCTCGAACCGGGCAACCCGGCTGGTCGCAGCGGAGCGTGATTGCCGGTTCTGTGAGCTACGTCGAACGGGGGTGGGGGAAATCGACAACGGTCGCCGAAACTCGTGTCAACCGGTGCTACCGGCAAGACGACGCCGGACTGGGAACGGTTGTATGTATAGGTCACCGAATGGATCACGGCAACAAGGTCGAACGTGGTTCCTGCCCCCGCGACTCCGCCCACCCCCCCAAGCCCCAGCAGCCGCAGGGCCGGAACGGTCGCCAAGGTCATCAGCAGGGTCATGATGACGAACATGGTGAATAGGGTCGGCGAGAGGATGGCAGGGGCGCTGGCCATCGGTCGACGATACCGCTGATTCCCCGCGGCCGCAAGACCGTGGGCGAAGTCGCGGTGTTGGACGTCGCCTCGGGGTGGGGCCATGAGAGGCCGTCCGGCAGCCATCCTGCCGTCCGACGCGATGTAGGGGCGAAGCATTCGCCGAACGTCTGCGGGGAAACACAACGACCTCACAGCGGATGCTTCGCCCTGGCCCCAACACCTGATTGCGGATGCACCAACCCCGAGCCGGTGGAATGGCGATGGCGTGCCGTGAGCGCCAGGGCGAAGCATTCGCCGACGACCGGGGTGGAGAACCAGGGTTGTTGGCGGCAAATGCTTCGCCCCTACCCCTGATGGCTGCCGGACGGTTCTTGGCCACACCCATCGCCTGACCGCAACTCTATGTCCATGCTGGGCGTATTATCGGCACTGTACTGTGCGCCAGCCATCCCCTTCGGGCTGGTGCCGCGACGCGGCTTGGCCCACCCTAGCAGCCGGACCGCGGCGTCGCCGATCACCCAACCCTCGCCAGGAGGCCCGTCATGTTCCAACGCCTGTCAAACAGCTGGCAGCTGGTGAAGGCCAGCGCCGACGTACTCCGCGCCGACAAGGAGCTGCTGGTCTTCCCCATCGTCTCGTCCATCGTCGCCATGCTGGTCACCGCCAGCTTCTGGGTGCCGGCCTACGCCACCGGAATGAGCGAGCAGGTCTTCGGGCCTAACGAACAGCGCGGCGCGCTGGCCTACGTCTTCCTCTTCGCCTTCTACTTCGTGCAGTACCTGGTCGTCTTCTACTTCAACAGCGCCCTGGTGGGCGCGGCGCTGATCCGCCTGCAGGGCGGCAACCCCACGGCCGCCGACGGCTTCCGCATCGCCAACTCGAACGTGTCGAACCTGATGGGCTACGCGGCCATCGCCGCCACCGTGGGCGTGGCCCTGCGCTTCGCCGCCGACCGCGGCGGGCGCGGCGGGCAATGGGTGTCGCGGATCGGCGGCACCGCCTGGACCATGGCCAGCTACCTGGTGGTGCCGGTGCTGGTGTCCGAGGGCCTCGGGCCGATGGCCGCGGTCAAGCGCAGCACGCAGCTGCTGCGGCGGACCTGGGGCGAGCAGGTCATCGGCGGCGTGGGCATGGGCCTGGTCTTCTTCCTCGTCCTGCTGCCGCTGATCGCCCTGGGCACGGTGGCCATCGTGGCCGTCGCCGGTACGGGGTCGCCGGTCCTGATCGCCGCCGTGGTCCTCGTCTTCGTCCTGGCCCTGATCGCCCTGGTCCTGGTGCAGAGCGCCCTCGGCGGCATCTACACCGCCGCCCTGTACCGCCACGCCGAGGGCGGCGACGTCAGCGCCTTCTACCCCCGGCAGCTGGTGGCGCAGGCCTTCCGCAGCAAGCCGGTTCGGTGACCGCGAGGGAGCGCCGATGAACCCGGAGGGCCTTGCCGACCGTTAAACGGTCCTGGCGGCGTCGATCTGCCGCGTCGACGGTCCTTGAGGCGACGGCCCGCCGCGTCGACACCCGCCACGCTCGCGCGACCCCACCGGCGAACCTTCACGACCCCAGGACCGCTCCATGAATCCCCTCCTCTCCGGACCGCTGGCCTCGGTCTTCGGCGTCCTCTACCTGCCGCTCCTGGGCTGCGTCGCGCCGCCCGATCGAACGCCACCGCCCACGGTCACGGCGGCCAGCCCGACGGCGACCGCGACCAGGCCGTCAGCGACCCCGCCGGCCACCGATACTCCGACCGCAGCCGCGCCCAAGCCGACCCCCGACCGCGCCCCCGGCACCTCGCGCGTGGATGACCGGGGCATCGCCCAGGTCTGGGTGCCCGCCGGCTCCTTCCTGATGGGCACCGGCGAGGAGGCCATGGTGGCCCTGATGGCCCTGAGCCCGCCCGAATGGGTGGGCCGGGCCATGCTCGCCGAGCAGCCGCAGCACCGAGTGAACCTGACGTCGGGCTACTGGATCGATGTCCACGAAGTGACCGCCGGCGCCTTCCAGGCCTTCGTCGAGGCCGGCGGCTACCAGGACCTCAGCCTCTGGTCCGATGCCGGGCGCAAGTGGCTGGCCAGGCAGGCGGTCGGATCCCTGCCCCTGCCCTGCCCGGCCCCCAGCCCGGACCACCCGCGGGCCTGCGTCACCTGGTACGAGGCCGAGGCCTACGCCGCCTGGCGCGGCGGCCGCCTGCCCACGGAAGCCGAGTGGGAGTTCGCCGCCCGCGGTCCGGAGTCGCCGGCCTACCCCTGGGGCGAGGACTTCGACCCCGCGCGCTGCAACGTGGTCGGCAGCCGCGCGGCGCAGGCCGTCGGCAGCTTCCCCGCGGGCGCCAGCTGGGTGGGCGCCCAGGACATGGCCGGCAACCTCATGGAATGGGTGCAGGACTGGCTGGCCGCCTACGAGGCCGGCCCCGCCGGCGGCGTGAACGACCCCCGCGGCCCGCGGCTGGGCCGCATCAAGGTGGAGAAGGGCGGCTGGTGGGGCAGCAACCGCTTCGTGGCCCGCGGAGCCTACCGCCATTTCGAGGATCCGCCGGAATACCAGGACGGGCATATCGGGTTTCGGGTCGTTGCCCCTTGAGGGCGCCGGATAGCCCGCGACCGAGCGGTTGACGCGCATCGCCCCCGGGTCTATGCTGCCCGACGATCGATCCGCCCGACCTGCGGGGGGCGCTGCCTCGTACTCCCCGGAGCGCTCAAGGAGCCAAGGCAATGCCGCGCGCCCCACGCCGCCTACCGTCCCGCCGCCGCCTCCCTTCGCCTCACCGCCTCCTCGCGCTGATCCCGCTGGCCGCCCTGGCCCTGGCCGGCCCGGTCCGCGTCACCGCCAACCCTGAATCCCAGCTGCGCTCCGCCTGGCAGAAGGCCCGCGACGTGGGGGCCTACAGCTTTGCCACGACCGTGACCCAGACCACCGTCCCCGCGCCCCTGCTGGGCAACGCCGGGCGCCATCCCGAGGTCAAGACGCTGTACCTGGAAGGGGAGGTGGACGGGGCGACCGACCTGCTTCGCCTGTGGCTCTGGGAGGGAGCGCCGGAGTCCTTTGACCGCGACGTCGCCCTGGAGCTGAAGGTGACCGACGGGCAGACCTACGCCCGTCGCAAGGGCGCCGACTGGGAAGCTATCGGCCAGGTTTCGGGGCTCTTTGCTCCCGGGAACGATGCTGCGGCCTTCCTGGCCGTGGCCAGCGGCAGCAGTTGGGTGGAGCGGACCACGCGCTCCCTTCCCGGCTACCAGCCGGCGGTCTTCGACCATTACCGCTTCACCGTGGACGACGAGGCCTTGACCCGCCGACTGCGGGAGGACCTGCAGCGCGAGTTGGACCGGCGCGCCAAGCTGCCGGCCGGGCTGCAGCCCGCCATGGCCGGCCTCTTCACCGACAGCATCGGCCGCGGGCAGGCCTGGGTGGACGACCAAGGCCTGCCGGCACGCCTGCAGTTGGACTTTGAGTGGCCGGAGGACAACGGCGGCGCGCGACGGAGCGCCCGGATCCTGACCGACTTCAAGGACTTCGACCGTTCGCGCCTGACCCCCGCCTTCGCCGAAGCGCCGGCCTCCTGGTTGGCCGGTTCCCTGAAGTCCGCCTGGCATCTGGCGGACCGGCGCGACCTCGGCCGGCAGCTGGCCCTGCTGGGCTCGGTCGCGTTCACCGTGGCCTTGGTCTGGCAGCTGCGCCGGCGCAACCGCTATGGACAGGTGGCCATCCTGACCGCCGTCGCCATCCATCTCTCGCCCGTGGCGAGCATCGTCCAGGCCCAGGACGCCGAGCAGGCACGGAGCGCCGCGCAGCTCGCGCGCGCGGTCGGCCAGACGGCGCGGAGCCTGGACCTGGCTGCGCGTCCGGAGAGTGAGACGGACGACATCGGCCGGGTCGGAGGGCCGGGCCTGGCCGGGCTCGCCGACGGGGAAGACCCCGCGTCCGCGGCCGATGCCCCGGCGCCGCTGGCCGCCGATGCCAACGATGCCGACGCCATTGGCGGCGACCGGGACAAGGATGGCCTGACCGATTCTGAAGAGACGGCGCTCTGTCAGAACCTGCCCCCCGACGCCGCCATCTGCCCCAGCGCCGACAAGCCTGACACCGACGGCGACGGGCTGACCGACGGCCAGGAATACAAGCACCTGGGCACCGACGTGAACCGCGCTGACAGCGATGGCGACGGCCTGGGCGACGGCCTGGAGGTGCGCGGCGCCGGCGCACCCAGCGACCCCTTGGAATCCGACACGGACCAGGACGGCCGCTCGGATGGCGACGAATGTCCCACCATGGCCCAGCGCTTCTGCGCCGACAGCGACGGCGACGGCCAGCCGGACATCCTCGACGAGGACAGCGACGACGACGGCTTCTTCGACACCATCGACGAGGCACCCCTGACCCAGAGCGGGCCTCTGAGCGACGCGCAGCCCTTGAGCCTGGCGGTGAAGAACCTGGATCCCGGTCGAAGCGTCTTCGTGGACTTCCAGGTGCGGCCGGCCAACCGCGACCGCCTGGGGCGGATCAGCTCGGTTCTGGACTGGCCCACGGGCGACAGCGCGGGCCAGGTCCAGCGCCGGGTGGAAGGCAGCTTCGCCGATGCCCTGGCGGCGGCCGGGGGAGACGACGATGCCCTGCCCAGCGACAGCTACGGGGACATGCGTCTCATCCCCATGCTGGAGCTGGCGATGGACGGGGCCGGCGCCGCCCTCCCGCGCCGGACGGCCGAGGTCGGCTTCCCCGTGGCGGCCTTCGAGCAGCTGGCGGTGGTACAGCTGATCGACGACGAGAAGCAGGGCCAGACCATCGCCTATGTCCAATCCCTGGACCGCGGCCCTGGACGAACCTACACCATGCGCCTGCTGAAGGGCAGCTGCCTGGCGCCCGGCGACCTGGTCAAGGACTTCGGCAGCCTCAGCCCCGGCGCCAGCGTCAAGCTGACCGGGCGCCTGTCCACCTACGCCGGCAGCCATGCGCTCGTGGTCAGCGAAGCTGCCGGGGCCACGGTCTGCCGGCCCGTCGACGGCCTGCTGAAGGACACCATCGCCCTCAGCCTGAGCTTCGACCAGAAGCCGCGGGCCCTGGGCCAGGTGACGATGAAGCAGCAGGAGGGAAGCGTCAGCCTGACCCTGGACGCTACCGAAGGCGGCAGCTACGACGGCGCGCTGATCCAGGGCAACTGCACTGAGCGCGGCACGACCCTGCTCCCCTTGAGCGGCCTGGTCAAGGGCCGACCCGCCACGCTCGCCGGCCGCTTCCTGGTCGACCTCGCCGATCAGCGCCATGCCCTGCTCCTGAGCCAGGGCGGGCGCGAGGCGGCTTGCGTGACCCTGCCCAACATCGTCAACGGTCCGGACACGGAGCGGCGCCAGGTGGACGAGGCGGCGCTGGCGCCCTACGGCATCAGCGTGCAGGAGGCGGAACCCAACGGTCGGCTCATCGCGCGGCTGCCCTTGACGGCCGTCAACGATCCTCGCAGCGGCCGGGCGGCCGGCCTGGGCGGCCGGATGCGCTTCGACTTGGGCACGCAGAGCGCCATCGGTGCCGACGTCCGCCTGGTCTGGCTGGTGCAGGTGCTCACCGACCTGTGCACCGACCCACCCAGCGACTTCATGACCGGGCTGCCCGAAGCCGCACGCATCAAGACCTGGTGTGAGCAGGAAGGCCAGGTCAACCAGGCCCAGATCGTCCACCGCTATACCGACGACTGGCGCCTGGCGGGCCTTGCGGTCCGCGAGGACCACGGCCTGGAGCTGGCCACCCTCTTCGAGCAGCCCACGTCCCCCGGCCCCAACGGCGCGCAGGCCCCAGGGCTCAACCCCGAACTGCTGATGCTGGCTTCGTCTCTGGAGCGCCGCTTCGTGTCCGGACTGGATTGTGACCTGCTGAGCAAGACCTCCACCTGCAGCTCGGACGGCAAGCGCGACATCACCGTCGCCCAGCTCCCCGCGCTCTATGACCGCGACCTCGCGCCGCCTTCCGGGAACGCTCGCCTCGCCCTTCAGAACATCCAGGTGCTGCGCGACAGCGCGCCCACCCATGACCGCCTGCAGCCCCTCATCCACCAGCGGGTGCCGGCCCTCCTCGACGCGGCCTTCTCCACACCGGTGGGCGGCGGGGAGCCGCCCACGCCGCTCCTGCTCTTCGCCCGTGAGGAAACCTATCGCGGCCTGAGCCTCGGGACCAAGGATTACGCCAGCGCCAGCGGCAGCCAGGCCAGCCTCGACTTCGCCCCGCCCGGCAGGCCGCGCGTCCAGCCTCTGGTGATCGCCGCCATCAACTGGATGCCCTATCGGCGGGACAAGGCCACGAGACTGTGGGAGCCCTATCCCTTCCAGGAGTACTGGAGCGCACTGTCCGTCCCCCTCAAGGCCAACTTCCCCGAAGGCAGCGGCGAAGAGGCCGCCCTTGCGGCGGCCGGGCGGGTGGGATTGACGCAGCTGCTCTACACCCACCTCTACCTCGGCCAGGCGCGTGTGGTCGAGGCCGATGGCCGGCCCACCTGGTCGGTGAGCGGGGGGAGCCTGATATCCGGCTACAGCGACGAGGAGCTGGCTGGTCAGGCGCGGGCCGCGCGCGACGACGCTGCCGTGATCATCAACGGGGGCCTGACCCGGCTGGTCGTAGAACCCATCGGCAACGAGCTGGGACTGAAGATGGACGAGTTCATCCGGGTCGATGCGCCCAAGCTGCGCCTGGTGAACGTCAAGCCGGCACCGTTGTACCAGGAGTTCTTTGCCCAGCTGGGGGCGGTACTGAAGGAGCAGAAGGCCAACGCCCTGGCCGCCTTCGCCCGCAACAAGGGCAACAAGCGCTGGCTGGCGGCCAAGGGGGCCATGGGCGGCGCCATGGCACTGGGCATCGCCGGCGGCATCGGCAGCTTCGTGAACACCCAGACCAACGGGCCACCAGAGGTCGGGCAGATCTTCGCCGCCATGACCGCCGCCTACGCCATCGCCGACACGGCCAACACCAGCTACAAGTTCTTCCAGGCGGCCAAGAAGACCAGCAACGCCGGCGGCGTGGCCGCCCTCATCCTCAGCGAGACCGTGGCCTGGGGCATCTTGATCTACCGCATCGCCGCCGCCGGCATCACCTTTGCCAGCTTGCAGATGAACGCCATCGTCGCCGATGCAGCCGGAGGCACGGCGGTGGCCCTGGCGCTGTTCATGCTCGCCGCGGCGCATCCGGTGGGGGCCATCATCTCCGCGGTCATCGGCCTCATCGATGCCCTCATCGCCCTCTCCTGCAGCTTCCTGTCCAAGCAACAGCGGACCTCGACCGCCGGGGAGATCGTCTGCCGGGGCCTGACCGGCTGGATGGCCAAGGGCGTGGCCTACGTGATCTACAGCCAGTCCGACATGGTGACCATCAGCGACCCCTATCGCATGACGGTCCTTGACCTTGACACCGCCCTGAAGGACCCATCGGCCGGACTGGTCCCCAAGAAAGCGATGGATGTCAGCCTGAGCCTACGCAACACCCTCGGCCTCATCGCCGTGCCCAGCAACCTCGGCGCCCTGTACTGGCACCAGTACACCCCCGAGGCGCTGATGTCCTCCTCCTTCCTGTACAAGGTGCTGACAGCCAAGGAGACCGACGAGACCAAGGAGCTGCACAACGCGCTGTCCTGGGACTCGCAGGTCGCCGATTGGAAGGCCTTCAACCCCGCCAATCCGGAGGACAAGCGGATGGTCATGGAACGAAGGCAGGTCGTCGGCACGGTAACCACGCCGGACGAGGTGGGCCTGAACCGCTCCGTCTCAGCCTTTCTGGCCGAGGGCTATGCCATCCCCGTCCAGGAATGCGTGCTCGTCCCCATCGTGCCGCTCGTCCTGCCGATCCCGATTCCCGTCTGCTGGAGGCGCGAGCGGAAGGACACCCGCTACGTCGACCTCAACCTGAAGTTCGACCTGTTCCCTGCCCAGTTGGACGACTTCCTGGCCCTGTCCCCCAGCGGCCCCACGGGGCCTTGGGCACCCAGTTGGGGCCAGGCCGGGGCCCTGAAGCTGCCGCCCCTGAAGGACGCCGACGGCGACGGCCTGCCCTTCGCCGCCGATCCGGCCGACGACCGCTGGGACGCCGACGGTGACGGGATCGCCGACCCGGTGGAGCTGAGCCGCGGGACCGACCCCAACGCTCCCGACAGCGACCAGGACGGCATGCCGGATGCCCAGGAGCTGCATTGGGGGACGGACCCCAAGCGCCCGGACACCGACAGCGACGGCGCGACCGACGCCGAGGAATTGGCCGGCTGGAGGGTCGCGTACGGCTTCCTGCCGGGCGAAGGCGACCGCCTGGAGACTCGGGTGCGGTCGAACCCGCTGGAAGCCGACGTCGACGGCGACGGCATTCCGGACGGTCGCGAACGCAGCCTCGGCCTCAGCCCCTCGGCCAAGAGCGACGCCACGGCCCTGGCCTACGAGACCGCGCTCAGCGAGCCGACGGCGCCCGGCTTCTACCTGCCCATGGACGAAGGCGCCGGCGCCGACCGATTCGCCGAGAAGGCCCGCGGAGCGACGGCGGCCTGCCGGGCGGTCGATGGCCCTGCTGGCGCAGCCCACTGTCCGGCCTCTGGCCACCAGGGCCGCTTCGGCAACGCCGCCTATTTCGACGGCACGGACGACTACCTCAGGGTCGCACGGCCGAGCGCGGTGACCGCCCTCGCGCGCAACTTCACGGTGGCCCTGTGGCTGAAGCCCGGCCGGCTGGACCGGGACCAGGCCCTGCTGTCCATGGCCAACACCGGCGGAGGCTTTGCCATCTCGCTGGAGAACAAGCGGGTGGTCTTGACCCTCAGCGACGGCTACCGCACTTGGGGGGACGCCAACGGACTGGTCCTCGACGCGTGGAACCACCTCATCGTGGAGATGGCCGACCCCAACCCCAGCGACGCGACCTTCTACACCTACGTCACGGTCAACGGCCAGATCGTCCTGGATGGCCAGATCGAAGGCCAGCACCTGTCGCGGCCGGGCAGCGGAGGAGACCTGGTCATCGGCGCCGCGCTGGCGCCGACCGCGGACCCGCAGGTGACCGCCCTCCAGCGCCCCTTCCAAGGACTCCTCGACGAGGTGCTCGTCCAGGACTGGGTCGATACCGGCAGCGGCGGCAACACCAAGACCCTGAGCGAGGGTGGCATCAACTTGGAGGACGGCGCCGCGCGGCCCGGTCAGAATCTGATCTACGAGGGACGCCTGGAGAACCTCCTGCTCAGCCGTACCGCCTACGGCACGCATCATGTGACCTACCCGCCTGGGCTGACGACGCAGCCCGATGCGCGGCGCTTCTTCCAACTGCCTCCCCGCTCCTCCGAGCGCTACGTCCATCGCAGCCAGAGCGCCTTCGTGGTGGATCCCGCGGCGGTCTCCGGCAGCTACCCGTTGCAGCAAGGGGTCGGAGCCGTCATCGTGACGCCGCCGGATGCGGTCTGGCAGCCCACCGACTCGACGCAGATCTTCCGCTGGCCGGGCCAGCAGGTCTTCGACGGCCGTTCGGCCATCACGAGCGCCAACCCCGTGCCCTTGCGCCTCGACGACAAGAGCTTCACCCTCTCGGCCTGGATCGAGGCCCAGGCACCGGAGGGTGATACGGCCCGGCGTGGGATCATGGGCTTCGACAGCGGCGCGGCCAAGGGCTACCCCTACCTGCAGGTCCAGGGTAGGGCGGTGATCTTCGGCTACAGCGGCGAGACCGGCAGCGGCGCCGGCGCCAAGAGCGTGATCGTGGAGGTTCGATCCAACGAGAGCCTGCGCAGCTACGGCCCCAACCATGTGGTCGTCACCTATGATCGCCCCACCGGCCTGGCCACCTTCTACATCAACGGCGTGAGGGACCTGTCACGGGCGATGACGCCCGCCCCCAAGCACGATGCTGTCGCCAACTTCTTCATCGGCCGCTCGACGGACAAGAGCCGGTTGACCATCGAGGAGCTGAAGCTCACCTGCGAAGGCGATGGCAGCCCGAATGGTGAGTACAACCTGCTGAGCGATGACAGTCGGCCGCCGGTCTACCTGGAGTACACCGGGACCGCCGATGACGACGAGCCCAAGGTGCTGGCCACGGACCTGGCCTTCAATGTGGTGGGATCGGCCACGATATCCCTCTGCGAGGACGACGACGGCCAGCGCAGGGGCTGCGACGCGAGCCGGGGCGACGATGTGATGGGCATCCTGACGGTCGCCAGCCACGAGCCGTCGCGAACAGCCTCCGTTACCTGGAGCAATCGACCCGGCAAGCCCGAATGCTCGGGGGAATGGCTCAGCTACCCTGACACCGCCCAGGTGCGCTACCGTCTGGAGACCGGCTCGCTGCCCTTCATCGGCAGCGTTTCGGACCTGCGCGTCTTCGGCTCGGCCCTGACCGCGCCTCAGGTGGCGCAGCTGGTCGGCAGCAGCCAGGTGCTCGCCGACCTGCGCTTCGACGAGATCCCCGGTCAACGTTCCTTCCTGGACACGGCCGGCTTCTTGCGCGGCGCCTGCCCCGCGGCGCGGCAGGCCTGTCCCCAGTCCGGCGTCCCGGGGCGACGCAATCTGGGCCTGACCCTTGACGGCGTGGACGACTATCTGGCCGTCGACGGCCTCTCCTCGCGGGTGGCCGAAGGTCAGCAGTTCGCCGTCAGCGTCTGGTTCCTGCCCGCCGACGGCCAGACCGGATGGGGCACGCTGTGGTCCTTCCACGACGCTGCCGGAACGAACAAGCTGATCCTCCAGGCCCACCGCGAGGCCGACGGCAGCTTCACCCTGGCCACCTACGACGATGTCGCCGGCCGCCGCAACCTCTTCAGCGGCCTCCCGCGTGGCACCTGGTTCCACCTGGCCCTGTCCTTCGGCGCCGACGACCAGATCCGGGCCCACCTGGGCTACCAGGCCGCCGATGGACGGGATGTGAACCAGGCTTCCGCACCGCTCGGCATCCAGCGCGCCGCGGCCTTCCCGGTGGCTGGGGGGCGCTTCAGCCTGGGCCAGGAATGGGATGGCGGCAGCCCCACTGATTTCTTCAAGGGCGACATCGATGAGCTGCGTGTCCTGCGAACGGCCCTGGACGAACTCGAAGCCCGGCTGCTCTATCTGGAGCCTCCGGTGGCACGGCTGGCCTTCGACGGCCCGCACAAGGGCGTGAGGGTCTTGACCGACACCCAGGTGCTGGCCGGCCTGGAGGGTCAGGTGGGCCTGGCGGGAGGCTTCGACGGACTGGCTTCCCGCCTGACCATCCGCCCGCCCGCGGGCAGAGGCTTCAGCTTCGCCGCCTGGCTGCGGGCCGACGCGCTGGGCGCCGGCGGAGACCCGGCTATCCGCCCCATCTTTCACGGCCGTGGGGCTGACCTGGGTGGCGTCGTCTTCGGCAAGAATGGGGACTACGCCTTCTACCTGGAAGACGGTGTGCCCACCTTGAGCAGCTGCTCGGGCGACGGCGCGCGCCACAACAAGCGCTTCGCCCAGAACCTGACGATCCCGCCCAATGTCTGGACCCATGTGCTGGTCAGCGGCGAGAACATCTACGTCAACGGCGGCCTGGCGTCGATGGCCGGTTCGCCGCGGCTGGACATCGGCAACCTCGAGGCGGTCGACATCGGCGCGTCCTTCCTGCCCCAGGCCGCGACGCCCTGCGCGGCGGGTCCGCGGACCTACCAGCACTTCGCCGGCCGCATCGACGAGGTAGAGGTCTACGATCACAGCCTGACCCCGGAGGAGATCAGCACCCAGTTCAACCTGCAGAACGGTTGGGTGGACGAGGCCCGCAGCGATACGCTGCTGGTCGACGGCGATCGGCCCAGCGCGGAGCTGCAGCTGACCGACACCTACCTGCCCGCGGCTCCCACCCTGCTCCTGGCCACCGCCACGGACCCCAGCACCCATGTGGCCCGCTTGGAGCTGGGCGTCGATGGCGCCGGCTGGCTGGGAGCCGCGGAGGCACGTGACAGCGGGGCGAAACAGGGAACGGCCTGGATGCCGCTCTTCGATCCTCCTGGCGGCGGTGTCTACCGCCTGCAGGTGCGCGCGATCGATGCAGTGGGCAACCGGTCGGAACCCTTGTCGCCGAAGACGGTCCACGTGGACGAGCAGGCACCGGCGATCTCGGTGGCCATCGAAGGCGACCTGAGCAAGCCCATCCGGCTCAACCCCAAGCCCGGCGTCGACGCCACCTGGGTGCTGCCCATCAAGGGAACCGTAAGCGATCCCTATATCCTCGGCACCCAGGTGGACGGCAGCGGCGTTGCCGGCTTGACCCTGAGTCTGGTGGATGCCGGTACCGGCGAGCCGCTACCCATCGCGCCGCAACAGGCGGCCAGGGTCACCGTGCCCAGCTTCGAGCTGGACTACCTGTTGTCCACCGACGACCCCAGCGGCCAGTACATCGTGCGCGCCGAGGCGGTCGATCGTGTGGGCAACCGCCGGACCTACGAATCTCCCAAGCTGGTGACGGTGGACAATCGTGCGCCCGCCTCCAAGACGACGGGCATGCAGGTGCCATCCCAGCCCTTGGCCGCTCTGTTCGACTGGACGGGTCCCATCCCCCAGGGACCGCGGCAGGAGCCGCCGCCGCCCCTGTTGGCCTCGCTCTTGGACGCGGGTTCACTGATCCAGGGTCAGGTCAGCGATCTGCCCGACGGCGCGGGCCAGGACCTGGCCAGTTCCGGCGTCGAGGAGGTCGAGCTGGCCTTCCGATCCAGCGTCAGCCACGCCGCGCCCTTTACCCCGCGCGGCCTGCCCGAAGGGGTCCTCCTCTACCTGCCCCTGGACGAGCAGCTCGAAGACCCGGCCGAACAGCGCTTCGGCGACCTGGTGGCCGGTCGAGCGGCCCACTGCGAGGGCGCGGCTTGCGCCGAGTCAGGCGTAGCCAGCCGCAACGGCCAGGCCCTGCGCTTCGACGGCGAGGACGATGTCCTGGCCATCGACGAGTTGCCGACAGTCGGCTCCCTGACCCATGACTTCACCGTGGCGGCCTGGATCAAGCCCGAAGGATTGACCGGCATCGGGCGCATCGTCTCGACACCCCACACCGAACAGGCGGCCGGCTTCAGTTTCGGCCAGTACGGGAGCCGACTGACCCTGACCAGTTGGGGGATCAAGGACTACGACAGCATCGAGGGTGTGCTGCGTGAGGGCGTCTGGCAACACGTCGCTGTGCACCTGACGGCAGAGGACGACGCCGAGTTCTACGTCAACGGCCGCCTGGTGGACACGGTGGCCGGCGCGAGCCCGGCCGGCGCCGGCTCGGACGGCCCGCTGTTGTTGGGCGCGGCGAGCCTGGCCGGAGACGCAGCGACACGCGAGTCCTTCCGCGGCGCCATCGACGAAGTGGTCATCGCCCGCGGTCGAATCGCCCCCTCCGACTGGAGCCTGGTCTTCGGGATGGCCCCCACCCTGCACCTGGCCTTCGACGACCGCTGGTTGGCGCCGGGCCAGGCCCTGACCGACAGCGGCGGCATGGGCGCGGTGGCCGTCTACCGCAGCAGCGTGGGCGACCCGGACGACGGCACGCACCGCACGACAGGCATCGTGGGAGCGGGCGCCGCCCAGTTCACGCCGACGACCTACGGCATCGAGGTGGATGCGCCGCCGGGCCTCCTGCCGCGAGACGGCGGATCCTTCAGCATCACCCTGTGGATCAAGGACATGGCCGAGGGCCGCCTGGTCTACGGCAACCACGAGATCACCTTCGCCCCAGGCGGCATCCTCCACCGCTTCGGCCCTGTGTTGGCGGGCATCCCGGTCGACGACAGCCGTGGCTGGCATCATCTCGCCTTCACCTGGGATCAGGCCGCCGGCGAACTGTCGACCTTCATGGACGGTCAGCGCGTCCACAGCGAGCCGGTGGATATGGCGCCGGGCCTGGACCTGCCGCAGACAAACCTCCTGATCAAGCACGAGAGCATCGACGGACGCCCGGCCCTGGACGATCTGAAGGTCTACCAACGCCCCCTGCCCGCGCTGGAGATCGCCGCGATGGCGCGCGAGCGCTGGTGGCCGGCGGCCGACTTCGACCGGGCCCGCGGCACCTGGTTCGCCCGTGTTCCCGATGCATTGGAGGGCTTCTACGACGTCCTGTCGCGAGGCCGCGACCGGCTGGGCAACGTGGACGAAGAGCCGAAGGCGGTGTGGAGCGGTTATGTGGATTCCTTGGCGCCGCGGCGGCTGGTCTTCGAGTCGAAGGCCGAGGGCGGGGGCGTCCGCCACCGGCTGACCGTGGAAGACTTCGGTCTGGACCTGAGCGCCGGCGAGCTGGGCCTTCCGAGCGCATGCACCGTCGACAAGACCACGATCACCGGTACCTTGGTCACGGCCCCCTGGTACCTGTCCCTGATGCAACGACTCCCCGCAGGCCGGGGCCTCGAGGCCGAGGGCGCCCGGCAGCGCATCCACCGCGCGACGATCGACTGCCGCGCCGCATGGGCGCGAACAGGCGATCGCTTCCATGTCTGCGACATCGCGGCCAATTGCCTCGACCTGAGCTACGAAGGCCCGAACGTCGGCAATCCACCGCCGCCCACGGCGACGGTAACCGCAGGACCTACCCCCACACCCACGCGGACCGTCGCTCCACCCTCGCCGACCGCGCGGACGGCCACCCCTACGCGCACCGCCACGCGCACCGCCACTGCCGGGCCTTCGCCCACCCGCGCGCCGACGCGCACGGCCACCCGGCCCGGGCCGACGCGCACGCGAACGCCAGGGCCTACGGCCACCAGGGAACCGGCCGGTGTGAATCCGGTGCAGAACTTCCTGCCGCGGCAGCAGTTGGGGGAGGCCGAGGATCTGGTGACGCCAAGAGCCGCGAAGCAGCACACAGGAGAGCTGGAACATGATCTTGGACCCGCCAGGAGAGGGTCGGCCGGCGGTTGCCGGAACACCGCCGCGATCGCCTTGGCTCAAGGTCGCGGTGGTGGCAGTCCTGCTATTGGGCGCTTGCTGTGGGACCTTGTCCTTGGGCGGCCTGCTGCTGCGCCAGCGGGCGGGTACCCCGCGGCGAGACCTGGATCGGCGCCTAGAGGAGCCGACGACTTCGGCTGAGTCGGACGAAACCTCATCCACCACGACCTCATCCGACGCCGCTTCGGAAGTCCCGGCCGCCGCCACCTCCCAGGCCTATGACAACGCCCTGGCCACCATCAGCGCCCTCGAGGGCATGGCCACCCAGGCGGCGGTGGACCGCGAGGGGACCGGTCCGGCTGCCTCGCTGGCCGGCGGGAACCCAGGAGGTGACGGCGCGGACGGCACCGTCCCCGCCGGTTCGACCGATCTGGCTGACCTGGGCGACTACTTGCGGCGCCTTCGGCCGACCCTGGACCGCGGCCTGGAGGCTGCCCAGCGGGACGGCCAGATCCTGGAAGCCGCCCGCGAGAATCCCGGCAGTCTCTGCCCCGGCGGCAGCCTCGACAGCACCTTGGCGGCGGACATCGGCCTGATGCGCGGCATCGAGGCCGATCTCGCCGACATCAGCGCCCCTGCCGTGGCGCGGCAATCGGTGCACGAGCCGCTGCAGGCCAGCGCGCGGCAATGGGCCGAAGCCCTGGAAACGCTCGACGCCTCCTGCGGGGCCGGCAGCGACCTGGAACGCGGCCTGCGCCAGCTGGGCGCCGGCGCGCAACTGGCCAGCGCGGCCCTGAACTTCCGCGGCGCGGTCGAGAGCTACTGGCGGCTGGTCGTGACCAGCGGGCTGGACAGCTTCGGTGGAGGCAGGCCATGAGACCCAAGCCGTTTCTCACAACGACTCTGGGCCTGGCCTTCACCGGCTGGGTCATCGTGACGGCCCACGCCCATCCGTCGGCCGACCTTGCCGGGTTCCGGAGCGGATCGACCCGCCCGGCGCAAGCCACAGCCGTCCCTCCCATCAGCACCTGCGTTCCGCCGACGCCTGGCGGATCGCCGACTCCACCGGGTCTCTACCCTTGGGTGTCGGTGTCAGAGGTGACCATCGGCCAGGTTTTCGACGCCATGGGCTGTCCGGGCGTAGACATGGTGCTGCGCATCACCTTGCGCAACGACGGTCCGGCGCCCAGCGGCGCCTTCGCCATGCGCGTCGACGGCTGCGGGGTTGGGCGGCTTGAGGTGACGGTGGACGACATCGACATGTTCCGGACCTCGACCGTGGAGATTCCTGGCGCGAGCATCCCGCCCGGTCCTTGCGCCATCATGCTGGATCCGAGCTGCGGCAAGCACTACTTCGACCGCCACTGGTCCGGAGATGTCCCCCGTCCCGAGCCCATGTCCACCTGCACGCCGAAGCCGGCGGTCACCGCAACCGTCGCCGCAACCGCCGTTGGGACCGCCGTGGTGACCGTCGCCGCGAGTGTCTCGCCGAC
>JBGAUA010000005.1:0-59023 GCA_044228875.1 Anaerolineae bacterium
AGCGCAGGCGGTAGCCGATGCTGAAGTCGTCGTAGCTCATGACGAAGGCCCGCGGCGCCGGATCCGGCGCGATGCCCACCCCCCCCCCCGCGGCGGCCCTCAGTCGCAGAGCGCTTTGCCCGCCACCTGGTCGTAGATCCGCTTGAGTGCCGAACCGTCGGGGGCGAAGTAGGCCTGCCCCGCTTTGCCCGCCATCTGCGTCAGGAGCGCCTTGTCCAGGTCCGGGCCCAGGCCGATGGTGAAGACGTTGAAGCCCATGCCGCGGGCCGAGGCGGCGTCCTTGAGTGCATCGGCTTCGGTGCCCGCCGTGGGGCGGCCGTCGGTGAGCAGGATGATGACCGGCTTGTGCCCTCTCTTGGCGCGGCCGCTCAGCAGCTCCGCCATGCTGGACTCGATGCCGCGGTCGATGCGCGTGCCCGACTTTGTCGTCAAGCCGTTGAGGGCAAAGCTCAAGGCAGCGCGGGAACTGGAGAGCGGCACCACCACGCGGGCCGTCTCGTTGAAGGAGACCACTGCGGCCTGGTCCTCCGGAAAGCTCATGTTGTTGAGGAAGGACTGGCCCGCGGCGACTGCCGCCTGGAGCTTGGTCTGGCTGCTGCCCACCTGGGCCGATTCCAGCATGCTGCCCGAGGTGTCGATGGCCAGGACGATGTCGGCCCGCTGGGGCTTGCAGCTGTTGCGGTAGACGATCGGGAACAGGAGGTTTCGGGCCCTCAGGACGGTGACCTCCGGGACAGGGAAGACCGCCTGCCCCGACTCGCCGGCAGCGTCCTGGTAGCTCAGGGAGGCTCGGACGTTCGTGGGATGGCGCCCTTCTCGCTGCGGCCGCACCTTGTAGCTGATGGTGCGACCGCTGGCCGGCACCTCGCCCAGGGTCCAGGTGAGCGTGCGGCCCTGGACCGAATCCGGCGGTGGGAAGGCCGAGCCCGGCTCGTAACGCATGTCGGTCGGCAGCTCGTCCACCACGGTGCCGCCTGCGAGGAGCCGCGCGGCGCTCAGGCTGCGGGCGATGTTGCGGTAGACCACGGCCAGCTGGGCGTCGGTGGGCGCCGCGTAGAAGAGATCCGGTCTGGTGGACACCGTGTACTTTAGGATGTCGTCGTTGATGGTCGTGCCCAGGCCGATGGTGTAGACCGTGGCGCCGGTGGCCTTGAGGGCGGCCGCCGCGTCATCGAGCCCGTCGGTGGAGGTGGGCTTTCCGTCGGTCATCATCACGGCCACGCGCGGCACCCCCGGCCGGCTGGCGGCGCCTACCAGCTCCTGGCGCCCCTTGTCCAAGGCGTCGACGTAATTGGTCTGCCCGCCGGCGCTGAGCCGCCCGATCGCGCGCACGACGCCGCGCAGGTCGTTGGTGAGGGGCTGGAGTACCGTCGCCGAGGTGTCGAAGGAAACCACGGCCACCTGGGCGCCCTTGGGGTTCAGCTCGCCCAGGAAGGCCAGGGCTGCGTTCTGTGCCGCGGCGATGGTCGAACCGGACATAGACCCGGACTCGTCGATGATCAAGGCCACGTCCAGGCGCCCGTCGCCCAAGGGGCAGGCTCCGCTGACCCGCAGCTGCACCGTGGCCAGCTGGAAGCGCTCCACCGGATCCGGCGCCGCCGTCTTGCCGAGCAGCACCTTGCAGCCGGCACCCTCCACCGGCGGTGCGGCCATCGGCGTACCGCCCGGCTCGTAAAGAAGGATCTGGTCGCGCAGCGGGTCGGCGATGTAGACGCGGCCGAAGGGCGCCGCCGCGAGGTCGTTGGGCGCCGTCACCCCGTCCAGGTCGAAGACCGCGCGGAGGCTGCCGTCCGCGGCGACATACTTCCACACCCGGTTGTCCTTGGCCAGGACGTAGACCATGCCGGCCGACACGTCCAACCGCATCGGTCCGGCCGGCATGGGGATCAGCGCCAGGCGCGCGCCGTCAGCAGCGTTCCGCACGTCGATGCGCAGGTTGGTCTGATCGGCGAGGTAGACCCGTCCGGCTTCCATGGCCAGATCGCCGACGGACAGGAAGGCGCCGCCCGGATCCAGAGGCCAGCTGCCTTGCGGCAGCCCGGCCCGGCTGTGCAGCCAAACCTTCTGGTCCGCCAGGTCCAAGGCGGCCACGCGCGTCGTGTCACCGTCCACCGCCGTCAGCCAGCCCGAGTCGGGGATCTTCACCGACCAGTCGCCGGCAGGGTCGTGGCAGGCTACCTTGAGGCCGGTGATGCGGCAGGGCTGCGCCCCGCCGCCGCCCACGTCGACGGGGTAGTCCTCCTCCACATAGGCCCATTGCTGGCGCGCTTCGCCCGCGGCTGTCCACAGCTGGCTGCGGCTGCGCTGGTCCAGGATGAAGGCATCCTCGCCGCTGCCCACCGCGAGTCGCCGCGGCGCTTGCAGCAGGCCCAAGGAGGCATCCACGTTGCCGCCCCAACGCAGGGGCTCCGTCTTGAAATCGGAGCGGTCCGCCTGGTAGGACAGCCCCTTGTAGCCATTGCCCTGATTCACGCTGAAGACCATGCCTCCGCCGGGACCTACGGCGAGTCCGGCGGCGCCGGACAAGCCGCTGGACTGGAGCGGCGCGCCGGCGAGCAGCTTGCCGGCCGTGTCCCAGCCCAGGTAGTGGCCGGACGAGCTGGTCACGACGGTGAAGACCCGCCCACTGCCATCCACGGCCACCGAGCGCAGCTCCGCTGATCCCTCGAGGTTGCGCGGCAAGCGCAGGAGCGCCGATGCCGTCACGCCTGAAGCTCCGCCGACGGTGAAGACATAGATGGAGCCATCACCGGCCATGTAGATGCGACCGTCCGGCCCCACGTCGAGATCGAAGGCGGTGGAGATGGAGAAGTTCTCGTCGCGCCAGCTACCCAGGCTGCCGCCGTTGGCATCGTAGACCTGGATGCGTGCCTCGCCGGAGACCACCCGCGTTACCAGCACCTGGTTGCGACCACCGTCGTAGGCCAGACCTTCGCCGGTGACCGCCCAGGCCGCGCGGTTCTTGAGGTCACGGCCGTAGACGGCGCCGGCGCTGCTGCCCAGCACGTAGACCCGCTGCGCGCTGACCGCCACGTCCTTGAGCGGACCGATCCCCGGTTCGTTGACGCTGCCCAGGGTGCGGCCCTGGCTGTCCAGGTGGTAGATGATGTTGGCGGTGCGATCCACGACGTAGATGGTGTTGTCGGTGGCCACGTCGATGCCGGCCGGCCGCTGGAAGACCGGCTGTTCAGCCTGCGGCGGGCGACTGTTCCAGTAACCGATCTGGCGGTAGCCCTCCGGAAGCGCGGTCTGGGCAAGGGCGGGCGCGGCGCCGGGGCCCAGGAGCGCGGCGAGGGCCAGGCAGGCCCAAGCGCCGGCGCGCCTGATCGCGCGGGGCGGGACAGCGGTTGGATGGCTCATCGGGTGGATTCCCCTCATTGGCGGCGGTCGTCGGCGCGACGGCATGCGAAGCGATGAACCCGCCGACCGCGACGTGGGGGCGAGCGGCGGCGAGCGGCGGCTATGGCTGTGGTCCGTTGGGCCGTTGCAGAGGACCGTGCCGTCCGACCATCGGACAGTCGCCTCCCTTGCACGCGAACGCACCGTTACTATAACGTCGCGCCGCGGCGAAACGTAAGCGTCAGACGCAAAATGCCCTTGGCGCCCAGCCTCGGACGGTCGGCTGCGATCCACCCGTGCGGCGCCCTCCGGTACAATCCGCCTCCCACTCGCCGCTCGATCCCTCGTGGAGCCTCGTCATGTCCATCGTGATCCGCCGACTGTCCCTCATGGCGCTTCTCTGCGTCCTCGGCGCCGGCGCGGGCCGGCGACCCGCGGCGCGCGCCCAGGGTGATCTGCCGGAGCCGGGCTACAGCCTGCTCTATGCCTTGGACATTCCCGTCAGCGCGGACTTCAACGCCGCCGGAGCGCCCTATGGCGTGGACCGCGGCGCGGCCTTGGCCGGGCCCTTCGACCGTGTGGCCTATCGCCTGCGCCTGGAAGCGGCCGACGGCCGCAGCGAGGCGCTGTGGGTGTCCATGGATGCCTTCAGCGACGACCTGCGCGGTGTCGGGCTGCCCACGACGGCGAGCGGCGCCGCCTTCCAGGGCGCCGTCAAGGCGATGACCGTCGTCAGCGACGTGCCCGGCCTGCCCGTCGGCTCGGACCTGCCCGGCGGCTGGCTCGAACTGTGGCCTTCCGATTACAGCACCGCCAACAGCGCCGGCGCCCCCGGCGCCGACGACAGCTTGTACGACTGGGGCGACGCCCCCACGGGCGGTGGCAACTATGGCAGCTTCCAGATCCACGACAGCGCCAGCGGCAAGACCCTCATGGCCTACAACCACTGGGGCCAGGCTGCCGGAGCCGCAGCCGACATCGGCATCGGATCCCGGCCGACCGGTCATCCGGACTGGACCTTCGCCGCCAATGCCGCCGCCTGGGTCAGCCGCCGGCTGGAGGTCTACGTTCGCAGCCAGGCCTCGCCGGCCGACCACGTGCTCAGCGAACCGCTGCCCCGCAGCGTCCGGCAGCGGGACGCCCTGGATCGGGCGGAGATCCCGGTGGCCGGTGCCTTCGCCGAAGGGGTGGGTGCGGTGGAGGCCCGGGCCGTTTCCCTGCGGCCGCCGCTGCGGTCCACCGAGTGGCGGCTGATCGACGCGGCGCCGCAGGCCGGCCGCTTCGGCGGTCGCCTGAGCGTGCCCGTCGGTTGGTGGCGGCTGGAGGTGCGAGCGGCGGTGGCCGTCGAGCCGGAGCGCCTGCTGACCGGCCGCGTGGCCCCCGTCGGTGTGGGCGAGGTCTTCATCACCGCCGGCCAGTCCAACAGCGCCAACCACGGCTCGCCCCCGCAGCGTCCCGCGGACGACCGTGTCTCCGCGTGGCGGGGCGCTGCGCTCGGCGGCTGGCGGAAGGGCGCGGACCCGCAGCCCGTGGCTACCGGCAGCGGCGGTTCGCCGTGGCCGGCCATGGGCGACGCCTTGGCGGCGTCGCTGGATCTGCCCATCGGCATCGCCTCCGTGGGCTGGGGCGGCACCACGGTGGCGCAATGGCTGCCCGATCGACAGCTCTATCCCCGGCTGAAGCAGGCCATGGCCGGTCTGGGCGGCGCCGGCGGCTTCCGCGCTGTACTCTGGCATCAAGGAGAGAGCGACGCCGTCGGCGGCACCAGCACCGCGGCCTACGCCGCGGACCTCACCCGCCTCATCGAACAGTCGCGCGCCGATGCCGGCGGGCCGGTGCCCTGGCTCGTGGCGGAGGTCTCCTTCGCCCCCAACCTGGCTCAGCCACCGCGCGACGCCGTGATCGCCGCCCAGCGGCAGGTGGTGGCCTCCGTGGCCGATGTGCACGCCGGACCGGGCACGGACGACCTGGCAGGCGCCGAATGGCGCTTCGACGGCATTCACTTCGGTGCCGCCGGGCTCGCCCTGCATGGCCGGCGCTGGGCGCAGGCCCTGGCCGCCTCCGGCATCCTGCCTGCCGCGGCTCCGCCCGCGACCTCGACCCTCATCCCCACGTCGGAGCCCAGCGGCACGCCGACGCCGACGGAGCCGCCGACGCCCGAATCCACCGTCGCGCCGACCCGCGGGTCCACCACGACGCCTCCCGAGCCGGCACTGCTCCTTCCCTACCTCGCCCGGACGATCCCCGCTGCGCACCCGTTGCCCCGCGATCCCCTCTGCGGTATGCTCAACGGCCGTTGACCGCTCAGCCCGCCAAGGACCCCCCAATGGACAACGCCATCGTCAAGATCCCCGCGCCCCGCAATGAGCCCATTCTGGGCTATGGACCCGGTTCGCCGGAGCGGGTCGGCCTGAAGCGGCGCCTGGTCGCCATGCGCGATGAAGGCTTCGACATCCCGCTGGTCATCGGCGGGCGCGAGGTCCGGACCGGACAGACAGCCGAGATCCGGGCGCCGCACGAGACCGCGCTCCGACTGGGGCAGTTTCACAAGGGCGGCGCTTCCGAGGCCGCGGCGGCCATCGCCAGTTGCCTCACCGCCCGAGAGGGTTGGGCGCGGATGCCCTGGGAGGCCCGTGCCGCCGTCTTCCTGAAGGCCGCGGACCTGCTGGCCGGGCCCTGGCGCGACACGGTCAACGCCGCCACCATGCTGGGACAGAGCAAGAACGTCTTTCAGTCGGAGATCGACGCCGCCTGCGAGCTCATCGACTTCTTCCGCTTCAATGTGCATTACGCGGCGCAGATCTACCAGGATCAACCCCTGTCCCCGCCCGGCAACTGGAACCAGGTCAGCTACCGGCCGCTGGAGGGCTTCGTCTTCGCCGTGCCGCCCTTCAACTTCACCAGCATCTCCGGCAACCTGCCCACGGCGCCGGTCATCATGGGCAACGTGGCCATCTGGAAGCCGGCCTCCACCGCCGTCCTGTCCAGCTACCTCATCCACAAGCTGCTGGAAGAGGCCGGCCTGCCCGCCGGGGTCATCAACTTCCTGCCCGGCTCCGGAGCGGCCATCGGCGACCCGGTCTTCGCCAGCGAACACCTGGCCGGCCTGCACTTCACGGGCTCCACGGAGACCTTCCAGCACATGTGGCGGGTGATGGCCGGCAACCTGGGCCATTACCGCGGCTACCCGCGCATCGTCGGCGAGACCGGCGGCAAGGACTTCGTGCTGGCCCATCCCTCAGCGGACGTGGACGCCCTGGCCGTGGCCATGGTACGCGGCGCCTTCGAATACCAGGGCCAGAAGTGCTCGGCCGCGAGCCGGGCCTTCATCCCGCGCAGCCTGTGGCCGGCGGTGGAGGAGCGGGTGCAGGCCATGCTGGCCGACATCCGCATGGGCTCGGTGGAGGACTTCGGCAACTTCGTCAACGCCGTCATCGACAAGCCAGCCTACGACAAGATCGGCGGTTACATCGCCCATGCCCGGCAATCCACCGCGGCCAGGGTCATCGCTGGCGGAGGGTCGGACGACAGCAGGGGCTGGTTCATCCAGCCCACGGTCATCCTGGCCGAGGACCCGGGCTACCGCAGCATGTGCGAGGAGATCTTCGGGCCGGTTCTCTCGGTGCATGTCTTCGATGACGCGCGGCTGACCGAGACCATGGCCCTGATCGACTCGGGTTCGCCCTACGCCCTCACCGGCGCCGTCTTCGCCCAGGACCGCGCGGCCATCGTGACCATGGCGCGGGCTTTGGAGAACGCCGCGGGCAACTTCTACATCAACGACAAACCCACCGGAGCGGTGGTGGGTCAGCAGCCCTTCGGCGGCGCCCGGGCCTCGGGCACCAACGACAAGGCCGGCAGCTACCTCAACCTGGTGCGCTGGGTGTCGGCGCGGGCCATCAAGGAGACCTTCGTGCCGCCGCGGGACTATCGCTACCCCTTCCTGGCCTCGGATCCCTCGTGAGCGCGCCCGTGGGGCCCGGCGCTGCGCTGACGGTCGACCAGCTTCCTTCGGTCGCCGCGCCGTCCAAAGTCCCGGCGGAGGTGGCCGCCGCGCCGGCTCCTGGGGTCGAGGAGGAACGCAAATACCGCCTCCCCGCCCAGGCTCGCGCCGCCTGGCCCGAGGCTCTCGTCCTGCCTGCCGGGATCGTCCTGGGCCCGGTTCAGGACGATCTGGCGGAAGACCACTACCTGGACACGCCCGCCCTTGGACTGCTGCGCCGGGGTCTGGCCTGTCGGCTGCGCATGACCCGCGGCGCCGTCAAGCTGACACTCAAGGGCATCGGCCCGGCGGCGGACGGCCCCCTCCACCGCCGCACGGAGCGGGAGGCCCGCCTGGACGAAGCGGCCACCCTGGATCCTGACACCTGGCCCGCCGACCTGCTCGAGTTCCTGGCCATGACCCTGGGCGACCAGGAGCCGCCGCGACGACTGCGCCCCGTCGCGGCGCTCAGCCATCACCGCCGGAGCTGGGCGCTGCTGCCCGCGGTGGTCGAAGCGCGCGCCTCGGCCGCGACCGGGGACGAGGCGCAAGCGGTCGACCCGGACGGCGAGACGGTGGCGACGGAGGTGTCGGTCGCGGCGACCACCGCGGACGCGCTCGAGGCGGCCGCTGACGCGCCCGCCTCGCCGGCGGCGCTGGCCGAGCTGGCCCTGGACGAAGTCTGGGTCCGCGCGCCGCGCCGGCAGGGCATCCTCGCCGGCGTGGGCCAGCCCGCGGCCCAGCTGGGCGAGTTGGAGTTGGAGCGGCTGGCGGCCGACAACCGGACCTGGCGGGCCTTGGGCAAGGCCCTTTCCCGGCGCAAAGACCTGAAGCCCCTCGCGGTCAGCAAGCTGGAGCGGGCCCTCGCTGCCATCGCCGCGCAGCGGCCCGACGGCCTGCCGGGGGCCAAGGGCCTGACGCCGGGGCAGCCCCTCGTCGCGGCCGCCTGCATGGCCCTGCGGCAACAGCTGCTGGCGATGGCCCTGACGGAGGCCCGCGTCCGCCTGGAGCGCGGCGAGGACGCTGTGCACCAGATGCGCGTGGCTGCCCGGCGGCTGGGCGGCGTCATCCGCCTCTTCGCCCCGGCGCTGCCCAAGGCGGCGCGGCAGGGGCCGAGTTGGCGCGAACTCAAGCTGCTGCGCGCCGACCTGGGCGCCGTGCGGGACCTCGATGTGGCCCTGCAGCAGTTGGATGCCTGGTCCGCGTCCTCGGCTGAGGCCGACGACGCCGGTCCGGCGGCCCTGCGTGTGCTCTGGCAGACGGCGCGGGCGGAGGCGCTCGACCGCCTGCTGGCGCGCCTGGACAGCGGCGAGCATCGGCGGCTCGTGGCCCGGCTGGGGCGCTGGAGCGGCTTCGGCGGCGGACGCGAGGTCGCACGCAAAGGCGAACGGCGGACCTTGCGCGAAGCGGCGCCGGCCTTGGTGGCGGCGCGGCTGGAGGCGATGGCCTCCCTGGCGGCGGCCTTGGGCGATCGGGACCTGGCCGACGGAATCGCCGTGCCGGTGGCGGAACTGCATGCGCTGCGCATCGCCGGCAAGGGGCTGCGGGACGGCCTCCGGCCCATGAGGGGGCTGCTCTCGGCCGGTGGCCGCGAGGCGCTCAAGGCATTGGAGGCGGTGGTGGACCTTCTTGGCCGCCTTCAGGACACCGTCATCGCCGATGCGCTGGTGGATTCGGCGATGCTGCCGGAGGAGATGGCTGCGTCCTACCGGGCGGGCCTCGCGGCCGTGGAAGCTGAGGTGCGCGCCGATATCGGGGCGGTGCTGGCGCCGGTGCTGGACGGCGACTTCGCCGAGAGGCTGCACGAGGCCTGGTCATGATCGGCGCTCGAGGCGCCGTCAGCCCGGCCGCCGCCGAGGCCGCTGAGCCGCGCGACGGCGTCATCCGGGCTTTCATCGACCTGGGCACCAACTCGGTGCGGCTGTCGGTGGTGCGCTTCGAGCCGGGCCAGGCGCAGACAGTGCTGGCCCAACGCAAACAGATGGTGCGCCTGGGCGAGGGCCAAGGGGCCGATGGGCGGCTGCAGCCGGAGGCCATGCGGCGCGCGGCAGTGGTCTGCCGCGAGTTCGCGGAGATGGCGCGCGGCTCGCGGGCGGCGAGCATCACGGCCATCGCCACCTCGGCCACACGCGACGCGGTCAACCAGGCTGAGTTCCTGGATCTGTTGCGCCGGGAGGCGGACCTCGAGGTGGAGGTGGTCAGCGGTCGAGAGGAGGCGCGGCTGATCTACATGGGGGTGGCCAAGGGCGAGAACCTGGGGCATCGCCGGGCCTTGTTCATCGACATCGGTGGGGGCAGCACGGAGCTGATCGTGGGCAACCAGCGCGAGGCGCTGTTCCTGGAATCGCTGAAGCTCGGCGCCATCCGTCTGACGGGCCTCTTCTTCCGGCCTGACGAGACCGGACCGGTGTCCGATGACCGCTACGCCCTGATCAAGCACCACGTGGCCGGCGCGGCGGTACGGGCCCTGGGCGAGATTCGCGCCCTGGGTCCGGAACTGGTGCTGGGTAGCTCGGGCACGATCGAGACCCTGGCGGACATCGCCGTGCGGCGGGATCTGGGTCGGCCCCTGGAGCGCAGCGACAGGGTCGATCTGGACGCCTTGCGCCGGGTCACCGCCCTGCTGCGTGGGTTGAGCGTGGACCAGCGGCGCCAGGTGCCAGGCCTCGGCGCGGCGCGGGCGGACATCATCGTCGCCGGCGCGGCCATCCTGGAGACGGTGTTGGAGCTGGCGGGTCAGACCGGCTTCCAGGTGTCGGACCGGGGCCTCCGGGACGGTCTGGTCGCCGACGCCGCCATGCAGGAGGAGGGCGAGACCTATGGCCAGCTCACGGTGCGCGAGCGCTCGGTACTGGAGCTGGGCCGCGCCTGCCGCTTCGACGAGCGGCACCATCGACAGGTGGCCCGGCTGGCCCTGAGCCTCTTCGACGGCGCGCGGGAACTGGGGCTGCACGCCCTCGACGACCACGCCCGAGAGCTGCTGGAGCATGCGGCCATGCTGCATGACATCGGCGTCTTCCTGTCCTACAACCGCCACCAGAACCACAGCTGCTACCTCATCGCCAACGCCGACCTGCTGGGCTTCAACCAGCGCGAGACGGCGATCATCGCCGCCATGGCCCGCTTCCACCGCCGCGGCTCTCCCTCCCCGGAGCAGCCGGTGATCGCCGCCTTGGACGCGAGCGACCAGCTGCTGGTGACGCAGGCGGCCATCTTCCTGCGTCTGGCCGAGCGCCTGGACCGCAGCCATGCCGGCCGGGTGGCGGAAGCGCGACTCAGCGCCGGCTCGGGCCAGGCGCTGCAGTTGACGCTGGTACCCAGCGGCCCGGAAGGCTGCCAGCTGGAGCGTTGGGGGCTCGAGGGGCAGGAGCGTGCGTTCGAGCGGGTGTTCGGGCGGGGGCTGGTCGTGGTGATGGCGGAGGACGCGGACTAAGCCTCCACGAACTTTACGTTCGCGAAGTCCCCAGTCTTGACGTAATACACCCGCACCTTGCCATCGCTCAGGCGCTCGGCGCGCTGGGCGATCAAGCCGTCGAAGGGGAATTCGGGCGAGGTGGGCAGGAAGCCGTCGGCGGCGATGCGCTTGATCAGGGCGGCCTGACGATTGATGGGCAGGGTCTGGCGGGCGGCGGCTTCGGTCAGCAGGCGCGGGGCGTCCGGGCCTGCGGCCAGACCCAGGTCCGGCAGGGCGGCGATGCGGTGGACCTCAGCCAGCAGGTTGCGGCCGGGGCAGGCGGTGGCCTGCAGCGGCACCTCGCCATGGCCCAGTATCTTGAGCTTGCGCCCGATGCCGCTCTGCGCCCAGCGCTGGACCACCGCCGTCACGCGGCGCAGGGCCTGGGCGTCGGCCGCGTCAAGGGGCATGGTCTCGTAGTTGCCAGTGATCACCACGCAGAGCACGCGGTGGTTCATGTCCCGGCAGCAGGCGCGGGCCAGGCCGGCGTCGCCCAGGTAGGCCACGGCGCCCTGGCGGATGCCGATGTGGTAGCCGATGCCCGCGAAACCGCGGCTGCTGATGTGCGTTCGGGCGATCGCCTGCCAGCTCTGCTCCCGCGGGCCGACGGTATGGTGCACGGCAAGGATGTCCAGGCCCAGAAGCGGCCGCGTGTTGAAGTCGCCGCCCGGGCCACCCGGGTTGTGAGGCAGGCTGGCGCGGAGATCCTGGTATCCGGCGCCGAACTCGGCGGCCAGTAGGTGGTTGAGATCGGCCATGGGGGTGAGCTCCGGGGGTGGGCGTTCGGTAAGGCCACAAGGCGGTGGGGCGCTTCGAGGCGGACGATAGGATAGTCCAAGTTCGCGTGATCAGCGGTCAGGCCAGGGTGGGGACGATGGGCCGTGTGGGCAGCCTCGTTGGTTCCGACGCCGTCCCCCGGACGGGCTTGGCCGGGGGCGACCGCCAGAGGTCGGAACGCTCGCACCGGTTCTTGACCGGATTGGGATTCCCTGGTATTCCCTTGGCTGTGATCGTTCGGTTCGCGAGCGATCCTCAGTGCGGTGCCCGTGCGGGTGCCCCCACCGTTCACGCCTGAAGGAGAAGCTCGTGTCCAATCCCTGGGTCGTCTTCCTGGTCCTGTTCGTCATCCTGGCTCTGCTGCGGCGCTTCCTGAATAGCGCGCCGTGGGCGCGGTCGCTCAGCGACGGCCTGGCAGGCGTCGGCGGCAGTTGGGCGGCCACGATCATGGCCATTGCCCTGGGCACCATCATGACGGTGCACGGCATGCAGAAGTTCACGGGCGGCGCTGAGGGCGTGTCCGGCTTCTTCGGCTCGCTCGGCATCCCTGCCCCCGGCATCATGGCCTGGGTGGTCATCATCGTTGAGCTGGTGGGCGGCGTGTCCATCCTGGCCGGTCTATTGCCGCAGCTCTGGGCGGGGCTCAATGCCTTTGTCCAGGTGACGGCCATCCTCACAGCCCATCGGTTGCAGGGCTTCAGCGGCAACGACACCGGTCCTGGTTGGGAGAAGAACTTCGCCATTCTCGCTCTCAGCCTGGCCATCGCCTTCATCGGTTCCGGGCGCCGGCTCTCGCTGGTGGACCTGGTGATGCCGGACAGGGACTGACAGGCCCGGCAGAGGCAGCGTCGGCCTGCCGCCCGTCGGCACACCTTGGATCCCCATCACCTCGCGCGGGTTCCCCTTGCTCGCCCTTGAGGGCAAGGGGGATCACGCGTTCGTCGCTACCAGGTCACCAGCTCCCGCGCCGCCGCCGCGATCTTCTTCTCGTCCGGCAGGTATTCCGCTTCCAGCACTGGATGCGCGGGGATGGGTGTGTCGAGGCCGCTGAGGCGCCTGACCGGCGCGTCCAGCTGGTGGAAGGCCTCCTCGGCGATGGACGCCGCGATCTCCGCCCCGAAGCCCGCCGTATGGTGGGCCTCGCTCACCACCAGGGCGCGGCCGGTCCGGGCCACCGAGGCCAGCACCGCGGCCTTGTCCCAGGGCACGATCGTGCGCAGGTCCAGCACCTCCGCTTCGATGCCCTCCGCCGCCAGCAACTCGGCCGCCTCCAGGCATTTCAAGGCCATCGTGCCGTAGGCGATCAGGCTGAGGTCCCGACCCGCCCGCGTGACCGCCGCCTCTCCCAGGGGCACGAGGAAGTCGTCGCCCTCCGGCACCGGACCCTTGAGGCGGCGGTAGAGGTACTTCTGCTCCAGGAAGATCACCGGGTTGGGGTCGCGGATCGCGCTCTTGAGCAGGCCCTTGGCGTCGGCCGGCGTGGCCGGAATGACCACCTTCAAGCCCGGGATCTGGGCGAACCAGGCTTCGGGGCTCTGGCTGTGGAAGGGTCCCGCCATGGCCCAGGTGGCGCCGGCCGGGGCGCGGACCACCAAGGGCACGGGCTGGCCCCAGCGGTAGTGGATGGTCGAGGCCATGTTCACCAGCGGATCGAAGCCGCAGCTGATGAAGTCGGCGAACTGGATTTCCGCCACCGGCCGCATGCCCATCAGCGCCGCCCCCGTGGCCGCGCCGATGATGGCATTCTCGGCGATGGGCGTGTCGATGACCCGCTCGGGCCCGAAGCGCTCCAGGAAGCCTTCGGTCACCTTGTAGACCCCCCCGTAGACGCCGATGTCCTCGCCCAGCAGGAAGACCCGCGGATCCGTCGCCATCTCCTCCAGGAGGGCCTCGCGGATGGCCTCGTGGTAGCTGAGGATGCGCTCGCTCACGCGTACACCCCCTCGTGGACGTCTTCCGGCCGAGGGTCTTCCATGGCGTCCGCCTCCTGGATGGCGCGGTCGATCTCATCGCCCAGCTCCGCCGACAGCCTGTCCTCACGTGCCTCGTCCCACAGGCCTTCCGCCTCCAAGGCGGCGCGGTAGCGCTGGATGGGATCCCGGGCGGCCCATTCGGCGAGTTGTTCCCGCGGCACGTACTCAGCGGCGTCGATGATCGAATGCCCCTTCATGCGCATGGTCAGGCATTCCACCAAAGTGGGCCCGCCTCCGGAGCGGGCGCGGTCGGCGGCGGCGCGAACGGCGCCGTACACCGCCTCCACGTCGTTGCCGTCCACCTGCGCGCCGGGGATGCCGTAGCCCTCGGCGCGGGCAACGATGCTGCGGCCGCCGTATTCGCGCGCCGGGGGCGTCGACAGGGCCCAGCCGTTGTTCTCGCAGACGAGGACCAGCGGCACCTTCATGACCGCCGCCATGTTGACCGCCTCGTGGAAGGCGCCGGTGGAGGTGGACCCCTCGCCAAAGGTGGTCAGCGCCACGCGAGGCTCGGCGCGCAGCTTGAAGGCCAGGGCGACGCCGAGGGCAACAGGCAGCGAATCCGGCAGCACCGAGATCATGCCCACGATGCCGCGGCCCATGTCCCCGATGTGCAGCCCGGAATCCTTGCCCCGGTTGTTGGACTGCCGCTTGCCAAGGTACTGGGCGAAGACCTCCACCGGCGTCACGCCGCGCACCAGGTGGGCGCCCATGTCGCGGTACATGGGGGCGATGACGTCCTCCGGCCGCAAGGCATAGGTCATGCCCACGGGTATGGCCTCCTGGCCGTGCCCGGTGTACAGCCGCCCGATGAGCCGGCCTTGGCTGGAGAGCGCCCAGGCGGCGTCCTCCACGGCGCGGCTCTGGCGCATGAAGCGGTACAGCCGCAGGCGATCCTGGGCGTCGAGCGGAGGGATGGTGGACATGGGGAGCCTCGGGACGCGGCGATCCGGCGGGCAGCGGAAGGGTAGGGCGCGGGCTGACGGCGCCGGCGTCAGGATTGTAGGTGGGGGCCGCAGGGCCGTACAATTCCCGCGGCTGGGACGCGGCGAGCGGGTAAGATCCCGGCAGCTCGACGCGACTCACCAAGGGAGCGGCGCGGTGTCGCTTCGAGCAGGGTTCTCCTGATCGCTCAGCTGAACGAGGAGCTGTAAAACCATGGGCCATGCGAGCCTGACCGTGACCGACCAGAACTTCGAGGCCGAGGTTCTCAAGAGCGACAAGCCGGTGCTGGTGGATTTCTGGGCGGAATGGTGCGGTCCCTGCCGCGCCGTCGGCCCCATCGTCGAGGAGTTGGCCGGCGAGCAGAAGGCCGTGCTGAAGGTGGGCAAGCTGGACGTCGACGCCAATGGCCAGACGGCCATGACCTACAACGTGATGAGCATCCCCACCATGATCCTGTTCCATGGTGGCGTCGAAGTGAAGCGCCTTGTGGGCGCCATGCCCAAGGACCGCATCATGGCGCAGATCCAGCCCTTCCTGGGGCAGCCCGCGGTGGCCTGAGCCCGCGGTGGACCCGCCGCCGTCCGGCGCGGATCCACCTGGGTTGGATGGTCAGACGATGGCGGCCGCTTCATGTCGAAGCGGCCGCTTCTTCGTTCCCGAACGCCCCTTTGCGCCAAGCGCTGATCCCGACCCTTCTTGCCGGCGACGGGAACCCCAAGGCCTTCTGAGGGTACCCAGGCTTCATGGCCGCGGAAACGACGTTCAGCCCAGCCGGCCGCCTGCGTCCGGAGAGGCCGATGCGAATCGACGATGTCCTGCCCGGCGATGAAGGCGACGCGCTCCTGGTCAAGCGGATGGCCGGGGGCGATCTGGCGGCGCACCGCGCGCTCTACGAACGCCACGCGGCAGACCTTCTGCGCTACCTGGCGGGCCGCTTGGACGGCAGCGCCGTCCTGGCCGAGGAACTGCTGCAGGAGGTGATGGTGGTGGTCTGGCGGCAGGCCGCCGCCTTTCGCGGCGGCAGCCGGGTGCGCACCTGGCTCTTCGGCATCGCCCACCACCGCGCGGCAAACCTCTGGCGCCGGCAGCGCTTGGAGGTGCGCCACCAAGGTCCGGATCTGGACGACGACGAGCATCCCTTCGAGCTGCCGGTGGACGGCCGCTTCGGCGACACCGATCGGCGCATCGACCTGGACCGCGCCTTGAGCGGCTTGAGCTGGGAGCAGCGGGCCGTTCTGGACCTCACCTTCTACCACGGCCTGACGGAACACGAGGTGGCCCTGGTGCTGGGCATCGCCGCGGGCACGGTCAAGAGCCGCCTGCATCGGGCCAAGCTCGCGCTGCGCGCGCAGTTCGAACCGGAGAGCAAGGAAACCAGCCATGCATGACGCCATCCTCGCGGACCTGCCGGCCTACGCCGCCGGCACCCTGGACCCCGCGGACCGCCGGCGCGTGGACGCGCACCTGGCGGATTGCGCGCCCTGCCGCCTCGAGCTGGCCCAATGGCAGACCCTGGCCGCCGCCGCCCGGCGGCAGGTGGCCGAGCGCAGAGCGACGGTACCGGCCTGGGTGTCGCCGCTGGACGGCGTCCCCGCGCCCTCCGCCGGCGCGGGTCCCGGCCGGCGCCTCTACCCGTTCCTGGCGCTGCTCCTGGCCCTCGGTCTGGCCGGCCGCCTGGTCATGAGCGACCCCGCGCCCTCTGGCGACGTCGACGGGGGCGATCCGCGGGCGACCGGATCGTTGGTGACCGGTCGGGGCGGCGACCGGTTGGGCGGCCCGGGCAGCGATGGCGATCCCAGCGGCACCACGAAGCCCCTGCCGCAGTCGACGACGGACCCGAAGACCCCTTCAGGCGCGTCCCGTCCGTCCGGCGCCCCGACCGAGGCGCCAGGATCGGCGTCCGATCGGCTGGCGGTCCTGCGGGCGCGGAGCAGGGCCGGGACGGTGGCCGCCCTGTCGCAGGCGAACTCCGGTTCCGTCTCATCGACGCCGCCCGCGGACCGGGCCGCCCCGTTGGGGGGCGCGGGAACGGCGGGGCGCCCGCCGACCATCGGCACGACGGATCCCTCGGCCGATCCGGGAGCCGGCCCTCAGGCTCCCGTGGACCCGGTGAGCACCGCCGCGCCCGCGACGGAAGTTCCTGGCGGACACAGGGTCGACCCGACGGAAGACCCGACGGTCGAGCCGCGCGACCCGCCGGCCAGGCCGGCGCCGGGCTACAGCCCGACGCCTCTTTCGCTTCCCACGGAGACGGTCACACCGGTTCCGCTGACCGCGACGCCCCCGTCGGAGGGCGTCCTGACCGGCCGGGTGCACGGCCCCGACGGCCTGCCGCGCGCGGAGATCGACGTCTACGCCGATTCGCTGGATCCGGCTCAAGGGGGACGCAAGGCGTCCACGGGCAGTGACGGCGCCTACCAGTTGGCGCTGCCGCCGGGACGATGGCTGCTGCATGCGGAGTCTGCCGCCTACCAGCTGATGTGGTTCGGCGGCAGTCCCAACCCACTGCTGGCGGAGCCCCTGGAGATCGCGGCGGGTCGGAGCCAGCGGGCGGACTTCTACCTGGAGCCCAGCCCGCCGGGCCTGATCCGTGGCCAGGTGCTGGATGCGGCGGGCCGGCCGGTGGACCGCGCCTTGGTGGTGGCGGCCTATCCGCCGGACGGCGACGATGCCGGGCCGCGGCTGGTCTGGGCGGTCTTCAGCGGCACGGACGGCGCCTTCAGCCTGTCCTTGCCGCCAGGCGTCTGGCATCTGGCGGCCGCCGCGGACTGGCGCGAACGGGATCTGCATTGGTGGGGCGGCGCCGGCGCATGGGAGCAGTCCGACGCGCTGGCGGTATCCGCTTCGGCGCCGTTGGGCGGGGTGCGACTGCTGGTCGATCCGTAGCCTGGCAAGCAGGCGGCGCGACCGGCGTCGGCGGCGAGCCGGAACCTCGATCCCTGTCCGCGGTACCCATCCGCATCGAACCGCCGCCGACCGGCCAGGATGCCCGGCCCGCGGCGCCACCCGGATGATCGCATCAGGAGAAGACCACCATGAACACGCGCTTCGACCGACGGATTGACCCGCGCCCACATCGTTCCGACCTCCCGCCGAGCCGCGGCTGCCGCTGCCGCGCGCATCCCCGCGCCTGGCTCGCCGCCATCCTGTTGGCGTCCGGAGCCCTGGCGCTGTTGAGCGGACTACGCACCCCGGCAGCGGCGCAGCCTCAGGAATCGGCCTGCGTCGCGCAACTGACCCGCAGGGTGAATCCCGAGACCGTCACCCTGGGGGAGGAGGTCACGGTGACGACGGTCTTCAAGGCCGACTGTTCAAAGTCCACCGACCCCCTGCACCTGGTGTTCGCCCTGGACGTCTCCGGATCCATGGCCGGGAAGCCGCTGACCGATACGGTGAGCGTGCTGCGAACGTGGACGCGGAACCTGCTGGCGGATCAGTTGGTGGTCACCCGCGTCGGCCTGCTGGCCTTCAACGACGCGGTGGTCAGGCGCTGCGGGCTGACGCGGAGCGTCGGGGTCATCGATACCTGCCTGGACGGCCTGCCCGTCAAGGGCGGCAGCGATGTGGCGAAGGGGATCACGGAGGCCTTCACCGTCCTGGTCGATGGACGCGGCCTCGCGGGGTCGGATGCCACCGCCACCGAGGTCATGATCGTGCTCTCCGACGGGGCCAACAACCTGGGTTGCGATCCGGTGAAGGCGGCGGCGCGCCAGGCAAAGGCTCAGGGCGTGCTGATGGTGACGGTCTGCATCGGCGCCTCCTGTGACGCGCAATGCATGCGGGAATCGGCCAGTTCGGCGCGCTACCACTTCGTCATCGACCAATCGGATGCGATCGCGGCCATGCTGCAGAGCCTCCGCACATCCATGCGCGGTCTTCGTCGCCTGACCCTGCACGAGGAGCTGACCCCCAACCTGGAGTTCGTCGCCGGAAGCGCGGCGCCGGCTGCGGTCTGGGATCCCGCGGCGTCCCGTCTGACCTGGGACTGGTCCATACCCTCAGGAGCCATGACCGTCGCCTACCGGCTGCGTCCCCTGCAGGTGGGCACGATGCCTTCGGGACATGCCTCCACGGCCTCCTTTACGGACCAGAGGCTTCGGACCGGCACGGTGTCCGCCCCCATCGGGACCATCACGGTCCTGCCCGGCAGTTCGGATCCACGGCCGGCAATCCGCAGCGCCCTGATCCTGCAACGCGACAGCCTGGCCTTGGGGCAGCAGAGCGCGGTGACCGCCACCCTGGACATGACCCTGCCCGAACCGCCCGGTCACACGCATCTGGTGCTGGTAGCGGACCGGTCGGGGTCGATGGCCGGTGAGCCCATCACCCGCTTGCTGGAGGGCGCGCGCCTGATGCTGGATCGCCTGGAGACCCTTGCCACCGATGATTTCGCTGCCGCCATCGTCCGCTTCAACAACATGTCTGATCTGCTCTGCGACTTGACGGGCGACTTCGGCAAGCTGCGTGGCTGCGTGGACCGGATCGCCCCGGCCGAGGGCGGGACGAACATCGCCTCGGGGCTTGAGGAGGGACACAGGGCCATGAAGAAGGACGGGTCCTGGATCGGCGGCAAAGACCTGGTGGTCTTCTCGGATGGCGCGAACAATGCCGGCTGCGACCCCGTCGTGGCCGCCGCCCGGGACATCAAGGCTGATGGCATCGTGGTGCACGCGGTATGTCTCGGCAGCGGCTGCGACGCGCAGTGCATGCAGATGGCCGCCTCCAGCCCCCGCCACTTCTTCGACGTGCCCCTGAACGCCGATCTGCCGCAGGTGCTGGACAGCATCGCCCAGGACCTGCTCTCGCGGCGCGGGGTGGAGGCGGTCAACCTGGACCTGACGGTACCGCCCCATCTGCGCCTTGTTCCGGGAAGCTTCTCGGTGGCGCCCGACTCGGTGGACGCCGCCGGCGCCCATTGGAGCCTGCCGCGCCTGCCCTACGGTGGCCTGCAGCTGACCTTCGCGGTAGAGGCCGTGGCCGGCGGCAGCGGCACACTGGAGCTCTCCTCCAACCTCCCGATGCTGCGGATGTCGACCTTGAAGGGGCAGACGAGCTCCAAGCCGGTGGACGTGCCGGTCACGCCGACCGCCCAGCCGACGGCCAGCCCCACGTCTACGGACCCGGCGCCCAGCGCCAGTCCTACACCGACAGGCACGCCCGCCGGCCCTTCGCCCATCTTCCTGCCGCTCATGCTCCGCGAAGCCGCCCAGAACCAGGCGGCCGACCTGGTGCTGGTCATCGACAGCTCCCTGAGCATGGGCGAACGCCTGGGCGCGGAGGGCAGCAAGCTGGAAGCCGCCCAGGCGGCGGTGGATGCCCTGCTGCAGGGCTTGGACCTGACGCGGCACCGTGTGGCCCTGGTGGCCACCGATGCCGCGGCGCGGCAGCTGCAGCCGCTGGGCCGCGACGCGGATGCCCTCCGTCGCTCCCTGGCGCAGCTGCAGCTGGGCGGCGGCACCGCCCTGGACCAGGGCCTGACCCTGGCGACGGAACAGCTGCTGGGGGAGCAGCGCCGCGGCATGACCCGCGGCGTCATCCTGCTGCTCAGCGACGGCCGGGCGCACGAGGCCGCGCCGGCGGACGCGGTCGCCGCGGCCGATCGCGCCCGCCGCCTGAAGCTGGAGGTGTACACCGTGGGCCTGGGCCAGGAGGTGGACGCCAATACCCTCGCGGCCATCGCCGACAGCCCCGTGCGCTACCAGGCGGCGGCGGACCGCGATGCGGCATTGCGGGCCTTCCGGCGGCTGGCGGGGTGGATGGACTGTCCGGCGGAGGGGGTGTGGGGCGAGCGGTGAGGGCCAGGCGGGGCATCCGCTGCAGCCCCGTGGCTCAGCGGATGCTCTGCCCCTGACCCGAGAGGGTCGTGACGGTCTGGCAGCGACCAGAGCGCGCCGCCCTGACCGCCGGGGGGCAAGCAGCCCCGGGTGTGCGGCGGACGCACCAGCCGACCTACGAAAGGCCTAGCCCCCCACCTCCGTCCCCGCCTCCCCCGCCCAGGCCGCCGCCATCGCCTCCAGGTGGCAAATCACCGCCCGCCCACCGGCGCGAGCAACGGCTAGCGCCGCGGCCACCTTGGGACGCATGGAGCCGGCGCCCAACGCGTCTCCGGCCAGAAGCGCTTCGGCCTCGACCACCGTCAGCCGCCGGGGCCACGTTTCTTCCGGCCGACCGTGGTGCAGAGCCACCCCGCGGACGTCGGTAGCGATGAGCAGTCCGGCGGCATCCAGCTGGCGCGCCAGCAGGGCCGCCGTCTGGTCCTTGTCCACCACCGCCGCCACGCCCTCGAGGCGGCTGCCCTTGCGCTGCACGGGGATGCCCCCGCCGCCGCCGGCGACGACCACGGTCCCGGTGGCCAACAAGTACCGGATCGCCGGCAGCTCCAGGACGGCCAGGGGCTGGGGCGAGGCCACCAGCCGCCGCCAGCCGCGGGGCTCGGGGCCTAAGGCGGCCAGGGTCCAGCCCTGCTCGCGCCTGAGCGTCTCGGCCTGCTCCGCCGTCAGCCAAGGGCCGATGGGCTTCTCCGGAGCGCCGAAGGCCGGGTCTTCCGCGTCCACCAGCACCTGGGTGATCACGGCCGCGACCGGACGCTCAAGGCCCTGCGCCGCCAGAGCGTCGCCGAGGGCGCGGGCCAGGCTGTAGCCGAGGGCGCCCTGGGTGTTGGCCACCGCCATGTCGACGGTCAAGCCGGGCAGGGCTCCCTCGGTCAGGGCGGCGCGCTGCAGTTCGAGACCCACCTGCGGGCCGTTGCCGTGCACCAGGAGCAGCGGCCGATCGGCGGCTGCCAGCCGCGCCAGATGCTCGGCCGCCGCGCGGACCGCCCGCCACTGGTCCTCCAGGCGGCCGCGCGAGCGCCGCGGCAGGAGGGCGTTGCCCCCCAGGGCGACGACGAGCGGACGCGCGGCCGTCGATTCTGAGCCTGGCGCTACGGACACCCCGCCTTCCATAGCGGCGTGTTGCAGATGCTGTAGGGCTGGCGCGGGTCGCGCAGGGAGAGCCAGGTGCGGTAGGGGTTCCACAGGGGGTGGAAGGGGATGTTGGGGTTGGACTTCTCGTTGAAGCCGCGGACGCGCCAGGGCTCGGCGACGGCCGCGTCCTGCACCGACTGCGGGATGGCCTTCAACAGCTGCGGGCATACCTTGTAGGTCTGCGCGGCAGCCGCGCCGCCCGGGGTGGGCGAAGGCAGGGGCCGCAAGGTGGCCGTGGGGCCGGCCGTCGCCCCGGGGTTGGGGAGGCCCGGCTCGCCCGGGAGCAGGCCGTTGAAGGGATCCCCACAGGGGAAGCGGATGACGAGCCGCGGGCAGGGATGGGGGCAATGGCGCGGGAAGGGGTCGGCCGGGTAGGGCCAGCCGGGGTCGATGATGATGGGTCCGCCATGGTGATCGGGCTGACCCGCCTCCACCTCCGCGGCCGTGGCGCCTTGGCGGGCGGCCAGGAGCGCGCTGATGGCCACGACCAGGGCCGCGGCCAGCAGCCGCCCCCAGCCGGCGCGGCGAAGCGCGACGTTGACGAATGGTCTTGATGTCATGCTGCTCCCCTCCTGTTGAATCCTGGGCCGGGGCAGGGCGCGAACCGTTGAGCGCAGATGATAGCGGGGGGAGGGGGGCGCGTAAAGCAGTGTGCTGCCTTCCCGTACCATTGACGGGCTTGTGCGCGCTGGTTATACTGGGTCCGCTATGTCGTGATTGTGTTCCCAACCGTTGCGCCCGATGAGGGTAGGTCCACAAAGCTCGGCCTTTCGAGAGACCGGTCAGGCGAGCTTCGGCGGTAAAGCGGTGGGTCGTAGAGACCCACTGGATGCGTTGTCGAGTCATGAATTCGCCACCTGGTGGCGGAAAGGACAGCCCAGGATGGATCTCTCGTCTCACCTTGATGGCGGCAGTGGTACAGCCGCGGACCTGATCGCCCCCCCCCCCCACGCACCGCGGGCACAGCCCGCGACGGTGGTCCTCGGCCAATCACCGACCATGGCCGCTCTTGGGCGTCTTGCTGTTGGCCGGCTGTGTCAGCGTAGCATCGGGATACTCGGCGGGGCGGGTGTCTGAGTCGGCGGGACCGGCTTCCCAATGGGCCGAGGGCAGAGGAGCGAACTTGGGTGACCAAAGCCCGAACGATACGGCTACCCCTACCACTACCCCTACCAACACACCGACACCAACGCCGGCCTGTGCTCCTCAGGAAGCGACCGCCGAAACGGAGGAGGCGTGCCCAGACCAGTTCTGGGGCTGGCGTTGGAACGGCGAGACCTGCGTGGGGGTCTACGGCTGCACTTGCGTGGGTGGGGACTGCACGGAGGTCGCCATGCAGCGCACCTGGGCGGTCTGCATGGGCCGGCATAAGGCCTGCTGCCCCGGCATCACGATCCCCATCGGTACCCCCACCTCATCGCAGCCGACCTCGCAAGCCACCTCGCCATCGCTGCTGAGCGATGCGGCGGGGCGGGGCGACCAGAGCCCGAACGATACGGCGACTCCAACGCCCACGCCGACGCCCACGAGCCCCTGCGACTGCTGGCCGCAGGACATCGAGGGGGTCACACCGGAAGCGTCCACGCCGGGAACGCCCACGCCCACCTGCGAGATACCGGAGCGGCTCCTGGGCTACAAGCATGTGGGCTACGGCGTCTGCGAGGCAGTGATCGGCTGCGAGGCGATTGGCAGCGATGTGGCGGACATGTTCACGACGATGGACGACTGCCTGACGGCCTTCGAGGACTGCGTCTGCGTGGACTGCGATCCCCTGCCGACGCCCATCCCGATCCCCTCACCGACCTTCGTGCCGGCCTGCGACCACTGCTCGCCCGGCACGGAGTACCTGGACTGGCGCGAGTGGTACCCGATGGACCGGGGCCAGAAGCCGGGCGAGCGGGCCATCAACTGGTGGACGGAGCCGGGGGCGGCCTGCCTGAGGGGCCAGTCCACCTACAACTACGACGGCATCCCGAAGGGCTTCCCTGCCCAGTACGCGGGGCAATGCCTGGACTACTTCTTCAACTGGGGCTGCCAGCGCGACGATCCGGACTGCAACGACTACGAGCGGCGCATGGAGATCATCACCGAGCGCCGCAACCCAGACGGCAGCGTGAATTACCTGGACCTCTGGGGCGCCGGTGATATCGACAAGTGGCAGGTCTACTTCGACCCCAACCAACTGGGTGATGGCAGCAGTTGCGCCTGCAACGAAGAGACGATCAGTACCCTGTCCGCCGAGGAACGCAAGGCCAAGCGGGTGCCGTCCAGCTTTGTCGCGCCCTGCCGGACGGGGGACTGGGTCTACGGCAATGTCGCCTGCGCGGCCACGTTTACGCGGGGCGAGACCGATGGGACCCGTGGCTGGGATGAGGCACACCTGGGGATTCCGAGTTCCAAGGAGGATCCGGTATCCCTCTGGGTAACCCGCACGATGGTGCAAGAATTTCTGCAGGATGCCGACCAGGAATGCAACATCGCGCTGTTGGTGAACGAGTACCTATCGACGTCTTGCGCGCAGGTTGAGTCGGAGTGCGCGCAGGAAACAGGCCAAGGAACTCCAAGTCCACACGAAGGTGACCCTCGCTGCGAGTTCATCAACGGCCAGGGCAGGGCGCGCCACTTCACCTTCGTCGACGGCTCACTGTCGATCGGCGCCGTCCCTCCCCTACCTACCGCCGGATCAGGCACACCGGCCCCCACCGCAATCCCCTGCGAGGGCTGCGACCTGAAGTGGTGCATGGTAATGCGCGAGGAGTACTATGTGCGACAGGTTCCGCGCAACAGCCCGCTGACCGGCGGCGACTACGAGCATTCGGGCGGATTTGTCGGCTTCGAGTGGGCGGGCCTGCATGGATGCGCTGGGGATGACTGCCCCTACTGGTACATCGATCGATTGGAAGGGGTGGTAGACACACCTACTCCGGGCTTCACGCCTACCGCTGGCCCGACCAGCACGCCGGTGACGATCGAGGACGAGCAGTGGCGGACACGGTGCCGTCGACCAGGCAACTGCGGATCCCCTCCCTATACCCCTGTACCATCCTTCTGCAGTAAGCCCACCAACACGCCGATTCCCGCTAGCGGGACCTCCGACGACCGGGGATGTGGTGGAGCACACGGAACGCCTGGTTCAACCTCGACACCGACACCGGGACGGACACCGGCGCCAACACTGACCGCGTTTCCAACCAACGGCAGCCGCGAGGGTGTGCGCTTCCCCACCGACAGCGCTCCCACTTGCGTGCCCACCAGCACCCCCACGCCGACGCCCACGAACACCCTCACCCCAACCAGCACGGCCACGCCTACTTTCACGCTGACACCGACCGCGACCTACACACCGACGCCAACCCCGACCCCGCTGCCAACGTGCGACACCCAAACGGCGCAGCGCGATTGCTCGTCGCCGGCCGCAAACTGCCTGAATGGAGGGACCGGCTGTGTCTGGGATATCACCCCGATCGACTTCGTTGGGTTGGAGTGCGACAACGATGAACCACCATCCTATGACGTCGAGATCGAAGCTACGGAGTGCAACGTCACGCAGTACCTCAGCCAGGTGAAGGTCACCGTTTACACCACAACAGGGACATATGGCCCAGTGCTCATGCAAACCGCTGGTGGGACGCCAGTGAAATGGACGAAGACTCTGTGTGTAGCGGGCAAGCCGGATCGGGTCGTCTTCAGATGGTGGTCGAACACAAGCGCAGGTGTGAACGGGCTTGAATTCGCGAGCGTCAGCATCTGTTGCAGGGAGGCGTGTCCGTAACATGGAAGACAAACCTTCGGCACTCCTTTCTGGTAAGACATTGTGTGTCGCGATTGGACTGTTTGCATCTGCCGTGCTCACGTTCCTACGCCTCCAAAGTGGACCGATCTGGTCTGCACAGGGGGAACCAGGTGTTTGGATATCCGCAGGAAGACAGGTTCGATTGCAGTTTCCTGGCTGGGCGACTCAGCTGACTGATGGCACTGTGCTTGCGGCGGGCGGAGGTTCTAACAGGGTGGAGATCTACGACCCAGTCACCTGGACCTGGTCCGTCAGAGCAGACATGCAGCGAGTGCGTACTCGCCACTCTGTTACTACCCTGATCGATGGCAGCGTCTTGGTGGTAGGTGGCAATGAACCAGAAGATAAGCCGTTTGAAGGTGATCCTGAGGCAAGAGGCGCTGAGCGATTCGATGCCCAGAGCAATCGGTGGTCTCCGGCCGGGCGCGGGCTTGAGTTCCCGCGACGAGCCAACCACATTGCTGTTCTGTTGGCAAACGGAGAAGTCCTCGTGGCCGGAGGATGCGAGTTCTTGCACGGCGACATCTGCAACACGCCACTCACCAGTGCTCAGCTGTACAACCCGCTCACAAACACCTGGACAGTCACCACTCCCCTCACCCATGCTCGGTACATGGCCTCAGCGGTGCGCCTGGATGACGGGCGTGTGCTTGTGCTGGGGGGAGTAACCGAGCCTGGCATGTTCTGGGATGAGATGTCGGGCGTGAAGACCGCAGAGATGTACGATCCGAGTACGGGCACGTGGTCCATGGCCAGCGAAATGAACCGACCTAGATTCCTTGGAGCCGCCACGCTACTACCCGATGGACGTGTTCTTGCCGCCGGCAATACGACGCCTTTGACGCACAATCCACCCCTCGAGCCGCGACGCGAAGGAACATCGGAGATCTTCGATCCCCAGGCAGGTACCTGGGGCCATGTTACCGCGATGCTGGGAGCGTCTGATGTGGCCATGGACGCTGTGGTGTTGAGGAGTGGGAAGGTGTTGGTTGCTGGCGGATTCTGGCTAAGCCAACCGGGCTCAGACAAGTTCCCTGCTCAAGTGTACGATCCAATGACGCATGAGTGGTCGACCGTAGCCAGGTGCAGCAGCATTCTGATCTGGGAGAAGCTGATCCTGCTCGCCGATGGCTCAGTCCTCAAGCTCGGCTCAAGCCCCCCTCTCCGCTTCTTCGAAACCCCACCCACCCCCTCCGCCACCCCCACTGAGACCGCCACCCCTTCGGCCACGCCCACCGCGACCGACACGCCGACCGCAACCACCACCCCCACAGACACCGCTACCCCAACAGCCACCGACACCCCCAGCCCCTCTATCACCCCCACCCGCATCGCCGCGCGGACCGCTACCGCCAGCCGCACGCCCACCATTAGCCCTGCGCCAACCGCTACTCGGCAGCGCGTAGGTGCTTGGCAGCGCGTAGCGTCGCCAAGCACGAAGCGATACGCTGGATCAGCAGTCTTGATGGCCGACGGCAGGGTGCTGGTTGCCGGTGGAGCCGATGGCGTGAACAGGTGCTGCATGCCGACGGAGATCTATGACCCCTCCGCCGATACGTGGGTTCAACTGCCACCTATTGACCCAACGTACAATGTTGCTTACCCGCTGTTGTTGGCTGAAGACGCAGGTACGTGGCTGATGGTTGGCGGGACTTACGTTACCCACAGTATGGCCAGCTTCCAGTACGGCAACGGGTCGTACTTTGTGGCTCGTCTAGATACCAACAACAGAACATCAGAGCGGGTTGCTGCCATCGGCAGCGATCCCACAGGGACTATCGATCCCAAGGGTACCTGGGCAATCGGTGAATTGGATGATCAACACTTCTTGATGGTCAACTTCCAGGATCGTGTCAGTACCCTTCCTTCCAGCCGCACGCAGACCTACGACCGCAAGACGTGGACACCATCGTCAGGCCCCTCACTTGAGCAGGCCGGCCGACAACGCCTGATGGTCAAGCTGCGTGACGGACGCTTGCTGGTACTAGGGGGACGGTACTGGGTCGACTTTTGGGACTCGAGTCCCCGAGCCTGGGTAGAAGGCAGTGTCAAACTGATCCTGGAGTCCATTGCCCTTGAGCCTGGACAAGACCACTTCAAGCAGATTGGATCTACTCGCACACACTTCAGGCAACCATACAGCCAGCTCTTGGCCTTACCCAGTGGCGGGGCTGTGGCCATCGCTGGGCAGGGGCCTGGAGTGGACGCATTCTATGGCGGGAGTGAGTACGTCGAGACCTTCGACCCCCAGACCGACACCTGGACCCCTCGCGGCTCCATGACCGCCTCCCGTGCCTTCGCCGCCGCCCAGTTGCTGCGCGATGAACGCGTTCTCATCGCCGGCGGGGGGCAATGGGACGCCTCCCGCCCCACCCAATCCGCCGACCTCCTGGACCTCGCCACCGGCCGCTGGTACGACGCCGGCCCCATGAGCGTGCCGCGCATCGGCCCCGCCTCCGTGCGCCTGGCCGACGGGCGCATCCTCGTCATCGGCGGGGATGAGGAAGGGACCGCCGAGATCTTCTCCCTCAACCCCGACGCCCTCCCTTCCACCCGCTACATCCCCTTGGTCCAGAGCCGACCACGCCGGTGAGAACGCAAGAAGGGGGCGGTTCACCGCCCCCCTCTGCGGGTCGATCTTATTGATTTCCGTCACCCGCGGCCCGCGTCGGCGGCCGCCGCTCGGCGCCCTAGCGCATCAGGCGCGCGAGCCGCTCAGCTTCAGGCCCACGCCGACGAACAAGAGCGCCAGCAGCCCCATGACCAGCAGGTCGGACGTCCCGCTGCCGGTCGTCGGCAGGGTGCTGGGCTTGGCGGCGGCCTTGGCCACCGCCGTCGGGCTGGTGGCGGTCGTCGATCCCGCGGCGGCCGTGGTCGGCGCCGCGGCCTTGCTGTCCGTGGTCGCCGTCGCGCCGCTGGCGGCGGCCTTGCTGTCGGCGGCGGCCGGAGCGCTCTCCTGCTCCTCGACCTGGCGCAACGTGACCACATAGAGCGGCGCGCTGGGGGCGGCGGCCTTGGCGTCCGCCTCGGCCGTCACGTAGACCTTGGCCACGCCGTAGTCGACCTTGGTCTCGGCCAGGGCCATCTTGCCGTCCAAGGTGCCCAGGTTGTGGCGCATGCCGTCCATGTCCACCGCCCAGACCACGAAGGCGCTGGCGCCCTCGAACTTGCTCAGGTCCAGCGACTCGGCCGCCTTGGACAGGTCCACCTTGACCGCGTAGCTGCCGGCCGTCTCGCCGCGGGTGATGTCGATGAGGCCCGTGCCGGCCAGGTCCTTGCTGCCGGGTGCCGGCCGCATGGTCATGCCCAGGATGTTCTGGGCGTAGGTGGGCGCCGCCAGCGAGGCGGCCAGGCCGAGGGCCGCCAACGCGGCCAGGGTGCGTCGCATCATGTCTGCTGCCTCCTATGGATCGAATCGGTATGAGGGCTACCGCTAGCCCGGCCAAACCACACGCGGCCCGAACCGCCAGCCGGCGCCGCGGACCAACACGCGAAACTTAACGCAGAGTTTACCACACGGGAATGGGGTTTGTATAGTCGCCCCAGGGCATTCGCATCGGCTGGGTTTCGACGTCAGCCCGCCAGCGACACGCCCATCAGCCAGCCGACGCCATAGGTGATGGCCGCGGCGAGCAGGCCGAAGAGCATCTGTCGGAAACCGCTGAACAGGGTGCCCCGGCCGGTGAAGAGGGAGATGCCCGCCCCGATGCCGAAGAGCCCCACCGCGCTGAGCGCCAGGCTGACCATCACGGCCGTGTTGCCGCCGGTGAAGAAGAAGGGCGCTACGGGGATGACCGCTCCCAGGGCGAAGAGCAGGAAGGAGGCGATGGCCGCTTCCCAGGCCGAGCCGCCCAGTTCGGCCGGATCGATGGCCAGCTCCTCGCGCACCAGGGCGTCCAGTGCGCGGTCGGGGTTGGCCAGGATGCTGGCCGCCATCTCGCGCGCCTGGTCCGCCGGGACGCCCTTCGCCTGGTAGATCAGCGCCAGCTCCTTGGCCTCTTCTTCCGGAGCCGCCTTCAACTCCGCCGCTTCGATGCCGATCTGCCGGGCATAGAGTTCGCGGGAGCTCTGCACGCTCAGCCATTCTCCCAGGGCCATCGAGATGGCGCCGGCCAGCAGGCCGGCAAGGCCGGTGAGCAGGAGGGCCTGGTCATCGACCGCCGCGCCGGCCACGCCCATCACCAGGCTGAAGTTGGACACCAGTCCGTCGTTGGCGCCGAGGACCGCGGCGCGCAGGGCGTTGCCGGCCGCGCCGCGATGCCTCCCTTCCAGGCGCGCCAGATCGGAGCCGGTCATGCCGCCCACGCGCGACGAGGCGATGGCGGCCAGGATGCGGGCATGCCCCGCCTCGTCCCCCGCCAGAGGCTGACCGCCTATCTGCGCCTCACGCTGGTAGGCCAGGCTGTCGGCCTTCTCACCCTGCAGCATCGTCGGCAGCACCGCCCCCGGACCGAGGCGCCGGGCCACCGTCGCCAGGGTGCGCGCCCGCCAGCTGGGGCGGTGCGGCGGCGGCTGCTGCTGCAGCTGCGCCGCCAGATGGCTTGCATGGCCTCGTTCCGTCTGCGCCAGGTTGCGGTAGACCTCGGCCACCTGGGGCGAGGCCTCGGCATCGGCCATGGCCGAATAGATGAAGGCGTTGTCCAGTTCCGCCTGCCAGGCGACCGTGGCGGCGGCGGGGTCCAGGGGCTTGTCCATCCGTTCTCCTTCTGACGTCTGACGGTGGCGGTGCGACCGCGCTGCGCGGCACTCGCGCAAGACCGCGTTGCGCGAACCTCACGACGGAACGGCGAGCGTCAAGCATAAGCCCTTTCGCCCTTCCGGTGCTCCGTCCTTCGGCCGATATGCGGCCTCAGACCGCCAGATTGCGCGCGTCGTCGCCACCGTTCGGGGCAGCTTCACCGACCCGCTGACCCGCTTCCAGCATCCAGCCCCAGCGCAGCACGCAGAGCAGCCCCAGGGCCACCCCGAACCACAAGGTGGCCAGGCGGGTCAGCAGGGCCGCGGCCTTGGCCGGGGCCAGCCCCAGGCCCAGCACGCGCATGGCCAAGGTCACCAAGGCGCCTTCCGTGCCGCCGAGCCCGCCGGGGGTGGCCACCACCGCGCCGATGACGGTGCTGATGCTGAAGATGAAGACCGCCGCGAGGGCCGTCCGGCCGTCGGCGCTCCCGCCGACGCCCTGCAGCACCACGAAGTAGGCCAGTCCCTCGCAGGCCCAGCTGACCAGGCCGATGCCGACGGCGATGGCCAGGGGCCGGCCGCTGAGCAGGATCTGGGCGCTTTCGTAGAAGGCGTGCAGGTGGCGAGCGAAGCGGCCGACCAGGGGCAGGCCCTCCGCCAGGCCGATCAGGCGCAGGGCCAGGGCGCGGCGCCCGGCGACGAAGAGGCCGGCGAGCACCGCGGCCAGCACCAGCACGGCGGTGCGGCGCATCGCCGGCTCGGGGAAGAAGAAGAGGCCCGCGGCCGCCAGCAGCAGCATCGCCAGGCCGTCGGTGAGGCGCTCGGCCATGACCGCCGGGGCGGTGACCATCACCGGCGTTCCCGCCACCCGCTTGACCAGGACGCTCTTGAGCAGCTCGCCGGCCTTGCCGGGGGTCAGGACCATCGTCATGCCCATGCCGAAGATCCGCGCCGCGTCGCCCTTGTCGATGGGCACCTTGAGCCAGCGCAGGTACAAGATCCACTTCAGCAGCCGCCCGCCGTAGTTGACCAACGTCAAAGCCAACACCAAGGGCATCCAGCGCCAGGGGAAGGCCGACAGCACCGCGCGCAGCTGGCTCACGTCGCCCCAGGCGGCCAAGGCCACGTATAGGGCCAGACCCCCGACAGCGGACCACAGGAAGCCGCGGCGCAGCCGGCGCCAGCGCAGGTCTTCCGGCAGCGGTGCGCCGTCGCGGGCGGCGCCGGGCGGTTCGGCAGGGGCGTGCATGGGGCGATTGTACCCGAGGTCGACGATTCGGCCACCGAGTGGGTAGGGCGGTAGCAAAGTCATTCCTGTGGGAGGCATCTGGCATGAACGAGTTTAGCGAGCTGGTTTGCGCGGCCCCTCTCCTTCTTTGGCCCGACGCCGCCTTCCGCCGGCGGCACTACACTGGTCACCGATTCGAGAGTGAGCTGCCCGAAGGCGGGCGGCCGACACGACGAAAGGAAGGCAGAGCCCATGTTCTCCCGCAACGAAGGCAACGTGGATCGCGGCATCCGTCTGGTCGTAGGCATCGCCCTGCTGTGGGGCGCCTGGAACGTGGTGACCCTGCAGGCCGGCGCCCTGCATTGGGTGGCCATCGTGGTGGGCGTGCTGATGCTGTTCACCGGCCTCAGTGGCAGTTGCCTGCTGTACAAGGCCGTGGGCATCGACACCCGGCCCGCCGACCAGCGCTGAACCCTTGGGACTGCAGCTCCAAGAAGCGTGAGGGTTGCGGTGGTATGACCCCGCGGCCAGTGAAGGATTCGAGACCCGGTACGCCCACCGGCTTGTCTCGAGTCCTTCGTGGCGCGACAGGTCGTTCGGGAAGGCCCCGTTCACGGTTGCCGGCGGGCCGCCGTTAATGGTAGGGTTCCCTCGCGACCCGACCCGCTCCCAATCCTAGAGGAGTCCCCAGCGGCATGCTTCCACGAACCCTCCATCCCCAAGCCCGTGGCGCGCGTCCCTGGCGCGCGCTGGCCCTGGCCTTCGCGGCCCTGGCCCTCGGCGTCGGTCAGGCCAAGGCCGACGTCATCGACTTCGATCCGCGCTCGGACCAGGTGCCGGAGATCCTGAGCCCCGAGGATCTCGGACGCTACAACGCCATCATCGGCGCGGCGGTCGGCGGCGCCGGCATCACGACCATCGCCCCCGACGGCAAGCTGGCCCTGGTCAGCATCGCCGGCAGCCTGCAGATCATGGACACCGTCACCCTGGACAAGCGCCCCCTGGACACTGGCGGCGCCGGTCTGGGCGGCATCAAGTGGCTGGACAACACGCGCTTCGAGGCCATCAGCTCGGCCCGGCAGCCGGACAACAGCTTCCTCTACACCCTGGTGACCGTCGATGTGGCGGCGGGGACGGTGGAGAAGGCGCCCGCCGGCGCGTCGCCGGCGGGCATGCTCGCCGCGTCCACCAACCTGATCCGCACGCCCGACGGCAAGCGGCACATGCCCATGCTCATCGGCCCGGTCGGCATGAGCTACCAGGAGGCCGTGCTGACCGTGGAGCGGCCCACCTACGACAGCCGCTCCAAGGAGGAGCGCGCCGCGTTGGGCCTGGACGACAGCCCCCTCGAGCAGGCGCAGGTGCCCATCCGCCTGGTGGCCATGGACCTGGCCGGGGGCGCCATCACCGAGATCGGCAGCATCGCCGTGGGCGAGAACCCCAACACGGCGCTCAGCACCCTGCGCCAGCGACCGGGGAGCGGCACCGTGGCCTGGCTGACCAACGTCAGCATTCCCTGGGCGGGCAAGAACATCAACGGCCGCGCCAACCGCGGCGGTGGCATGCCCATCAGCTACTGGAACGTCCAGGAGACCCTGGGGCGCCTGAAGCCGGAGGAGAACTTCCACCTCACCAAGACCTTCCTGCACCTCAAGGACCTGAACACGGGCGCGACCAAGGACCTCCCCAACATCGACCACGATCCCGGCAAGTTCGCCGGCATCCTGTGGCCCGCGGACGGCAGCTTCCTGGGGGTGGTCGTCCAGACGCCTTCCATCCTCAAGGGCCGCGCCAACCCCATCTACGAGTACGCCGCGGGTATCGCGATCAAGCGCTTCACGCCGGACGGCCTGCCGCAGGGCAGCTGGGCGCGCCCCGAGATGAGCGCCCTCAGCACCGGCTTCACCTTGCTGGAAGGCAGCAAGGCCATCGCGGTCTACGGCGCCAACACCACCCGCCACCTGGCCATCGTCGATCTGTCGGATGACCAGACGGCGCCGGAGCCGGTCTACACCGGCGACCGCATGCTCGGCGGCTGGGCCTATGGCGGCGGCACCCTGCTGGCCAACCTCTCCGACGCCACCGATCCGGGCGAGCTCTTCGTGGGCACCCGCGAGGGCGGGGCGGTGTCCGCCTTCCGGGCCGTCACCGACCTCAACGCCGCGGCCCGTGCGGCCAGCAACGTTAAGTTCGCCACCTTCAGCTACACCACCTCCGGCGGCTACGACCTCAAGGGCACCTACATCTATCCCGGCGACTGGTCCTTCCCGCCATCCAGCCCCAAGCCGGCAGTGGTCTGGCAGGAAGGCGGGCCCGGCGGGCAGATGGTCAACAGCTGGGGCACCTCGGTGGAGAGCCCGCGCACCTTGCTGCCCAACTTCGGCATCCCGGTGATCGTCGTCAACGGCGCGGGGCGCAACAGCAACGGCGCCGCCTTCTACTCGGCCATGGCCGACGGGACCAACTACGGCCAGCAGGACATCCGCGACGTGAAGGAAGCGGTGGACCACCTGATCGGTCTGGGCTGGGTGAAGGCCGATGCGGTGGGCGTGACCGGCTGCTCCTACGGCGGCTACTTCACCCTGCAGAGCCTGGCCACCTACCCCAACACCTACCGCGCGGGCAATGCCCAGTGCAGCCTCAACGACATGATGTACGAGTTCAATTTCGGCTGGTCGCCCTTCCTGGCCTACCTCATCGGCGACACGCCCACGGGCAACCCGGCGGAGTACATCAAGGACTCGCCCACCTACAACGCCTACAAGATCGAGAGCCCGCTGCTCATCTTCCACGGCACCATGGACTTCCTGTTCTTCGAGCATCTCACCAACGTCCATGACCAGGTGAAGGCCAACGGGGTGGACGCGCGCTTCTTCCGACCCATCGGCTACGGGCATGGCATCGGCGGCGTCACCGACCCGCTCACCAACCGCCCGGTTCCCAACGCCGGCCCCATGGGCCAGCGCTTCGCCTTCCAGCTGCAGCTGGACTGGTTCCGCAAGCACCTGGGCCTGACGCCCTCGCTGGCCTTCGACGCCGCCGCGGCAGGGCGCTACGCCCGACTGCGGCAGGTGTCGCCGCTGGAGGGCCTGGCGCCGCGCCTGACCATCCCCGGTCTGCCCGCCCATCTGGAGGTGCGCTGATGAAGGCCCATAGGCATCTGGGGACGACCGCGCTCCTGCTGGCCGGGCTGCTCCTGGGGGCCCTGCCCCTGCGCCGGGCCCACGCCGAGATCATCGACTTCGACCCGGAGACGGACGAGGTGCCCGAGGTCGTTTCGGCCGAAGACCGGGCGCGCCTCGACGGCTTCCTGAACGTGGACTTCCCGGGGCTGGCCGGCCGGATGAGCCCGGACGGCGGCCACGCCCTGGCCTATGGCCCCGAGGGCCTCATGCTGAAGCGTCTGACCACCGGCGAGGCGACGGCCCTTCCGTCGGACCAGCCGGGTCTGCGCAACGAAGGCGGCTTCAGCAGCGAGGTGCTGGCCTCCGGCTGGCAGGCGCCACATGGCCTCGTCCTGCTGGCCTCGGAGACCGAAGGCGAGGGTGACACGGCCGTGACCAAGGTCTACCGGCTCGTCGTCGACGCCGAGACCCTGGCCGTCACGGGTGCCGCCATCGCCGACTTCGCCGAGCGTACGGACGGCGTGGTCTCCTTCAGCCCGGACCTGAGCCGCGTCCTGGTGCAGCGCCGCAAGGGCGGCGGCACCCTGTCGAACCCCGTCGTGGTCACCCTGGGCAACCCGGATCTGTCGCCGCGACGTCCCGGCGTTCCGGACGACCTGCCCGGTCGGGTGGGCGAAGGGCCTTTGGGGACCATCGCGCTGCAGCAGGTGGCCACCGAGCTGCTGGTCGTCGACCTGACCGGCCTGGCCAACCCGCGTGCCCTGACCCTGGCCCTGCCCGAGGACACGGGTCTGGCCGGCATCAGCTGGAGTCAGGACTCGGCCAAGGTGGCCGTGGGCACGCGCACGATGGTGGATTGGGACGGCGACCGGCAGCGGGACAACTCCCCGCCCGGCACCGGGCTCCCCAACCAGGCCTCGATCAACGTGCAGGAGGCGCTCGGCCAGCTCAAGCCGGCGGACAACCCCTTGTTGACCGGCAGCCTGATCCACGTGGCGCGGGCCGATACCGGCGCCACGGTCGGGCAGCTCAAAGGGATGGATTACCAGCAGGGCCTGCTGGCCGGCCTGGACTTCGCCCCGAACGGCGAACAAGCGCTCCTGACCATCGCGACCCGGTCCGACCTGGAAGGCCGTCCCAATCCCACCTACGCCTACCCGGGCGGCCTGGAGTTGTGGCTGCTGGACGGCGCCTTGGCGCCGGTCAGGAAGATCGCCGCCCCGGGCTGGGACAGCCTGGGCGCCGCGGTGGCCTTTGCGGACGACAGCACCCTGGTGGCCGTGGTCCCGGCGGAGACGGCCTCGCATGTGCAGGCCTTTGACCTGGGCACGGGCGAGGTGCGCCCCGTCTGGCAGCCGAACGGCGCCATCTACCAGGTGCAGGCCTCGGCCGGGCGGCTGGCCATGGTCTACACCCGTGCCTCCCACGCCTATGAGCTGTACACGCAGCGGCTCGACGAGCCCATGCCCACGCAGCTGTCCATGGTCAACGCCGCCAAGGCCCAGAACGGGCTGCGCTTCGAGACGGTGCGCTGGACCAGCTCCAAGGGCCAGGCGATGGAGGGCACCTACATCCACCACGCGGCCCAGCCCTTCCCGCCGACGAAGCCGGGTCCGGTGGTGGTCTGGCAGCAGGGCGGTCCGGGCGGGCAGATGACCAACGACTGGGGCGGGTCGGTGGAAGGCCCCTACTCGATGCTGCCGGGCTTCGGCATTCCCGTGTTCATGGTCAACGCCGTGGGGCGCACGGTCAAGAGCCCGCAGTTCTTCACCGACATGGCGGAAGGGCGCAACTTCGGGCAGCTGGACATCGAACAGGTGAAGGAAGGCGTGGAGGCGCTGATCGGCCAGAAGGTGGTGGACCCGGCGCGCGTGGGCATCACGGGCTGCTCCTACGGCGGCTACTTCACTTTGCAGAGCATCCGCACCTACCCGAGCTTCTACGCCGCGGCCAACCCGCAATGCTCGCTCACGGACCTGCTCGAAGAGTTCACCATGGGTTACACGCCCTTCATCAGCTACCTGATGGGCCGCTCCCCCCTGGCCGACCCGGAGGAGTACCTCAAGGACTCGCCGATGTACGGCAGCAAGGACGTGACGACCCCCACCCTCATCTTCCACGGCGCCGAGGACTTCCTGCCGGTGCCCCTCATCAACAACATCCACGACCAGCTGGCCCAGAACGGCACGCCGGTCACCTTCCTGCGGGTCAAGGGCGAGGGCCATGGCTTCCGCCAGCCGGCCAGCCAGGCCTACGCGGGGCAGCTGCAGCTGGACTGGTTCCGCCGCCACCTGAAGGTGGAGCCCTTCACGCCGCATACGGTGTTCCTGCCCAACCTGTCGCGCTGATGGCCGCCCCGCCCAACCTCTCCTCCCCCAGCCGTCTTGGGGAAGGAGAGGGGGGCGGGCCCGGGCCGGAGTCCGGACGTTCCGAGGAGGACGCGCTCCACATGTTCACCCACACCGTCCTCTTCAAGCTGCACGACCGCTCGCCGGAGGCGGTCGAGCGCGCCGCCGCGGTGCTGCGCGGCATGCGCGGCCGCATTCCCGGCCTGCTGGAGGTGGAGGTGGGCATCGACGCCCTGAGCTCGGGCCGGGCCTGGGACATCGCCCTGATCACCCGCTTCGCGGACCGGGAAGGCTATGAGGCCTACCGGACCCACCCCTACCACGTGGATCCGGTCCTGGCGCACATGCACGCGCATGCGGCCGAGGCGGCCGTGGTGGACTGGGTTTCATGACCCCGGTCGCCGATCCCATCGTCGGCCTGCTGGTGGCAGCCCTGGGTGGCGCGGCGATCGGTCTGGAGCGGCAGCGCTCGGGGCATGCGGATGGCCCGCTGCCGCATTTCGCCGGCCTGCGCACCGTCACCCTGCTGGGCGCGGCTGCGGGTCTTGCCGGCTGGCTGTGGCGCATGGACTACGGCCCCTTCGGCCTGATCCTCTTGGGGGCGGCGGCCGCCCTGGTGGTGGTGGCCTACGGCGCCGCGGCGCGGAAGGACCTGGACGCCACCACGGAGGTGGCCGCCGTGGTGGTGCTGGGGGCGGGCGTGCTGGCCGGCTTGGGCTACGTGGCGCTCGCCAGCGGCGTCTTTGCCCTGATGGGCCTGCTGCTATTGGAGAAGGCCGAGCTGCACGCCCTGGCCGCGCGCCTGGACGACGCGGGCCTGCGGGCGGCGGTCTACTTCGGGGTGATGTCGCTGGTGGTCCTGCCCCTGCTGCCGGAAGGCCCGCTGACGGCCTTGGCCATCCGTCCGCGCCAGCTCTGGCTGCTGGTGCTCTTCTTCTCGGGCATCAGCTTCGCGGGCTTCGTGGCCCGGCGTCTGGTGGGCCTGCGCAAGGGCTACGCGGTGGCCGGGCTGATCGGCGGCCTGGTCTCCTCCACCAACGTCACCCTCACCTTCGCCCGCCTCAGCCGCAGTGAGCCGGCTTCGTCCACGGCCCTCGGACTGGGCGCGGTGGCGGCCAACGCGGTGCTGTTTCCGCGGGTGCTGCTCACGACCTGGTTGCTCAACCCTGCCCTGGGGGCCGAGCTATGGCCGCTGCTGCTGGCGCCCTTCGCCCTGGTGCTGCTGGTGGCCCTGCTGGGCGGCCGCTGGTCCGACGGTCACGAGGCGGCCGCGCCGCCCTTGACCAACCCGCTGCAGATCGGCGCGGCGCTGCAGATGGCCGCGCTCTTCCAGGGCGTGATCTGGCTGGTGGATTGGATGGGGCGCGTCGCCGGCCGCACGGGCCTGTTGACCACGGCAGCGGTCCTGGGGGTCACGGACGTGGACGCGTTGACGGTGTCCATGGCTCGGGTGCAGGCGACGGGGGCGACTTCGGCGATCCAGGCCATCGGCGTGGGCGTCCTGGCCAACACGCTGTTCAAGCTGGCCCTGGCCCTGGGGCTGGGCCAGGGCGCCTACCGTTGGATCGTCGGAGGGGTGCTGGTGGTGGTGGGGATGATGCTGGTGGCGGGGGTTCTGGGCGTGGGTGTGCTGTGAGGTAATGGTGACGACTCCGAAGCAGGGCTTTGGGGCTGCGATGCTAGAATGGCCCCAGGCCCGCCGGATCCATCCGGCTTGCGGGTCGGGTACGCGATTGGAGTGGCATGACATGCACGTCGACTATCGAGCGATCATTACCATCGAACCTGGAAAGCGCGGCGGTCGTCCTTGCATTCGCGGAATGCGGATCACGGTCTACGATGTCCTGTCGTACCTGGCGGCGGGAATGACCCCGGCGAAGATTCTCGAGGACTTCCCCTACCTCACGGCTGAAGACATCCAGGCCTGTCTGAGCTATGCCGCCGACAGAGAAGGGCAGACGTGGGTGGCGGTTGCCTGATGCTGCTGTTTGACCAGAACCTGTCGCCGAGCCTGATCTCGCGACTTGTTGATCTGTTTCCGGGTTCGACGCATACGCATCTAGAAGGACTTGCTCGCGCGGACGACGTGGCGATCTGGGCCTTCGCTCGGGACCGGGGACTGATTATCGTCACCAAGGACGCCGACTATCCGGAACTGGTCGCGTTGGGGGGGCCCCACCCAAGGTGATTTGGCTGCGGCTTGGAAATTGCACGACGGACGAAGTAGCGGCCACGCTGCGCGATCAGCTTGATCAGGTCATTGTATTCCTGGCGAATCAGTCCGTTGGGTTGCTGATCTTGCCGCTTTCACGTGAGACATGAGCCAAGTTGCGCTATCAGATTGTCTCCAGCCGCGCCACGTAGCTCATCGCCGCTTCCAGCGGCGCCCGCTCGCGCCAGACCTTCGCTGTCTCGTCCCAGGACCCGCCTTCCTCGATCCCTTCCAGGACCAGACCCGTGCCCTCCAGCAGCAGGCGCAGGTCCGCCGGGCTGTAGGCGCGCAGCGACTGGGTGACGGCCTCCGCCTCCCGACCCACGAGCCACCAATGGTCCAGCATGCGGCAGGCGTCGGCGTCGAAGGCGTAGCGGCGAGCGCTGCCGTCGTGGAAATGCTGTTCGCGGCCGGCGGCCGCCGCCCAGTACCAAGGCGTGTAGACCTCGATGAGCGCGCAGCCGCCAGGGGCCAGCCAGCTCTGGATCCTTCGCAGCAGCAAACGCTGATCGTCGTCGGACCCGATCCCGAAGCCATCCCAGTAGCAGACGACATCGAAAGGGCCGTCGGGGTCAACGGTGTAGAAGTCGCCCTCCAGGACGGTCAGGCTGCCGGGAACGTCGGCCGGATGCGGGTCGGCGGCCTGGCCCGCGGCGACGGTCGCGGCGAGTGTCCGGGCATGCGCGGCCAGTTCGGGCAGCAGCTCTACGGCAGTCACCCGCAGTCCTCGGGCCGCGGCGGCCGCGGCGAACTGACCGCCGCCGGCGCCGAGCTCGAGGACGCGGAGGGGCCTGAAATCAGGTGGCGGCTCGGCGGAGGGCGAGTCCGTGCCCAACTGCGGCCGGAACAACCGCAGCAGCTGGTCGACGCGCTCGTGGTCGGCGGGCTCCACCGGGCGCGTGTAGACGCCAGACCATGCGGCCTGGCGGACATAGAAGGGGGCGACCCAGGGCGGGGTGGGGGTAGGGTCAGCCAAGAGGCTCCACCGCTCCGCCCGATCGCGACAGTTCGCGCAATCGCATTACCGGGATCTTACCACAGGCCTACCGGCTTGCCGGAGTCCGATCGTCTGGAGTAGGAGGTCAATTGCCTAAAGCGAATATAACAAATTCGCCGTAGCGAATTAGCAATATTCGCCTTGGCGAATTGACGAAACTCCCTTAAGCGAATAGTGTTGGTAGACCGCGTGTTCCGCGCATCGTGCCGCCGAGAAGCACCGCAGAGAAAGGATACCATGGCCACCCTCATCCAAGCCGTCGGCCGCTACGGCCCCAGCGTGACACAGGGGCCGCATGCGGAGATCGACGAACTCTGCGCCTGGATGGCGCGCAGCTCGGGGCTCAACGCCAACAACGCCAAGCAGGCCTTCGCCGAGCTGGGCGATGCCCTGGTCTTCTACCTCCGCCGCGGCGGGCCGGTGGTGATCCCCGGCCTGGGCCGGCTGCGCCTCAGCATGGACCGCTACGGCGACTTGCGCCTCAAATTCGTGGCCGAGAAGGACCTGCTGCTCAAGGTGCTGGACAAGAAGTCCTTCAATGGCCTCGTGGCCAACCCCGAGGCCGGGCATTGGACCGACGCGCAGTACAAGGCCGCCTGGGACGCCGACTTCCCGGACGATCCACTGGAGCTGCCGCCGCCCCGCCCGCGGCGGGTGCGGCATCTCGGCCCTGGGCGCCCGGTGCATTCGCCGGACGAACGGCGAAAGCGGCGGGCGGCGAAAGGTGCGGGGCCGGGAGACCAACCGGGGTAGGGTCTCTGCCGTCATCCCTGGGACCATCGCATAAAACCCGCCTCTACGATCACGTATCCCCGGTGGTCAATTGATGCGATCTCTCCCGGACGTCAGCCTCACGCCCCGCCGGCGCCCGCGCTATCATTCGTTGCTGGATGTCAGCGCGCGCAGGGTTGAAAGGTGGAGGCCATGGGTCCGATAGCGCGGGTCACGGTGCTGCTCTGGATCACCACCCACGGGCTTGTGAGGCAGAGCGACGGGTGATACCATGAGCTTGGATCGACGCATTGCGAACGGGACGTGAATCCTATGGCGGCCAAGACGACAGCCTACCGTTTCACGGAGTACTTTGAGCAGCAAGTGCTGGCCAAGCGCCCTTATCTGAAGAAGGAATGGTGCGTTCACGTGATCGAGAACGCTGTGCGTTCGGAACCGCAAGAGCAGAATCGCTGGCGCTTCTGGGCTCCCATTGCCGAACTCGAGGGACGCCATCTGCGGGTCATCACGTTGGCGGACAGAATCACCATACACAATGCGTTTCCCGACCGGAGGTTCCTGGGATGAGACTCAAGTACTACCCCGACACGGACTCACTGTACATCGACCTGGTCGAGAGCCCCAGCGTTGAGAGCCGCGAGATTTCAGAAGGTGTCGTCTTGGATTACGACGCGGCTGGCCGCCTCGTTGGCATCGACATCGACAACGCGAGCAACAAGGTAGAACTGGAAGCGCTGATCCTCAGCGGTCTTCCAAGTCCGGAGCGGCAGGTCGCGGCTTGAACGGTCACCGAGCAGGCCTGCAGTCGCGTCATGCCTACCGATGACGATCGACCGCGCCAAGAACGCGGTTCCGCGATCCATCGCCTGGTCTTGCTCCGCCTGATCCCGACCGCTGCCTTGTTCGCGCTTTGTGGTTCCATCGTTCTTGTTCCCTCAGCCCTGGCCGACAGCATCCGCCTGCCCGGCACCCTGCGCGACTTCCGCGATACGCATCCGGACTTCGAATCCTATGGTGGGGTCGATCCGGGCATCGTGCTGCCGGGCCTGGGCGCGGACGGCAAGCCGGTCTTCGACACCCGCGGCCGACATCCGACCGTCACCAGCCGCGCCACGTTCGACCAGTGGTACCGCGATGTGCCCAGCATCAACCGCACGCAGGCCATCAGCCTGACCTTGGACAACAGCATCACCGGGGACCCCCGCGTCTACCGCTTCGACGAGCAGGCCTTCGTCCAGGGTGGACCGGCGGCCGGCAGGCGCCGGGCCCTGGTGCTGCTCAGCGACGGGCTGGTCAACGGGGCCACACCGGTGGACGTGCGCCTGCGGGCCGAACGGCTGCACGCGGCCGGGGTCAGCCTGTGGACGGTGGGCCTCGGCGCGCAGATCGACCGCGGCCTGCTGCGCGCGGTGGCCGGCGACGAGACCCGCTACCTGGAGGCGCCGGAGGCGGAGGCCTTGGCCGGGCTGTACGCCGGGCTGGCGGAGCGACTGACCTGCGATCGCGGCGCCATGTGGGGCGGACGCTGATCCAGGTACCGGCTGCAACCGGCGTCGTCGACCTTGCGTAAGATGGCGTCAAGCCGCTGTGAGCTTCCTGGTCGCCATTAACCTGCACCGACCGTAGCCCCTTCCGTCCCGTTGTCGGCGACCTGGGCCTGGTCGCCTTCGGGTCCCCCATCCGGTGGGCCGGCGAGGTCGGCCACGCGGCTTCGGAGCCACCAGGTCGGTACGGGTGCCGTATCCAGCTGTCATGTCTGGTCGCTGTCGCTGAGCGCAGAAAGGACTGTCGATGTCTATCCCCTCCCTGCCGTCAGACCTTGTGCCGAAACCTGCGGACGTGAATGCCGTCGACATCGCGCTGCGCCTGGGGTGGACGGGTTTCAGACGGCATCCCTGGCTCCTTGCCATTCCACTTCTTGTCATGGAATTGGGCGCTTACATGCTGGCCGCGGCCTTGGTGGGGTCGGAAATGGTCCTCTCCGACAGCATGGACCACTGGCTGGAGGGCGACTTCACGGGCGCAGGTCTCGCCAAGATCGTCCTCCTACCGAATGCCGCCTTCCTGATTGCGGGGATAGCAACCAAAGTGGCCTTTCTACCGGTGGCACTGCGCGCGGTCAGGAATGAGCCCGTGGGCCTGGGCAGCTACTTCGCATGGATCGGTCGCCTGCCGGGCATCGTCCTTGCCCTGGTGCTGTGTGGGATCGGCGTGGCGATCCCGACAGCATCGGCTGGTCTGGTGATCTACGGCCTGCATCGCGCCGGCGCGCTGGTGGAGCCGCAGCTGTCCCCGGGGCTGCTGGGCCAGGGCGTGGCCATGACCCTGATTTACCTCGGAATGGTCGCCGTGGGGATGGCCGGCTTCCTCGGCTCGGTCTACGTGCTGACGGGACTGTCGCAGGTACCGCTGCTGATCGTGGACCGCCGTCAATCGGCGCTCACCGCCTTGCTGGACAGCTGGGACCTGATGGATGGTCGGCGCCTGGCCTACATCAGCCTTGTGTTCGCCTATATCGCCTTGCAGGGACTTGGCGTCCTGGCGCTGGTTATCGGCCTGGTCGTCACCTCGCCGGCCGGACTGGCGGCCCTTGCTGCGTTCTACCATGGCCTCCCCCGGTCCTCGTTCGGCGGGCCTGTGGGCCGGGCTACCGCCTGGCGTGGTCGGGGCTACTCTCTGGCGGCGTTGACTCTGGACATGCTTGTGGTCGGGCTGCTGGCATTGGTCGTCATGCTCGCGACGCTGCTGGGAGCCGGACGCTCGATCGCCTACAGTTTGAAGCAGGACTGGTTGCCCTTCGGCGCGGGATGGATCGGTATCCTGGCGTCTCCCCTGCTGCTGGTTCCCGCGCTGTACCTGTGGCGTGGTGCCATGCGGCGTCGCACGGTCGGAACGTGGATCATCGGCCCCGGTTGGGGACGCATGCGTTGGCTGGCGGTGATCCCGTTCGGCTACGTCCTGTTGACCTTCGTCCTCCCTTTGGGTCTGGTGACGCATCGCATGGGTCGCAGCCTGCTGGCGGGAGGTGGTGGAAGCGAACTTGCGCGACGCGTCGTCTTTGCCCTTCCGACCGAGTACGCGTCGTCGCCGTCGGTCGGCGAGCATTCCGAGAAGCTTCGGCTGCCGGCGACCGTGGCGGACGCGACCCGGAGTGGTTCCTCATCGGTGGAGGCGGGCTACCGGATCACCGACAGTCAAGGCGTGGCCTACCCCTTTCGACTGCGCCGCTATCAGCAGGTACAGACGGCCCGGGAGGCGATGGAGCGCCTGGCGGCGTCAGGGGCAAGACCCGAGCCGCGGCTGGGGCCGGATGCCGTGGCCATCGAGGATCCGACCGCCGAGGTGGTGCGCATGGCGCAGCGCTGGGAAAGTACCCTCATCATCGGGGAGTCAGCGCCGCAATCGGCGGACGGCCTGCGCCGCTTGATGGTATTGCAGGGCGATGCCCTGCCCGAGGCGGACAGAGCCCTGAGCTGGATCTGGAGGCTGACTTCGGATCCGGACGAGCGTCTGTTGGACGAGGAGGCGTCGCCGTGAACGAGCCCACCAGCCGAGAGCGGGTGGCTTGTCCTGGAGATCGACCTGCCCCGGCCGGTCGGCACGGTGTTCATGCCGTGGCTGGGGCGGCAGGCGGGGCGTTGAAGGCAGACTCAGCGCGATTGAATCAGCAGTCCGGCTGGCGTCCAGATGGACGGCGACGGGAAGGCCGCGGACTGCCAGCCCTCGGCAGAGCCCTGTTGACCCCCGCGCAAGCTCACGGAGACCAGCGGCAGAACCAAGCGATGGCCGTCGTCCGCATTTGGGGTCGTCGTCCGCGTGACCGACGGGGTCGCCACGGCTGTGGGGAAGCCTGAGGCCGTGGCCGTGGCGTTCGGGGCGGTGGCGGTCGCCGCGGCTGACGTGGGATCAGCGCTCGCCGTCGGAGCCACCGTCGCCGTCGCCGCGCCCTCCGGCCCCGCGTCCTCCACCCGCCGGCAGCCCTCGCCCGCGCAGGCCTGGAGCGCCCGCACCCAGGCGCTGAGGGCCGCCAGCTGCTCGGCCGGCGCCCGGCGAGACTGGCTCTCGAGCTGGTAGGGGTCGGCCGTGTTGTCGTACAGCTCGGTCGCGCCGGAGCGATGCTCGATGTAGGTGTGGCGCGCGTCGCGCAGGGCGATGTACAGCGGGGCCGGCGCGCTGCTTTGGTTCGGGCGGGAGCCGAGGCCGAGGTCGAGCCCGAGTCCGGTCCCGATCCCGGGGCCTGTCTCGGTCCTGCTCGGCCGCGCCGACTCCTCCTCCATCAGGAGGCGATCCGTTCCTTCGATCGGTTCCAGCAGGCCGGCATCTGACGGTGCGACCAGCGGTTCGGGCTGCCTAGCCGTGATCGATCCCCGTGGGTCGGGCCGTCTTGCCGTGCTGGATCCCAGCGGATCCGGATCCCCTCCGGCCGGCGAGCCCAGCGGGTACTGCTCCACCAGCAGCGCCTGCCGCCAGGTGGCCGGGGGCGCTCCATGGCCCAGCAGCCAGCCGAAGGAGCGGCCGTCGACGAAGTCCGGCACCTGGGCGCCGGCGATCTGCGCCAGCGTCGGCGCCAGGTCGATGTTGGCCACCAGGTGCGTGTCGTCCTTGCCGCCCGCGGCGATGCCCGGCCCGCGGGCGAAGAAGGGCACGCGGATGTCCTCCTCGTAGGCCATGGCCTTGCCCTCCGGCAGGCGGTGCTGGCCCAGGTGGTAGCCGTTGTCGCTGGTGAAGATGAACAGGGTGTCGGCCAGCTCGCCCGAGGCCTCCAGGTCGGCGACCAGGGCGGCCACCATCTCGTCCACCGCCTGCATGGCCTGCAGGCGCTTGCGGTAGAGCGCGTCCGCTTCGGCGATCTGCGCGTCGGTCAAGGCCGCGCGCAGGCGCAGGGGCGGCGGCTTGTCGCTCATGTCCGCCTCGTTGAAGGAGGGCGAGCGCGGCACCTGGGCGTCGGGGAAGAGCGCCGCATGGCGGGGGGCCGGGTCCGATGGGCTGTGCGGCGCGTAGGGCGTGACCATCAGGAAGAAGGGGGCTGCGCTACCGGTCATGTCCGACAGGAAGGCGCGGGCATGCCCCGCCAGCACGTCGGTGATATGGTCCGCCGCCGCCTCGCCATGGGCCTCCTGCCGGCCGTCCACGTTGAGGGTGTAGTTGTAGGAGGCGTAGGCGTTGCCGCGCATCGGGCTGGCCCAATGGTCCCAGCCCGGCGGGATGTGCAGCAGGTCGTCCCTGAGCGGGAAGCCGTTCACGTACTTGCCGGCGAAGCCCGTGCGGTAGCCGGCGGCCTGCAGCCAGGTGGCCACCGTCGAAGCCTCCAGGCCCAGGCTGTCCAGCTTCTCGTAGCCGCCGTCCGGTGCGGTGTTGGTCAACACCCCGTGGTTGTGGGGGTACTGGCCGCGCAGGTAGGTGGTGCGCGAGGGGCAGCAGAGGCTGTCGGTGATGAGGTAGCGCTCCAGGCTGATGCCCGCGTCCCGCACAAGCCGGTTGATGTGGGGCGTGTGTTCCATGGTGCCCAGCAGCTGGTCCAGGTCGTCGGCCATCACCAGCACGATGTTGGGGCGGGCCTGGGCCGCGGCGGTGGGCGATGGCCGGTGGGCGGCGCCGGGCCGTCCGCCGAGGGCCGTCGCCAGGGACAGAACGCCGATGACCATGGCCCTGCGACTGCGGGGGCGGACAAGATGGGCGTCGCGGCGAAAGGGCAGGAGCGGGTTCATGGCTGGCTCGCGGGGGGCTGCGCCGATGCGCCGGTGATTCGCCCAGCAGAACGGCGGGGACGAGGGGCAGGATAGGACGGTGATCGCTGGGGATACCCTGGCGGCGCTCGCGGCGCGGATCGGCATGTCGCAGTCCGATCTGAGCAAGGCCGAGCGGCGATCGGACTGGAGGGTATCGACGCTGGAGGCCATCGTTGAAGGGCTGGGTCTACGGTTGCGGCTGGAGGTAATCGATGCCTCGGGGCGCACGGTCGGGACGATCAGGTCCGACGGCCGCAACGTCGACGTATGACATGCAGACATCCGGTTGAGTAGACCCGATGATCACGCTTCACCCTGTCACCCCAGCTAGCCCTGCGGGACGGCCGCAGGATCCACCGGCCGCGGTTGCCAGAGTTCGATCTTGGTGCCTTCCGGATCCATGATGTGGGCGAAGCGGCCATTGAACTCGTCCGGAAACAGCTTCAGCGGCGTGACCCCATGCTCTGCGCAGCGTGCCAGCACGCCGTCGAGGTCGTCGACCGCGAGGTTGATCATGAATTCCTTGGTCGACGGCAGCATGTAGTCCGTGTCAGCCTGGAACGGGCTGAACACCGTGCCGGCGCCGGGATGGGCAGCCATCGCCTCCGGCGTCAAGAAGGCGCCGCCCCAGTCCATCATGTTGAGGCCGAGGACGTCGCGATACCAGCCGACCAGCGCAGCCTGATCCTGCGCCTTGAAGAATATGCCGCCTACGCCCAATACCCGCGCCATCGTCCGCGCTCCTTGTGAAAACCACCGGCCCCGAGCCTGCTGCCATGAAGGTGCGCCGCGCTCCAGCCGACGTTTCATGCTCCGGCTGGAACGCTTGCCGCACCTGCGCGCCGCCTGACGGTCCAGGAATCGACGACGCCCATCCCCTTACTCGGCGGTCCTAGGTTTTAAGGCCCCTCCATCAGCTGGGCCATCCCGAGCAGCAGCGGCAGGTACACCGGCCCTTCCCGCCCCGGCTCCAGCACCTGCATCTGCCCCTTGGCGTCCGCGAAGTCGTCGCCCGGGTAGGCCAGCAGCCAGCTGTAGTCCGTCTCGCCGGGGCCGCGACCGAGGGCGATGGATCCGCGCGCCGACCCGCTCTCGTCCGGCAGCCGCAGCGACCAGGCCGCCGGAATGCGGGCCATGTCCGCAGGGTTGAAGACGTAGCGCGGGCCGTCCGCCTGATCGGCGCCGTCGGGGGCCACGTCGCTCTGGGCCACCGTCTTGGGATGCGGCGGCGAGAGCCAGTCCTCGTTCAAGGGCGTCGCCACCACATGGAAGGCGAAGCTGTCTTCCGCGCTGATTCCCAGGCCCGCCGCCGGCGCCGTCAGCACGGTCAAGCGGGTGTGCTGGTCGCTGCGGTGGGCGGCCAGGTCCGACTTCAGGGTGCCGGAGATGATCTCGCCGCGACCCTCGTTGAGCGTGGGATCCCAGCCGGCATACTGCGTGAGCACCTGCGCCGGGTTGCCCCCGACCGCCTCGCGCATCACGTGGTCCGTCTTGCCGTCGCGGTCCGCGTCGATGTACACCGCCAGGTTGGTGACATGGGCGATGGCCGCGGCCTCGTGGCGGGCGATGGCCACCGACAGCAGGGCTTCGCCGCCCTCCGCGCCCGGCTCGATGCGCAGGCCCACGCGCCGCAGGTCCAGCTCGCGCAGCACCTCCGGTTCGTCGGCATCCTCGCTCGCCGAGGGCTGCTGAGCCGTCCCGGCCACCAGGCCGACGCGCGGCAGGACAAAGAGCTCCGCCGTGCCCGGCAGGCCGTCGTTGCGCAGGCGAAGGGCGTTGACCTTGTCGTGGAGCGCCGCCGCCAAGGGCTGGGCCGTGAAGGCCGAGGCCTTGCGCGGCAGCAGGTAGAAGGGCAGGGAGGCCTGCGGCAGGTCGGCCAGGGGCCGGCCCTGGTCGTCGATCGGGCTGATCAGCACATGCCCCTGGATCTCGTGAGCGGCGATGGGTCCGGGATCGCTGACCGGCGGGTTGGGGTACAGCGTCCAGTCCGGCAGGGCCGCGGGGTCCACATCGAAGACCACATCGAAGCTGACCGTCTCGCCGGGGGCGATGGTCATGGGGCCTTCGGGCAAGGTCACCTTGAGCGCCGGCCCGAAGCCTGTGTCGCCTGGGCGGTCCAGCGACAGCGCCAGCTTGAGCGGCGCGTCCTTGGCGAGGGACTTGACCGTCACCGTTCGCCGCAAGGTTGCCGGCGCGCTGAGGGCCATCGCCCCCAGGTTGATGCTGGCGATGTCGCCGGCGCGGGCCACGAACTGCGCCGTGCCCGCCCGCCAGATGTCCACCAGGCCGGCGCCCTGGCGCACCGCGGTGATCGGGGCGCGGGTGACCGGGTCCTGGTAGATGACCGGCCGGGAATAGTTCATGAGCATCGCCCCCAGGTCGGCGGCGCCCAGGCCCAGGTTCTGCTTGCGGTTGCGGTGCTGCATGAGGGCCGCCGTGCCCGCCACCATCGGGCCGGCCATGGAAGTGCCGCTGAAGGACACCCCGCCCGAGCCCGAGCCCATGCGCGCCGAGTTGATGCTGGAGCCGGGCGCGGCGATGTCGGGCTTGAGCGCGCCGTTCTTGGACGGCCCGCGGGAACTGAAGCCCGAGACCGCGTCGGCCAGGCTCTCGTCCAGCTTCACCGTGCTGGGGTCCATCCGCACCGCCACCTCGGTTCCGGCCATCAAGAGATCCCGCAGGGCCAGGCCGGGGGCGTTGTCGATCATCACCGCGGCGATGTCGATGCCGGCGCTGTCACCGCCCATCGGGGTGCGGGCGTTCTGGTTGGTGTAGACCAGTACCGCGATGGCCCCGGCCTTCTGGGCGTTGAGGATCTTCTCGGGGAACACGCAGTCGCCGCGGGCCACCAGGGCCACCTTCTCAGCGACGTCCTGTTCGATGGCGTCGCCATTGCAGGCCCGGCCCATGAAGGCCAGGGCGGCGTCGATGGGCGCGCGACCGGCCAGAGCGGCGACGGTGCTGTCCACCGCCGGGTAGTCGGCCTTCTGATCCGCCCAGCGCGCCTCCACCATCATGGCGAAGGCCGGCGGCACGGTGCTGGCCACCGACAGGATGCGCGGCGAGGCCGATGGCGCGCCGACGACGAAGGGCTGGTCGCCGGCGTTGCCGGCGGAGGCGACGACGATCACGCCGTTGTCGGTGCCGCTCGACACGGCCTCGTCGAAGAGGCGGCTGCCCTGGCCCCAGTTCTCGCCGAGGCTGATGTTGATGGCGTCCACCTGCGGCGGCAGGACGCCGCGGTCCTCGATCTTCACGTTGACGCGGTAGGTCCATTCGATGGCGTCCACCAGCACGTCGGCGGCCTCGTCGCCGCCGTTGGTGCCGTAGAGCTTCAGGCCCACGATCTGGGCCCCTGGCGCGATGCCGTCGGGGATGGCGGGGATGGTGGCACCGGCGATGATGCCGGCCACATGGGTGCCGTGGCCGCCGGCGTCGAGCGGATCGGGGTCGGGCTCGGGGATGTTGGTGCACTGGCCGGTGCTCATCATGGCGTCGGTGCAGATATGCGGTGGGTTGTAGCGCGGGCCGACGAAGTCGTAGCCGCCGACGACCTTGCTGTTGGGCAGGAGCAGCTTGTCCTGCCACTTGTCGTCGACGCGCTCGCCGTTGCCGCCGCCGGAGGCGAACTGGAAGGCCGCCGGATCGCCGGGGCCGCCGAGATGGGCATGGGTGTAGTCCACGCCGGTGTCGATGACGGCCACCACCGAACCTTCGCCGTTGACGCCGAGTTCCTGCGCCAGGCGCCGCGCGCCGACATGGGGCGCCGAGGTGCCCAGCTCCGGCCGCACGATGGGCGCGGCCTCGACCTCCAGGACGCCGGGCAGGCGGGCGATCAGCGCGCTCTGCGCCGCGGTGGCGTGGACGAGGAGGCCGTTGACGGAGGCGGCGTAGCGGCTGATGGTCCGCCCGCCCAGGCGCCGGATGGCGCGCAGCGCGGGCTCCTGCCCGCGTCGCACGTCGTCTTCCATGGCCTTGAGTTCGGCGGTCGGAGGCAGCGTCACGCCCGCGAGGTCGCGTCGACCCAGCCGCGCGGTCAGCCGCTGGTGGAGGCTGGGGCCCTGCAGGCGCACCAGCCAGCTGCCGACGGGGGTCGCCTCGTCGGCGGGCGGCGGCACCAGGGCTCCCGCGGGGCTGAGACCGCCCAGCAGCAGCAGCGCGCCGAGCAGCAGGGGCAGGGCGGGACGGAGGGCAAGGGTGATGGGACGCTGCGACATGGCTGCCTCCTCGACGGGGCGTAGGGCGGACGTGGATCGGCTGCGGCGGATCGCCAACTCCCTAGGACGCTAGGGGCCTCGAGAGCGTGACGCGCGGGCGTTCGGCCGGTCGCGCGATGCGCTGCGGAGTGTAGCCGGATTCGGTGGCGGGGCCAGTTGCAGCGAAGGTCTGCCCCATGCCCCGGGAGGCCGCTGGCGGCGAGCACAGCGGTGGTGGCGAGCACTGCGGTGGCGGTGCAGCGGCAGCGGTTGGGGGCTTTGACCGGCCCAGCCAAGGGTCTCGGCGGCGTGGGTAGAGCGGACAAGAGAAACGGCATCCTGGGGCTATTGACTCGGCAGCCACAGTCCCGTATACTCACGAACACTTGTTCTATTCGCGTTGGAAGAGCCCAAAGGACACCCACCATGATCGCTTCAGCCCTTGGAACCTCCCACATTCTCGCCCAGGCCGCCGACGACAGCCTCGCCCGCATGACCAACATCGGCCCCTTCACCTTGCGCCGCCTGCAGAGCATCGGCGTCCACAGCCCGGAGATCCTGCGCAGCCTCGGCGCCGTGGCCACCTGGCGCCGCCTCAAGGCCGCCTGGCCCGAGGACACCAACGAGACCACGCTCTACGCCATCTACGGGGCGCTTATCGGCGTGCGTTGGGAGAACCTGCCGCCGGAGGTGCAGCGCGAACTGGCCGCCGAAGCGGCCTGAGGCGCGGAGGAAGGCAGCGCGTACAGGGCGGCGGACAGCGAGCCTAAGGCTTCTGCCGCTTCTGTCCGCGGGCCAGGCTGAGGCCTCCGAAGCCGCTGATCACCGCCATGTAGAAGCCCAGGTCGTACATCAGGCCGCTGTTGGCCGTCTCGTAGATGCGAATGCCCGGCTTGAACCAGCCGTAGATCAGCGAGATGGGCGCCAGCCAGCCGTGCCAGACGCCCCAGAAGAAACCGGCCGGATCGGCCGCGCTGTTCACCCCGTCGCCGGGGAGGCAGCCGGCGAGCAGCAGGGGCAGGAGCAGGAGTCCGGCCGGCGCGATGCGTCGTGTACGTGACATGTCGGGGCTCCGTGTTTGGGTAGGGGGTCGGTGGACCTGCGCGACCGGCATCGACCCTGCGATGCGCTCCGGTCTCGCCTTGTCCTCAGTCCAGTCGCTTCAGGTAGGGCAGGAAGACGCGGACCAGGCCCGGCGTCGCGCTCGGTGCGGGCTGGACAGGCGTGGCAGTATCCGCCGGGCGGCTGGTGGCCGTGGCCGAAGCCGCGGTCTCGGGCGTGTCGCTCGGCGCCGCCGAAGGGGCGACCGTCGGCGTCGTCGTCGGCGGCCGGATGGCCGTCGCGGTGTCCGCCGGGCGGGTGGTCGCCGTCGCGGTGGCCGCCGTGGTCGGCACCGCGGGCATCACCTTGGACACCGCGGCGAAGGCGTCCACCAGCTTCAGGGTGTCGCCCGATTCCGGATGCGTCACGTCGCGGCCCGTGTCCTGCAGCAGGCGCTGGATGTCCGCCGACCGCAGGTCGTCCTTCACTTGCGACAGGAGGGCCACGATGCCGGCCACGATCGGCGTGGCGTAGGAGGTGCCGGCGCCGGAGCCCAGGCCGCCGCCCATGGCCGCGTGGGTGATGATCAGGCCGGGTGCCAGCACGTCCAGCGAGCGGCCGCGGTCCGTGAAGCAGGCGATGGTGAAGATGTCCGGCTTGTCCTGCCGCGGGCACCACATGCCGCCGTTGGCCAGGCGCGCCGGCCCGTCGTAGCTCTTGTCGTAGGTGGCCCCCACGCTCATGGCGTTGGAGATGCAGGCCGGGAAGGCCACCCGGTCGGCGTTGCCGCCGTTGCCGGTGGCCACCACCACGGTGACGCCCTTGCTCACCAGGCGGGCGAAGGCCGCCTTCACCGTGGCGTGGTTGTTGTCGCAGTTGGTGCCGATCTCGGCGCCGCCGCCCAGGCTCATGTTGACCGCCTTGACGTTGTGCTCCTTCTGCTTGGTCAGCACCCAGTCCAGGCCGGCCACGATGTCCGGATCGTAGGCGCCGCCGTTGTCGCGGAAGACGCGGACCGCCAGCAGGCTGGCGCGCGGGGCGATGCCCAGGGCCGTCACCTGCTTGTTGGCCTCGTTGAGGCCCTTGGTGACGCCGCGGCCCAGGATCATGCTGCTGACCGCCGTCCCATGACCGTACTCGTCCTCGGCATTGTCGCTCTTGGGCAGGCCCCGCGGCGCGCAGCTGCGCGAGCCCTCGCTGTAGCATTGCTGGGCCACGATGGCCCCTTCGAAGTCCGGGTGGTCGTTGTCGATGCCCGTGTCCAGAACCGCTACGCCCACGCCGGTGCCGTCCAGGCCCCAGGTCTCGAAGACCTTGTCGGCGCCCACCGTCACCCGGCCTTCCGGCATGAGCGCCGGCCGCAGTGCCGGGCCCAGGGGATAGACCTTGACCACCTGCTCCACCGAGGCCACACGCGGGTCGGCGGCCAGGCGCCGGAGGCCTTCCGCGTCGGCCCAGGCATGCAGGATGGGGAAGCTGGCATAGCGGGCCACCACGCGGAGTTCTTCTGGACGGTAGTCCGCTGTCACCGCATCCTGCACCCGCGCCGCGGCGGCCTGCAGCCGCGGCACCGGCGCGTCGTCGGCCATGCCGTCGACCAGGCCGATCAGCAGCTCCACCTCGCCTTCGGCCGCGCTGGCGGCCGTGTCCGTGGCGGGGACGAAGAGGCCCGAGGCGGCGCGGGCGAAGCTGCCCGCCGGCGGCGGCGCGGTGTCGGGACGGGCCGCGGCCGGCAGGGCGGGGGCTACGGCCAGCGCCAGCGCCAGGAACGGCAAGGCGCGGCGGAGGGGTTGGCTGTGCATGGGCTACCTCGGGTACGGGAGCGGCGGCGGGCCGAAGAGGCGCGCGGCGTCCGCTCGGGATGGCGGGAGTCCGCGTCCGGGGGCCGATCGGCCGGATCCCGGACGCATTCCATTATAGGTGCGCCGCGCCACGCCGCGGGCGCCGCATCGGCGGGGTCGTCGGGTGCGGCCGTCGGCCACCGCGCTCAGCGCCGCCCCCGCCGCAGCCGGGGGTCCAGGATGTCGCGCAGGCCGTCGCCCAGCAGGTTGAAGCCCAGAACGGTCAGCATGATGGCCAGGCCCGGCGCCACCACCAGCCACCATTCGCCGAACAGCTTCTGGCGGTTGTCGGACAGCATCAGGCCCCATTCGGCCAGCGGCGGCTGGGCGCCCAGGCCCAGGAAGCCCAACCCCGCCGTGTCCAGGATGGCCGTGCCGATGCCCAGGCTGCCCGAGACGATCAAGGGCGAGAGGGCGTTGGGGAGGATGTGGCGCCAGAGGAGCCGGCCCCGCGAGGCGCCCAAGGCCCGGCTGGCCTCGACATAGTCCTTGTGCACCTCCGCCAGCACCGAGGCGCGCACGATACGCGCGTAGTTGGGGATGGAGATGATGCCCACGGCCAGCATCGCGTTGACCAGCCCCTTGCCGATGATCACCACCACGGCCAGGGCCAGCAGCAGGGAAGGGAAGGCCAGCATGATGTCCATGAAGCGCATGATCAGCCCGTCCACCCTCCCGCCCCAGAAGCCGGCGACGGCGCCCAGCAGGGTGCCGATGGCGATGGCCAGGCTCACGCTGAGGACGCCGATGAGCAGGGACACCCGCGCGCCGTAGAGCATGCGGCTGAGCTGGTCGCGACCCAGCTGGTCGGTGCCCAGAGGATGCGTCCACGACGGCGGCTGGAGCTTCAGCCGCGGCGAGACCGCCCAGACGCCGAAGGGCGGCTGGGGACGCTCCGAGGCAAGCCAGGGCGCCAGGATGGCGCAGGCGGCCAGAAAGCCGATGAGGATCAGCCCCGCCAGCGCCAGCCTGTGGCCCAGGAGGCGGCGCAGGAACATCGTCGAGTCGCGACGCGGCGCGCCGACCGCGGCGACGGGATGCTCGACCAGCTGCGTATCCATGGCGGGCATTGTATACCGAAGCGCTCAATCCAACTGTTCGAAGACGGCGTGGATCTGCGCCAGGGCCCAGTCCACCTCGTCCGGCCGGATGCAGAGCGGCGGGGCGATGCGGATGGTGTGGATATGCGTTTCCTTGCAGAGGAGGCCACGGGCCTTGAGCGCCTCGGCGTAGGCGCGTGCGCCGCCCACCTGTGGCCAGAGCTCGATGCCGATCCACAGCCCGCGCCGGCGGATGGCGGCGATGGACGGCTGCTTGAGGTCTGCCAGGCCCGCGGCGAAGCGTTCGCCCATCCGGGCGGCGTTCTCCACCAGCCCTTCGTCCGTGAGCACGCGGATGGCGGCGCGGGCTACGGCCGCGCCCAGGGGGTTGCCACCGAAGGTGGAGCCGTGGTCTCCGGGATGGAAGACATCCATCAAGGCGTCGTCGGACACGAAGGCGGACACGGGGTACAGGCCGCCGCCGAGCGCCTTGCCCAACACCATGCCGTCGGGCCGCGCATCCTCGTGCTGCCAGGCGAACATCCGGCCGCTGCGCCCCAGTCCGCTCTGGATCTCGTCGAAGATCAGCATCAGCTGTCGTTCGTCGCAGATCTCGCGGATGCGCTTGAGGCTGCCCGCAGGCGGGATGATCACCCCGGCCTCGCCCTGGATGGGCTCCATGAAGACCGCGACGGTGTTGGGGGTGATGGCCGCCTCGATCGCCGCCGGGTCGCCGTAGGGCAGGATGCGGAAGCCGGGGGTGAAGGGGCCGAAGCCGTCGCGGTACTGCGGCTCGTCGGAGAAGCTGATGATGCTGATGGTGCGGCCGGAGAAGTTGCCGCTGAAGCAGAGGATCTCGGCCTGGCCGTCCGGCACGCCCTTGACCGTGTAGCCCCACTTGCGCACGGCCTTCAGCGCCGTCTCCACGGCTTCGGCGCCGGTGTTCATGGGCAGCACGCGGCCAAAGCCGGTGAGCTCGGACAGCTCCTTGCAGAAGGGGCCCAGCTGGTCGTTGTGGAAGGCGCGGCTGGTCAAGGCCAGGCGTCCGGCCTGCTCGACCAGGGCCTCGACGATGCGCGGATGGTTGTGGCCCTGGTTGACGGCGCTGTAGGCGGCCAGGCAGTCCAGGTAGCGGTTGCCGTCGATGTCCCAGACCCAGCATCCCTGGGCGCGGGTGAGGACGACGTCCAGCGGGTGGTAGTTGTGCGCTCCGTAGCGGTCTTCCATCGCCACGAGCTCGCGCGCGGCGGCGTGGGCGGGCCGCGGTGAGGCGGCGCCTGGGTCGGGGCTGGGCAGCATCTGCGGGCCTCTTGGTGCGGGTGGACGGGGCTGGGGCGAATGCTAGGATCCCGGCGGGGGGGCGTCAACAATCGCCGCGGCCGCGGCCCGCCGCAGCCGCTTGCGTCGCGACCCGTCGAGCGCGCGCTCGGCCAGCGTCCCCCCTTGGTCGACACGCAAGAAGAGGGCCGCCCGCAGGCGGCCCTCTTCGCGTGGTTCGTGCGGCGATCGGGATGTCAGCGTTCCAGCGACGGAAGGTAGATGCTGCGCTGCGGGGCCTGGGTGGGCACCGCCGTCGCCGGCTCCTGGGTGGGCACTTCCGTGCTGGGCGGCTCCGGCGTGTCCGTCGGGGACGGAACCGACGGCGTGTCGGTGGGCGGCGGCGCGACCGGCGTGTCGGTGGGCCGCGGTCCGGTGGCAGTCTCCGTGGGTGCCGGCACGTCCGGCGTGGCCGTCGGCACGGCGGGCGGGAAGTTGTCGCAGAACTCGGGCTTGCCCTTCTCGTAGATGCAGACCTGGGGGTTGGGCAGGAAGTACTCCAGGTCGGCGCCGCTGACGAAATTGAAGTAGAGCACCGCCTCGTCGCCCAGCTCGATCTTCTGGCCCGCCAGGCCCGGGTCGTCATCCTTCACGCGCATGCTGTACTCGATGGACTGCCCGCCCGGCCGATGGGTGGAGGCCTTGAAGTTCCAGCAGATGCCGCTGAAGGGATCGTCCTCGTCCGGGTCGCGCGGCGAGGCGGAGCCGGGGATGAACTCGAAGAGCTGGCGGTTGAAGTAGTCGCAGTAGGATGCATCGTTCATCTTGTCGCCGTAGAGCAGGGCTTCCGCGGCGGCGTTCCAGACCTCCTGCAGGTCCTTGCCGTCGGCCTGACGGGAGGTCCACATGCCCTGGGTGATGCACTTGTAGCTGTTCAGGCGGCTCTGCGCCAGGGCCATCTGCACCGCGGCGAACTCGACACCGCCGCGATGCGCGACCTCGCAGGCCTGGCCGGTGGGCACAGGGATGCGCTCCTCGGTGGCCGTGGTCTCGGGCGCGCCGGAGTCGAACATCACGATGAGGTTGTCCTGCGTCTTGTCATCCACCGGCAGCTGCTGCGTGGCGTCGCGAATGGCCTCGCCGAGGCCGTTGACCGATCCGGAAGGCTTCAGCCGCAGGTTGTTGTCGATGCGCCTCAGGATCTCATCGCGCGCCGCGGCGCCGCATTGCAGGGGCATCAGCGGCATGGACGTGGTCGAGAACACGATCAGTCCGATGCAGGAGCCGTTGCTGTAGTTGACGCGGTTGGCGAAGTCCTTGAGGCCGCGCTTGAGGTTGTTGAGGATGCTGACCCCGTCGCGCGGGTTGACATCCTGGGACAGGGTGTCGGCGACGGCCAGGATGATGTTGACCTTGCGCGAACGCTGGGCGCACTTGTAGTCGTAGTTCACGCGCACGGTGATCTGGTCGCCCTGCTTGACCACCCTGGGCTCCAGGGTGCGGTCGAAGACGATGCCGCAGGGGCGCTCCTCCGGCGGCTCCTCGCCGCCCTGCAGCGGCGCGACCGGCCCGCTGGCCGCCGCGCCGTTGAGACCGGCGAAGCCCAGCAGGGCCAGGATGGCGGCCATCAAGACGGGGGCCATCCACTTCTGATGCGATCGGCTCATGGATTCTGTCCTCTCTACCTGTTGGGTTCTGGCTTGGATGCCATTCTACCGTAGGCCAAAGGGTGGCGCAACGGTCCTTTGGATGGAAGCGGCGCGGTCGCCCGGACCCGATGCGCCCCGTCGGTGCGGACCCTCATGGGATCGTCCCGCGCCGACCGACGTCTGCCGGCGCCACCGCTTCATCACATGGGTAGCGCCTGGCGCCGATCGGGTTGCATCGGTAGGGCGTCAACCGCCGTCGCAGCCCGCCATGATCGCGACGGAACGGAAGATCCGCTCCAGATCGGCGCCGTCGGGTGACGGGAAGAAGCGGTCGGGGCTGCCGGCGAGCTGCTGGAGGAGGGCGGCGTCGGCTCCCTCGCCCAGGCCGATGGCGAAGACGGTCAGGCCGGCGGCCCGCGCCCGCGCCGCGGCCGCCAGGGCGGACGCGGGATCGGCGAGGCCGTCGGTGAGCAGGACGACGACGGGCACGCGGCCGGGGCCGCCGCCGGCGAGGATGTACTGGGCGGCCGCGAGGCCCTGGTCCAGCCGGCTGCCGACCCGCACGTGGCCGTAGATGTCGGCCAGGGCCATGAGCAGCCCGAGGCGGTTGTCGGAGAGGCCCATGAGCACTTCGCTGCGGCCGCTGAAGGCCACGACGGCGGCGCGGTCGCCGGGGAAGGTGAGGCTGTCGACGAAGGCGGTTCCGGCGTCCAGGGCCAGCTGCAGCTTGATCTCACCGCCGGCGGCGGGCTCGTGCATGCTTGAGGAGGCGTCGAGCAGGAGCACGACATCGGCGCGGTGGTCGGTGGGCTTGCAGTGGCGGCGGCCGAGGAAGGGGAGGTACACCGGCCGTAGGGGCTCCGTGGGGCGCGGGCTGGGGCTGGCCGACGGCGTCACGGTGGCGGTGGGAGTGGCCGATGGGGTGGCGGTGGCCGTGGGCGGGGGAACGCAGTCGATGGCGGCCACCGGCAGCGCGTACACGTAGGGCGAGCCGCGATCGAAGGTGAGCTCGGCGGTGGCGCCGTCGGAGGAGGGGAAGCGGCCGAGCTGCTTGCAGATGGCCTGGTAGCTGATCTCGAGTCCGCCTTCGGGCCACACGGCATAGAGCCAGGTGAGGTCGCGGCCGCGCAGGCGGGGCGCGGGGATGCCGGAGCCCCAGCTGTACTCGAAGCCGGTGGCCAGGGTGTCGGTGACGAGGCCGCCCATGAGCTTGACCTGCGACAGGTCCTTCACGATCTGCTGGAAGAGCCCGGGGTAGCGCCCGGCGATGGTCTCGGTGTAGAAGAAGGCGGGCGAGGTGGCCATGCGGGTGAGCATGTCATAATCGGCGGCACTGGCGGCGGCGACGGTGACGATGAGGACGCCGTCGTCCTTGGCCTTGGCGGCCTCGGCGAGGGGGACGTCGGGACCGTCCTCGTCGGGTCCGCCGGAGACGAGCAGGAGGATCTCCTGCACGCCGGGCGCGCCGGTGCCGCCGGCCCTGCGCGCCGCGCTCGAGGCGCCCTGCATCCACACGCCGCGCTACGGCACCCGCAGCTCGACGCTCGCCGCGCTCGATCTGCGCAAGGCGCCGAGCGTCGCCGCTGGCCTCGACGAACTCGCGCGCGCGTCGCTGCAGGCATGCGACAGGGAGTGGCGCGCCGTGGCGCGCGCCCTGTTCTACGCCGAGTGTTATCAGCCGCGGCAGGATCGCGTCGGCGACGCCGCCGTCTGCAGCATCGAC
>JBGAUA010000060.1:0-18324 GCA_044228875.1 Anaerolineae bacterium
GTTGCCTACTGGGTCTGGGTCCCGAGTTTCAATAGCTGATCGCATGACGCCGGCGATGGCGCGGCGCATCGAGCTTTGGCCCCTGGAGCGCCTGGTGCCCTATGCGCGGAACGCAAGAACGCACTCGGCCGACCAGGTGGCGCAGATCGCAGCGTCGATCGCGGAGTTCGGGTTCGTGAATCCCATCTTGGTCGATTCCCGCGACGGCATCGTTGCCGGGCACGGGCGGCTGCTGGCGGCGCTTCGGCGCCTATAATCGAGGAATCCGGCCGTTGAACCGTCCGCCCAGAAAGACCAGTCCATGAGCATCCGCATCTACAACAGCCTCAGCCGCCAGGTGGAGCCGCTGCAGACCATCGAGCCCCATGTGGTGCGGCTGTACGTCTGCGGCGTCACGGTCTACGACGCGGCCCATATCGGCCATGCCATGAGCGCCCTGGTCTTCGACGGGGTGCGGCGCTACCTGGAGCATCGCGGCTTCGCGGTACGCCATGTGGTCAACTTCACGGACGTGGACGACAAGATCATCCGCCGCAGCCTGGATGAGGAGGTGTCGGCCTACGAGATCGCCGACCGCTACGCGCGGGACTACCTCATCGGCATGGCGCGCCTGGGCGTGCTGCCGGCCTCCCTCTACCCGCGCGTCTCCTCGGAGATGCCGGCCATCACGGCCATGATCCAGACCTTGGTGGCCAAGGACCAGGCCTACGCGGCCGCCAACGGCGACGTGTACTTCCGCTCGCGCCGCTTCCACGGCTACGGCCGGCTCTCGGGGCGCAGCTTCGAGGACGCGGAGAGCCAGGAGCCGGAGAGCGGCTTCAAGGAGGATCCGGCGGATTTCGCCCTGTGGAAGGCGGCCAAGAAGGGCGAGCCGGCCTGGGACTCACCCTGGGGCCAGGGCCGGCCGGGCTGGCATATCGAATGCTCGGCGATGGCCGGACGCCACCTGGGCGAGCAGATCGACATCCATGGCGGCGGCATGGACCTGCTCTTCCCGCACCATGAGAACGAGATCGCCCAGAGCGAGGCGGCCACGGGCTGCCGGCCCTTCAGCCGCATCTGGATGCACAACGGCATGCTGCGGGTGAACGGCGAGAAGATGTCCAAGAGCCTGGGCAACTTCATCACCCTGGACGACTTCCTGGCGCGCTTCGACCCGGACGTGCTGCGCCTGCTGGTCCTCTCCAGCCATTACCGCAAGCCGGTCAACTACACCGACGACGCCATCGCCGCTTCCGAGAAGGGCCTGGAGCGGCTCTGGGGCGCGCTCAAGCCGGCCCGGCCCGGCGCCACGGGCCACCAGGCCGACATCGACCGCCTGGCCGAGGCCGCCAGCCAGTCCTGCACGGAGCTGGAGACGGCGATGGACGACGACTTCGGGACGCCCGGCGCCCTGGCGGCGCTCTTCGCGTTGGTCACGGAGATCAACCGCGCCCGAGACGCCGGCGTGGACGCCGAGTCCCTGGCCCAGGCCCAGGCTACCTTGGTCAGCCAGGCCGCCGTCCTGGGTCTGGACCTGCCGCGGGGCGCGGCCGGTGCCGGCCGCGCCTCCGGCGGCGACGCCACGGTCGACGGCCTGATGGCCCTCATCCTGGACCTGCGCGCCCGTGCCCGCGCCGCCCGCGACTGGGAGGCCTCGGACACCATCCGTGATCGCCTGACGGCCCTGGGCCTGGAGGTGGTCGACACCCCGGACGGCAGCACCTGGCAGCACGGGAACTGAGGGAGGCGATGGCGATGGCGGTGCAGAAGATGATGAGGCGGGATTCCACGTCCACCGCAGCGGTGAGCATGCAGCCATTGGTGGAGGACCGGTCCGGGAATGGGCAGCCGCCCCGGGCGCCGGCCCTCCGGACGCTGCGTTTCACGACCGAGGGCTACCACCGGCTCGTCGACGTCGGGGTGCTCGGCGTGGACGAACGGACCGAGCTCTTGAACGGGGAGGTGTTCTACAAGATGCCGATCAACAGCCGCCATGCCGGGTGTGTCAATCGCTTGGTCCGGCTAATCAGCCGCCTTGTGGAATCGGTATTGGTCGCCCCACAAAACCCTGTCCGCCTATCGGACAACTCGGAGCCCGAGCCTGATGTGGCGGTGCTCAGATCCCGAGGAGATGACTACAGCGATTCGCATCCTAGGCCTCAAGATGTCCTGCTGCTCATCGAGGTCGCCGACAGCTCCCTGGCGGTGGACCGGGCCATCAAGGCGCCGCTCTACGCCGCGGCGGGCATCCCCGAGCTGTGGATCGTGGACCTGGTGGGCGAGGCGTTGGAGGTCTATCAGGATCCGGACCCGGCCGGCTACCGTCGCTACCGCCGCCATGTCCGCGGCGAGACGGTGATCTCGGGCAGCTTGCCGGCGCTGAGCCTCACGGTGGACGAGATCCTGGGGCCGGCAGCGCGGGGCGAGACTGCCCCGGACGAGACTGCCCCGGACGAAGCCGCCCCGGACGCCTCAGCCGGTCAGGACTGATCAGGCCCCCCATGTCCGATGTGATCTACGGTCGACATCCGGTGTTGGAAGCGCTGCAATCCGGTCGGGTGCTGGATGAGTTGCTGCTGGCGGAGGGCGTTCGCGTCGAGGGCGCGCTGGCGGAGATCGTCAAGCTGGCGCGCGAGCGGCAGCTGCCGCTGAAGTACCTTCCCCGCCCGGCCCTGGACCGGCTGGTGGGCCGCGCGGAAGGCGGCGTGGCCAACCACCAGGGCGTGGCCGCCCGCAGCTCGGGCTTCGCCTATTCGGACCTGGCCAGCATCCTGGCGCGGGCCATCCGCGCCGGCGAGCCGCCACTGATCCTGGTGCTGGACGCCATCCAGGACGTGCACAACCTGGGAAGCCTCATCCGCTCGGCCGAAGCGGTGGGCGCGCATGGCGCCCTGATCGCCGAGCGCGGCGCCGCGGGCGTCACGGCCGCGGTGCAGAAGGCCTCGGCGGGCGCGGTGGCCCACCTGCCGGTGGCCCGGACGGACCTGGTGACGGCCTTGGACCAGCTGCGCCAACGCCAGGTACGCGTGGTGGGTCTGGACGGCGACGCGCCGATCACCCTGGGTGAGGCGGACCTGGGCGGCCCCTTGGCTCTGGTGGTGGGCAGCGAAGGCCAGGGCCTCTCCAAGGCGGTGGCCCGGCGTTGCGACGCCCTGGTCCGCCTGCCGATGCGCGGCCGCGTGGGCTCGCTCAACGCGGCGGTGGCGGGGTCGGTGGCCTTGTACGAGGCGCTCAGGCAGCGGGGGGGGGGGGGGGTGGACACCGGGGACGGCTGAGCCGCGGAAAGCTGGTCTCGCCTGAGCCCCTTGCCTGTATAATGGCGCCATGGATGCGCGGCCCTCCGGGGCTGTTGGTCGTCGTGGGAGCAGGTGGCGGGAGCCCGCTGATGGTGGTGACGATTTGCGTGCGCGAAGTCGAGCGACGGATGGTTGAGTGCCAGTGCAGGCCAGCTAACCTGACACCATAGCCGAGCTACAGGCCTACTGTAGCTGTGCTATGGTGCTACTGTACCTGAGATCCCACCTGCTGTCGCAAGCGCTTTCACGGCGTGTCGGATGGTGTTTTACGGCGTGTCGCGCCAAGTCTCTCGCCGTGTGAGCCAGGGTTTTACGGCGAGAAACGCGGCGTTCGACGCGCAGCGGCGCCGGGCCTACGGCGAAGACAGGCGGGGATCCCGGGCGATGGCCGCGAGGAAGCGCAGGCCGGCGTTCTCGCAGCAGTCGTGGTCGCCGACTGAGCGAGATCGCGTGGTGTACCGATGAGGTCAATCCATCAACCGGCCGCCAGCAACCGGTCCAGTTCCTCAACCAGCTCGCGGCCGCGGTCATAGCCGCGGGCCTGGATCAGCGCCAGGGCAGTGCGGGCTCGCTCGTGTTCCGCCGGCTCCAGCTGCGCCAAGAGGGCGCGGAGGTCGAGCAGGTCCTGCGGCCGTCGACGGTCGTCGCGGGCCAGGACCTTCAGGGCGATCAGGTGGCCTGGGCGGCATACAGGTACGGTCACGCCGCTGAACACCTCCAGCATCTGGGCATCGCGACAGATCTCAGGCTCGATGCCGGAGGACGCGAACATCAGGTCGATCACGACACCGGTTGCCGAACCACCCGGAGGCACGACGCGTACCGTGGCCAGGCGATCCTGGGCCTCTTGCTCCAGGACCATGGTCATGCGGTAACCGCCGGCCTGCAGGGAGAGGACCAGCCGCTCCGCTTCACCGTCGTCGGCCACCGCTACGGCCAGATCGACATCGCGGGTGAAGCGAGGCTCCACATAGGTCGAAACCGCCAAGCCCCCCATCAGGGCCCAATCGCAATCCCGCGAGCGCAGCGCGACTGCGACCTCGGCCAGGACCGAGCGCAGGTCGTTCATCGCGGTGGCCGCGGCCAGGAGACCACTACGCCGTCCGCGTCGCCGGGCTCGCCTTCTTGTAGCAGCCAGGACCGGACCCGCGCCTCGATCTCCTCAGCGCTCTCGTTCGGGTGGGCGCGGCGCAGCCGCTGGCGCTGAAGGTCGACGCCGGCGTCGAAGAGGTCCAGGGCCAGGTGCAGGCGCTCGGCGGAAGGATGCATCGGGGTGGACTTGAGGTCGGGGTGGCTCATTGGCCTGGATTATACCTGTGGGTCGCGAGCTGCGAGGTCGGCGGCTCAGTTCGCAGCCACCGCTGGCACCGGCCGCCGCATCGCCCACAAACACTGCGGGCGGTGGTCGCGTGACCACCGCCCGCGGATCCGAACCCGTCTGGCGTGAGCCGCTGCCCGCCGGACGCCCTTGGCCGCCAGGGCAGGCGGGCGTCTCCGGGCCTGAATTACGGAAGCGTCCAGGTGCCGCCCGCAGCGGGAACCGTGTAGGTGCCCACCGTGGAGCCATCGACGGCCACCGCGGTGTACGCGCTGCCCTCGTAGGTGCCCGGAATGGGCTCCGTTGCGCCGGGGGCGACGATCCACTGGTAGTTTGCGATGTCCAACTGGCAGTTGTAGTCGTGCCAGACCACCCGCAGCGGCTCGGCCGTCGTGTTGACGATCGAGATGTCCACCGGCGGCGCGCCGGGCGGGGACTTCGAACACTGCTGCTTGGGGGCGATCGCCGCCGGCGCGCTGACCTTGGGCAGGGTGAGGGAGTCCAGAGCCGCCTTGTTGAGGTCGCGGTCGCGCGGCTCGAGTACCTTCGAGTAGACCTGGACCACAGACCCGTCGGGCTGCGCGAAGGTCATCACCTCGCGAGTGGCCGACGGGTTGCCCCCGCAGTTGCTGTCGGTCACCAAGAGGCCCGCTCCGAACTTCGGATGGCTGACCGGCTGCGGGCTGCTCGTGGCCGAGCACAGCGTCGACTTCGACGCGGCGATGACCGCGTTCACGTCCAGCGCCTGGCCGGGCGTCGCCGGCCATACCTGCTTGACGGCTACCTCGGGAATCGTGTAGGTGGTGGCCTTGTCCTTCGTCACCGCTAGGCTGGGAGAGGCGTAGTACTGCTGATAGATCGCCCGCTGTCCGCCAAGGTCATACCACGACCAGAAGTTCTCCGTCTCCCAGCCCGCCGGATGGGCCATCGAGATGCGCCCGTCGGGGGACGTGGACGGCTGCACGCTGTAGGGCGTCCCGGCGGGAGCGGCTCCGGCGGCCGCTGTGCCGGTTACGGGCGCTGTTGCGGACACCGATGTCGTTCCGGGCGATGCACCGGCCGCTGGCGTCAGGCTGCCGGCCGCGGGCGACGAGGCCGGCAGGCCCGGCGACCCGATGGTCACCTGGATGACGGCACCGGAAGGATCCTTGACCTGGAAGCTGACCTGCGGCTGCGGCGCGGGGCTCACCACCGAGATCTTGGCCGGGTCGAAGTCCGCCCAGGAGCGGCCCACGTAGGTGATGGCCACCGTGGACGGCTGCGGCGGGAGCAAGGGGTTGCCGCAGAAGCAGCGGGCCCGCGGCACGCCGTAGGGGTCCACGAGTACGGCCGTCCCCTTCTGCAGAACGTCCTGGCGGGGCGTCGCCCGGCCCTTCACGAAGCCGTGGTTGGTCACCCGGGTATCGGCCAGGAGCACGATGGGCGTGAGCGTGCTGATGAAGGCCGGGATGTTGGCCGCGGTGAGCGGCCCGCCGGTGAAGCGCAGACTGGGATCGGCGTTGAGGGCTACGACCCAGGCCGACGCCTTTTCGGCATTGGAGCCCAGGAAGCTGACCAGCTGCGGGACGTTGCAAGCCGCGTCGTTGCGCGAGCCGCCGAAGAGGCCGGGCTGGGCGCCGCTGCTGGCTTGGATGGGGGCCTGAGCGGGCGGCTTGACCTCGGCCTTCTCGACGACCACCGGTGCGGCCAGGGTGGGGTCGGGCGGGGGGGCCATCGGCGTGGCCGCGAAGGGGTCCGGGCCTACTTCTGCCGCCGGTTGCAGGAAGATCTCGCCGGGGGCCAGGGTGAGGCCCTCGAAGGTCTCGCCGGGCGCCGAAGAGGTGCCCTTGTCGGATTGCTTCAGGAAGTACCATGCGCCGGCGCCGCCGATGCCCAGCAGCAAGAGCGCTGAGAGCAGGAGCGTCGGAAGGGAACTGCGAGACTGCATGTCTTGAACACGTCCTTTCAAGGAGGCTGGGTGTTTCGAACGAATTCCGGCCAGCGTACCACCCCGTCCGCAACCTAGTCAAAAGTCCAGGGAATGAGGGGTTTGTGGTAGACAGGGACGGCCGGGGAGGATGCTCGGGGTTGAGCCTCCCTAGCACCGATTATCGGAGGCCGTCATGACTGTATGGGACGCCGACCTCAGCGGGGATCGCGCACGATGGCCATGAAGAGCGGCACGTCAGCGTTGTCCTGCGTCAGGACGGCCAGGAAGGGGCGGTTGACATGGAAGTCCAGCTTCCGGTCGGGCGAAACGGCTCCGGACATCTCCTCGGCCGAGGCCGCCGCGGCCTCGATGCCCTGCTCGTTGACATCGATCATCGCCTTTTGAACCACCTGGTTGATTGCCAGCGGCCTCATGTCGCTCAGGGCGCTCAGGTCGGCCAGACCTGGATCGAACAGCGCATGGACTCCCAAGTCCTGCAGGTCCTCGACCAGGTCATCGCAGCGGTGCTCGATCCGGAATCGGGGCAGCTGGAGATCGACCTCCGCCCAGACCTCGTGCTCGGTGTCGCTCAAGGGTCCGTAGTTTGAGCCCTCGGCATCCCGAATCTGTTGCCGCAAGGCGCCTGCGACGGACTCGGGGCTGGCTCCCCCCTTGGGCAGGAAGACCCACAGGCTGAGCCTATCGTGCGTTCGCAGTGCCAGCGCATCGTAGCGATCGGTGACCCGCACGGTTTCCCAGGACTGACTGAACATGGTGGGCACCGACACCTTCGTCCCATCGGTGAGGGTGAAGGCGGCGTCGCGGCTGTCAGCCGCATCGAACCCATCCCAGCCCACCTTGGCGTAGACCGTGTTGACCAGAAGGAGCCGGGTGGCCGGGTCCAGCGCTTGGAGCAGGTCGGTGATACGTCCTCCTGTGCGGGCGGTTACCCACTGGTTGACCTCCAGGCGAGCCTCCTCCGGGTCTTCGGGCAGGGTCCGGACCTCGGCGGCGAAGGCGTCGGCGGCGGTCGTGGCGAAGCCTGGCCGCACCGATGCTCCGCCGGCCAACCACAGGCTGTTGGCCACGGCCCCCTCGGAGCGCTCGGCACCGTTGATGAAGCCGATGAGATTGGCCCAGGAGCGGTTCATCTCGGCCAAGGGGCCATCTCCCATCCCCAGGGCGGCGCGCAACTCCGCCGCCGTGCTTCCCCCGGCGCCGTCGAGGGTGAGGGCGAGGACGGCTGCCAGGGAGAGGGGCGAGAAGACAAGGTCATCCGTGGTCTTGGCGGCTTGACGGCTCAGTATCTCGAAGCCGAATCCCCAGAGTGGACCGCTCAATGAGCCCGCGGATTGCGGGTCCCGCGATGCCAGGGCGGGAACAGGCGCGGGACCCGCGGCGAATGCGGGCGCGGGCCGGGTCGCGGCGAGGGAGGGTCGGCCCTGGGGCGAGGACAAGGCCCGCTCACGCCAGACCATGCCGCCACCTGCTGCGCCGACGGCAAAGACCAGTGCCAGGGAACCCCAGAGACCCATCGTGTGACGGTTTGTGCGCGGTATCGCCATGGGAAGGCTCCTTTAACAGTGTCGACCTGCTGCTGAAGCAGCGGGAAGCGGGACGACGACCGTCAGCGCGGCTGGCCGCGGTCCGGCGTTGCGCCTCACTGCGTCCTACCGCATCGCCCAAGGCAGGAGCAGCTTGGCGCAGATCGGTATCTCCAACGGCGTAGGCTCCGGTGCCGGCGGCGTCACCGTGGGCTCCAGCGGCGTTGCTGAAGGGTCAGGTTCGGGAAGGCCGGTGGCCGTTGGCGGCAGCACGTTGCCGCAGCGGTTGACGGCCCGCGGGCTGGGGCTGTCGCAGGCCAGCCAGTCGCCGCTGCCATCCGGCAGGCGGGCCAGGCTGTGGTCGGTGTCCTGGGGGTCGTAGGTCACCGTGTCCAGGATCGCGTCGCGGGTGGTCAGGAGCAGGCGGCCGCCCGCCTTGGACAGCTTGAAGGGCGCGTGCAGCGGCCCTTGTGCGCTGTCCTTGTCGCACCAGACCAGCAGGTGCTCGCCCGGCTGCAGGGTACCGCCCGGCAGGGCAAAGGTCCACGGGTCGTCGGGCGACAGGCCCAGGAAGCTTCCGTCGAGCGACAGCGGTTCGCTGCCGCGGTTCACCAGCTCCACCCAGTCGTCGTACTCGCCGGCCTCGTCGGCGAGGGTGGTGACGTTGTCCGCCATGAGTTCGTTGAGCGCCAGATCGCCGCCCGGCAGCTCCGGCAGGTCAGGTCCCGTCACGCGGTAGCGAAAGGGTTGGACCCAGTTCGACGCCGGGTGGAAGGCTGTCTGGCCCTTGGCGAAACTCAGATGCAGGTAGTAGCTCACGCGCGTGCGGGCCGGCAGGGCCGGCAGGCGGGCGGACCAGCCGGTCTCTTCCTGCGCCATCGCGTAGGCCGTCGGTGCTCCCCCCTCCACGCGGGCCACCAGCGCTACCGCCGTGGGCTGGACGGGGCCGCCGAAGCGGGCCCGCACCAGGGGCGCCTGGTCCGGCGCCGGATCCGCCGGGATGATCTCGTGCAGCTCCAGGGGAGGCTCCGGCCCTGCCAGGGCCGCCTGCTTGTCGAACCAGGCCGCGCGGGCCCGCACCAGGGGGAGGATGCCCGGGATGTCCCCGTTGCTGACGATGACCGCGCCCGGCCCCAGGGCCACGTCCTCGTAGAGATTCTTCTCGAACTGCTCCAGGGTGTACAGCTGGTTCTTGTCCTCGGCCAGGGCGGGGCGGATCAGGTCGCGGAGGGCGCGGGCGCGCGATTCCAGGGCCTCCGCGTCCAGGGCGGCGGCGCGGATGGCCCGGAAATGGGCGAGGTAGTCCGCCCGCCAGCGCGGCACCCCCAGGAGCCGGTGGACGAGGGGGCGGGTGGGGTCCGTCTCCTGCAGGAAGGGGCTGGTCTTCACCAGGCCGTCGTAGCCGCCGCCGGCGATGTTGAATACGCCGAAGCTCAGGCTGGTGTCCCAGAGCAGGGGGTACCAGCGCGGGTCCCGCTCGGCGCGATGCAGGAAGTAGTTGTGGCCGAAGTAGTAGCTGTCGTAGTTCATGACCGCGTTCGTGGCCGCCAGGTACCACAATGCGCTGTCGACATCCAGGGTTTGGGGCAGCTCCGCTTCCACCTTGCTGTCGCGGATGCCGCCATCGGCCACCGGCGCGTCCAAGGCCCGGGTGAGCTCGCGCAAGGCCTCGTAGCCGGCGTCGCCCGCGGCGGCCGTCTTCAGCTCGTAGTTCTGCTTGTAGGGACCCAAGCCCTCGCCCTGCCAGGTCAGGTTGCTCTGATGGCCGAAGCCGCCCTGGGTGGGCTTGAAGGACCCTGGGTCCGACTGCTGGGGCGGAACCCACTGTCCCTCTTGGCGCCGGGCGACCGCTTGCGGCATCGCCTCGCCGAAGGTCGGGCTGTCGCCCTTCACCAGCAGCCCGTCGTTGCCCTGGAACCAGGCATCGACGAAGCTGCGTTCGATCTGCTCGGACAGGATGTACAGGCCCCAGTAGCTGCCGTTGAGGTACAGCCTGGCATAGGCGCCGCGCGGCGTGGGCAGGAAGGGGCGCAGGAGATCGTTCGTCAACACCTCGCGCAGGTACGAGGGGTCGGCGTAGCTGTTGTTCAGGTTCACGGTGTCGATGCCATAGAGCCGCTGGCCGGGCGCGAAGGCGTCGATGCTGAGGTTGAAGGGCTTCTTGGGGCCTGGCGCGCGCGAGGAACTGAGGCCCTTGTAGCGCAGGCCGACCCCCGCGTAGGTCACCCCGTCGACGGTCAGGTCCGCGCGGACATTGGTCGACTCCCCGGCCCGGTCCAGCTGGCGCTGCCAGTCCGTGTCGGCGAACTGGACCTTGAAGTCGCGGACGCGGGTCTGGTCGAACAGATCCGGCGGCGCTGCCTCCTGGGCCATGGCTGCGGGAGCGGGCCGCGGCGCGTGGCTGACGGTCGCCAGGGCGAGGACGGCGAGGCCGGCGACGACGTGGACATGCGGGCGCATGGTGGACCCTTTCCCCGATGCATTCTATCGGGAGTGGCTTCGTGGCATGGCGACTCACGACGATCGCATTGTACCGCCTGGCTGCTATCCAGGACAGGACCTTCGTGGGGCTGCTGTTCGCCAAGAGATCCGTCGACTTCCGCAACGGGCGATAGGCCCACGCCTTTCAGCCGGCGCAGGCCGGCTTTGTCTGAGGCGCCGCGGGTTCAACCGCCGGGGGCCGTCTTCCATGCCCCTCGAACGAACAAGGCCCCGTCACCCGCGCATCGCGCGCCGGTGACGGGGCCTCGGACTGCGCGTTGCCGCGCGAGCGTCAGTCGCGGTTCGGTCGCTCGCCTACCTGCACCGTGACCTCCTGCTCCGCTCCGCCGCGCAGGATGGTCAGGCGCACCTGCTGGCCCGGCTCGGTCTCGAGGGCCACGTAGCTCAGCAGGTCGTCGAAATCGTCGATGGGCTCGCCGTCGATGGCGACGATCACGTCGCCGCCGATGGGCACCTGGGCGGTCTGGTCGTCCAGATTCTGGGCGCCCTGGAGCAGCTGCGCCGCCGGGCCGTCCGGCTGCACGCCGGCGATGTAGGCCCCGCGCGGCTCCGCCAGGTTGTTGGCCTGCGCCATCTCCACCGTGAAATCGCTGGAGCCCTGGATGCCCAGGTAGGACCAGCGCGCCTTGCCACTGGCGATCAGCTGCGGCACCACCTTGTTGACCACCGAGGCCGGGATGGCGAAGCCCACGCCGGAGTTGCCCGGCACGCCGCCCGCCTGGATGTTCATCGTCTCGATCTGGGCGTTGACGCCGATCACCTGGCCTGAGAGGTCCAGGAGCGGGCCACCCGAGTTGCCCGGGTTGATGGCCGCGTCCGTCTGGATGGTCTGCGGGATCTGGTAGCCCGGCTGGCCGGCGGCGGTCTGGCTCGGGTCGGCCGCCGGGATCACCCGGCCCAGGGCGCTGATGATGCCCGAGGTCATGGAGTTGGCCTTGCCGAAGGGGTTGCCGATGGCGATCACCTGCTGGCCCACCTTGAGCGCGGCCAGGTCCTGCAGCACCGGCAGGCTGCGTGCCGCCTGCGGCACATCCTCCACCTTCAGCACCGCCAGGTCGCTGTAGCCGTCCGTGCCCACCACCTCGGCCTTGCGCCGGCTGCCGTCGCTGAAGACCACCTCCAGGGAGGAGGCGTCGCCCGCCACGTGCTTGTTGGTGACAATGTGGCCCTGGTCGTCGTAGATCCAGCCCGAGCCGCTGCCGCGGGCTCGGCCGCGGCCCTGGCCCAGGTCCACCACCTGCTCGATGTCGATCGCCACCACGCCCGGGTTCACCTGCTCGTAGAGCAGGCTCAGGTCGGCGCTGCCCGTGGACGCGCCGCCGCGCAGCGGCAGCTCCGACCGCGGGGCCGCGCTGGGGGCGGGGCGGTTGATGCGCGCCGGCGCCGCGGCCTCGCCTTGAGCCGGCGTCTCCGGCGCGGATTCGTCCAGGCTCAACTGCTCCAGGCGTCCACGCTGGCTTTGCAGGAGCTCCGCGCCCTTGCCGTTGCTCGCCAGCAGGGCCACGCCCAGGCTGCCGGCGCAGAGCAGGGTCAGGCCGCCCACGCAGCCCAATCCCAGCAACATGCGGCGTTCGAAGAGGTTCATCGGTTACACTCCTGAAGCTGTGGTTGTCGGTGCCCCGTCAGACGGGCGCCCCATGCAACGGCGAAGGATTTCAAGGCTTACGTTCATCGTTGGAATCTTAGTCCCTTTTCCGGGGCGCGGCCATGCCGGAAAGCTCGTGGATGGCGCTCCCACGCAGGCGGCGAATCGGGAACTCATGCGGCTCCATTGTGCCGCCCGGCCCTGAACAGACCCTGAAGTCCACCTGAGCGGTCCATGAATCGTCGAGACCCTTGCGGGTCGCCGGAGTCCGGTGCTCCCGCGCGGTACCTCCATTGGTCGCCGGAGGCCGCGGATTTCGCGCGGCGCCCGGGGAACCGGCGGCGGCGAAACGTCGTTCAGGCACTGGTGTTGTCTCAAGTGAGGCGCGACCTTCGTATCCTTCCCTCGGCCCGCGTCGCCGGCCTGCCCGGCCCACGGTCCGTCCTCGGCGGAACCACCGCTACTGAACCCCGAGATTGCAGCCGCGCGCTTGCCCCGCAAGCCCAAGGAGGAGACCGTGACCCACCGCCCATCCGCCAATCCAAGGCGCATCGCCGTGATCCTGCTGGCATCCGGCCTCTTGCTGACGGCCGCGGCGGCCTGCCAGCGCAAGGATGGCACGCCGTCACCGTTGGAGGAGGCCATGGACACCGTGAAGGAGAACCTGGGCGGAGGCCAGTCCGCGGCTCCCGGTGGCGCCGGCGGCAAGCCGCTGGCCCAACCGGCCACGCCCGGCGTCTACTTCAGCCTGGCCGGCGCCGACGGCGCCCAGGCCACGGCCGAACCCGCGCAGTCGGTTGCCGGCGAGCCCTTGGAGCAGGCCGCGCTCCAGCGCCGTCTGGCCACCCTGCCGGACCTGGGCGCCGAGGGTCCGCTGCAGACCAGCTTCCGCTTCCGCGAAGGCCCCAAGCCGCCGCCCATCCCCGGCGACACGCGGACCCAGCCCTTCCCCGCACCGGCCGACAGGGCCGGCCCGCCGCCCGAGGCCCTGCCGGGCGAGCTGACGGTGCTGCGCTACGGGCCGGAGGGCGAGCAGGAGAGCGTGCCGCGCCTCTCGGTGACCTTCAGCCGCCCGATGGTCCCCCTGACCTCCATCGCCCAACTGGCGGCCAAGGACCTGCCGGTGACCCTGGCGCCGCAGCCGGCCGGCCAGTGGCGCTGGCTGGGCACCCGCACCCTGGTCTTCGAGCCGGAGGGCGGGCGGCTGCCCAAGGCCACCCGTTATAAGGTCACCGTGCCGGCGGGCATCAAGGACGCCGCCGGCCAGGCCCTGGCCAAGGCGGTCAGCTGGGAGCTGGCGTTGCCGGCCCTGGCCATCGTGGATGCCTGGCCCTCGGTCGACGAAACGGCCGCCGATCTGGAGCCGCTCATCGTCGTGCGCTTCAACCAGCGGGTGAGCGCCGAGAGCCTGCTCGACGGCAAGCTGACCCTGGAGGCCGGTGGCAAGGCGGCTGCCCTGCGCGAGGCCACGGCGGAGGAGTTGGGGTCCGATCCGGGGCGCAAGGCCCTGGTGGACGGCGCGCCCGCCGGCAGCTGGCTGGCGCTGAAGCCGGCGCGGGCCCTGCCCAAGGACAGCGCGGTCAAGCTGCTGCTCGCGGCCGGCGCGCCGTCGGCGGAAGGGCCGCTCACGAGCGCGGATGACTACGAGCACGCCTTCCGCACCTATGGCCCCTTGAAAGCCGTGACCATCTCCTGCCCCGGCGCCGACGACGACGTGGCCGTCGAGGGCGGCGACACGCTCATCGAGGGCTGCGATCCGATGAGCCAGGGCTTCTCCATCCAGTTCAACAACATCCTGGATCGCGCGTCCATCGGCGACGAGGATCTTGAGATCGATCCGCCGCTGACGGGGCAGGGCCTGTCGATCTACGAGAACATGCTGCAGATCGAGGGCATGCCCTCCGGCCGGACGACCTACACGGTGCGGGTGCCGGCCGGTCTCACCGACCGCTTCGGGCAGCGCCTGGGTCAGGAGCTGACGGTTCGCTTCAAGACCGGCAGCATGCGCCCCGCCCTCCTGGTGCCGGGCGACCAGAACGTGGTGCTGGACCCGGCGGCCAAGGGCGTGATGGAGCTCTACACCGTCAACAACGCCAGGCTGCGCGTGGTGCTCAAGCGCGTGACGCCGGAGGACTGGCCGGCCTTCCAAAGCGCTCTGAACAGCCCGGGCCGCGACCCGGACCTCATCCGGGGAGGCACGGTGGTCTCCGACGAGGTCATCGAGACGAAGGCGCCGGAGGACACGATGACCCCCCTGCGCCTGGATCTGAACAAGGCCCTGACCGGCGGCAAGGGCATGGTGGCGGTGGCCGTGCTGCCGCTGTCCCAGGACGAGGAAGACTGGCTCAACCGCCCGCAATGGCGCTGGGTGCAGGTGACGGACCTGGGCGTGGACGCTTCTCTGGAGGCCGGCAAGGCCCGCGTCTGGGTGACCGACCTGGCCGGCGGCGCGCCGGTAGCGGGCGCCGCGCTGCGCCTGGAGGGCGCCACGGCGACGACCGACGCCCAGGGCCTGGCCACCCTGGACCTGGCGGCGCGCGGCAAGGACCTCCCTGTGGTGGTCACCAAGGACGGCGACACGGCCCTGCTCAACGTCTGGGCGCCGGAATGGGACAGCCAGGCCCAGGGCCTGTGGTTTGTCTTCGACGACCGGGGCATCTACCGGCCGGGTGAAGACGTGCATTTCAAGGGCTGGCTCAGGCAGCAGGGTGCCGGTTCGGAGGGCGACCTGGGCCGGGTGGACCCGTCGGTGAAGGAGCTGAGCTTCAAGCTGACCGATGCCGCCGGCAACACCATCGCCGAGGGGCGCTGGCCCCTGGGTCCGGCCGGCGGCTTCAGCGGCGTCATCCGCATCCCGGGCGATGTCGCGGTGGGCCCGGCCGGCCTGGAGCTGCGCGCTGTCGGCGAGGGCGCCAAGGGCCTGCGCGAGCATTACGGCACGGTGAACATCGCCGAGTTCCGCCGGCCGGAGTTCGAGGTGCAGGTGGCCGCGGAGAAGGCCGAATGGCTGCAGGGCCAGACGGCCACCGTGGAGGCGACGGCCGCGTACTACGGCGGTGGGCCTCTGGGCGGCGCAGCGGTGGACTGGTCGGTGAGCGGCTCCCCCAGCAGCTACAGCCCTCCCGGCCATGACGACTTCCAGTTCGGGCGCTGGACACCCTGGTGGATGGACGCACGCCCGGTCTTCGACGACTTCGGCCGCATGCGCTCCGGCTTCGGCGGCAATGTAGAGAACAAGACCCTCGCGGCGCGGACGGACGCCACCGGCCGCCATCGCCTGGCCATCGCATTGGAGGGCGTGAGCCCCCTCTCGGCGGCCAGCTTCAGCGTCTCGGCCGGCGTGCAGGACATCAACCGCCAGAACATCAGCGGCTCCAGCAGCTTCCTGGTGCATCCGGCCGAGGTCTACGTGGGCCTGCGCGGCAGCGGCTGGTTCGTGAAGCCCGACGAGGCCTACACGGTGGACGCCATCGTGGCGGCCATCGACGGCGAGCTTGCGGCCGACCGGCCCATCACCATCGTCGCCGAGCGGGTGGAGCGGGAATGGCTGCCCAACGGCGAGGTGGAGGAGAAGGTGGCGAAGGTCGGCGGCTGCGACCTGAAGAGCGGCGCCGAGCCCGTCACCTGCGAGCTCAGCTTCGACAAGGGCGGCGAGTACCGCATCACCGCCGAGACCTCCGACGCGGCCGGCCGGCCCAACCAGAGCCAGATCCAGGTCTGGGTCTCCGGCGGCGGCTGGATGGGCGGCTACGACAGCGCCGACCGCCGGCTGCAGGCGGACACGGTGACCCTGGTGCCGGACAAGGACAGCTACCAGCCCGGCGACACGGCGCGCCTGCTCATCCAGTCGCCCTTCGCCCCGGCCGAAGCCCTGATCTCGGTGCGCCGCTCGGGGACGTTGAGCACCGAGCGCCGCAGCATCGACGCGAGCGGCAGCCTGACCTTCGAGCTGCCTATCACGGAGGGCTTCATGCCCAACGTCCACCTGCAGGTGGACATCGTGGGCGCCAAGGCGCGGGAGGATGACGACGGCAAGCCGTCGACCACCCTGCCCAAACAGCCGGCCCTGGCCACGGGCAGCATCCGCCTGCCCGTGCCCCCCAAGCGCCGCGAGCTGACGGTGACGGCGAAGCCGGCCGCCGCGCAGGTGGCCCCGGGTGCGGACACCGAGGTGGCCCTCACGGTGCTGGACGCCAGCGGCAAGCCCGTGGCGGACGCCGAGCTGGCCCTGGTGGTGGTGGACGAGGCCGTCCTGGCCCTGACGCAGTACCAGATGGGCGATCCCCTGGCCGCCTTCTACCCCGACCGCGAGCCGGGCGTCACCGACAACCGCCTGCGCGAGCTGCTGCAGCTGGCCGACCCGCGGCTGGTGGCGGACATGGACCGGATGTCGGCGGCCAACCTGGAGGCTGCGCCCATGGCGATGGCCGACGGCGCCGTCGCCGAAGAAGGCATGGCCCTCATGGCCAAGGCCATGACCGGCGGACGGGGCGGTGGTGGTGGCGGTGGCGATGCCTACGCAGTGGATGAACGGACCGACTTCAACCCCCTGGCCGCCTTCGTCCCCGACGCGCGCAGCGCAGCCGACGGGACGGTGACGGTCAAGGTCAAGCTGCCGGACAACGTCACCCGCTACCGGGTGATGGCCGTGGCCACGGACGGCGGCCAGCGCTTCGGCAAGGGCGAGGCGGGCCTGGTGGCCCAGCTGCCCCTCACCGTGCGGCCCTCGGCGCCGCGCTTCCTCAACTACGGCGACCGCTTCGAGCTGCCGGTGGTGGTCCAGAACCTGGGCAAGGCGCCGGTGGATGTGGATGTCGTGGTCCGGGCCGCCAACCTGGGCCTGGACGGCGGCTGGACGGACGAGGCCAAGGGCCTCGTGGGGGTCGGGCGGCGGGTGACCGTGCCGGCTGACGGCCGGGTGGAGGTCCGCTTCCCGGCCTCCGCCGAGCAGGCCGGCTCGGCCTTGTTCCAGGCGGCCGCCTTCGGACCCGATTCGGGCGACGCCGCACGCGTCAGCCTGCCGGTCTACACCCCGGTGACCACCGAGGCCTTCGCCACCTATGGCGAGATCGACGCGGGCGCGGTGCGCCAGCCGGTGGAGCGTCCCGCGGGGGTCATCCCCCAGTTCGGCGCCCTGCAGCTGACCACCAGCAGCACCGCCCTGGGCAACCTCACCGACGCCTTCCTCTACCTGCAGAGCTATCCCTTCGAATGCGCCGAGCAGGTGGCCAGCCGCCTGATGGCCACCGTGGCCCTCAAGGACGTGCTGCGGGCCTTCAACGCCCCCGGCCTGCCCGGCGAGGCGGAGGTGGACGCGGCCATCCGCGCCGACCTGGCGCGCCTGGCGGCCATGCAGAGCCAGCAGGACCGCGGCTGGGACTGGTGGACTTCCGGCCGCCCGGGCAATCCGCGGGTCACCCTGCATGTGGTTCACGCCCTGGCCCGCGCCCAGGCCAAGGGCTACGACCCGGCGGCTTCCGGCGTGGACATGGGAGCGCTGGACGAATACCTGCTGCGGATCCGCGAAGTGGCCCGCCAGGCCGATCCCGACATCACCGAGGCCGACATCGACCTGCTCCACGCCGAGGCCCTGTATGTCCGGCGCCTCAGGGGCAGCAGCGCCACGGCCCAGGTGCGGGAGCTGGCCGGGCGGCTGGACAAGCTGCCGCTGGATGCCAAGGCCTGGCTGCTTTCGGCCATGGCGGGGCTGGACCGTTTCGACGAGGCCCGCGCCGCCATCCGAGAGGCCATCGCCGAGGCGGCCACCGAAGAGGCGGCCACCGCCCAGTTCAGCACCGAGATCTCCGAGACCGATCGTGGCGTCTTCCTGCGCAGTGAGCGGCGCACCGACGCCATCGTGCTGGACGCCCTGCTGGGCGATCAGCCGGACAATGACCTGATCGTCAAGACCGTGCGTGGTCTCTTGGACCATCGCGTCCGGGGCCGCTGGGGTTCCACCCAGGAGAACGCCTGGGTGCTCATCGCCCTGGACCGCTACTTCCGCCAGGCCGAAGGCGTCACCCCGGACTTCGTGGCCCGCGCCTGGTTGGGCGACAAGCTGGCCGCCGAGACACCCTTTGTGGGCCGCTCGGCGGACCGCGGCCAGTCGGACATCCCCCTCAGCGAGCTGCCGGAGGGCAAGGCCATCGACCTGACCCTGGCCAAGGAGGGCGCCGGCCGCCTCTACT
>JBGAUA010000061.1:0-18306 GCA_044228875.1 Anaerolineae bacterium
GTATATGACCAGTATTAGGCCCTGCATAGTTGTTCCCGGCCCTAATCGGGTGCTATTGCTCGATCCGGCGTCAGTGGCGACCCAACTATACTTTCCCCTCAACGCACGACCGCCCTTCCATCTCCCTACACCCCTGCGGCCACCTCCCTTGCGCTCCCCACCCTCAGCCCAGCGCATGCCGCCCATCTGCCACGCCCCCCAGCACCCGCCCAATCAACCGCTCCAGCCCCCTGACCCGGCGAAGCAGGTCCTGAAGCTCCCGCCGGTCCAGGCAGACGGTGTCCCGCTCGCTCGCGCCCTCGGTCGGAATCTCGTCCATGGCCACGCCCATGCCCATGCCCACGCCGCCCCCCGCTTCGCACCTCCTGCGCCTTCCGACGCTCGCCCCGCGTGCGGTTGGCGTAGTAGCCGTCGTAGCGCTGGAGCACTTGGCCCTTGTCCGGAATCTGCGCCACCAAGAGGGCCACGATCGCGCCACGATGGCAACACCTTGGCGGACATCGTCGGCGTCGCCGCCTGCCATGGCGTCGCGACCTGGGCTATGCGCAACTCAACGTACTCGGCCATTCCTGGGGCGCGATGCTGGCGCTGATCCATGCAGCCGCCCATCCCGACGCTGTGGCGCGACAGGTGCTTGTGGGCGTGGGCCGGACAGAGGCGCCGTTGTGCGGCGGGAGACGACGCTCGAGGCGGCGGCGGGGGCAGCAGGTGCGTTGCTGAGCGCGCGGGAAGGTGGCGGCGAGCGGGGAGCGGCGCGTGCTGGAGGGTGTTTGCGCGGGTCAGGGCGAGGGTGCTGACTCCGGCCGCTGGGATTGAAATTCCTATCCCCTGGGCCAATACAAGCGTGCTATCGTTTGCGGTATGTTGGTCGTCCATGGCATCCAGGGCCCCGGTGTGGGGACGCCTTGAAACGCAGCGTTTCGGCGCTTCTCCGACTGGCGGTGGCCATCGCCTGGCTGTACTTGATCACTGTGTTTGCCCTGGTGACACTCGATTGGGCACTCGATGGTCGCGTCTGGTGGCTGGAGACGCTGACGAGCCTGCGCTTCTATTGGCTCGCGCCGGTTGTGGTGGTCCCGTTGGTGGCCTTCGCCGCGGCTCGGCGACGTTTGTTGGTCGCCGGGCTGGGGGCGGTCGCGCTCTTTGCGTGGCTATTCGGCGGCTTGTGGTTGTCGCGCCACACGGTGGCGGAGGCCGGTCGGCCCATATTGACGATCGCGTCCTACAATGTGTTGGTGATCAGCCAGAATGTGCCGGGCGTCATTTCGACCATTCGCGAGACGGATGCGGATGTCATCGGGTTTCAGGAGCTCGGTCCAGACATCGCGGCCGGCATTCGGGGTCAGCTGGCGGAAGAATATCCTTTCCAGATCCTCGATGTCGAAAATGCCGTTATCAGCCGCTTTCCCATCACCCGCACCCACACCACCCTGCCCGGCACTTGGGGCCCCGACTCACCGCCGCAGGTTTACCGCATCGACTTCCGTGGCATGCCTGTCACGCTGATCAACACGCACCAGTTCGCCTCCATCACGTTCGACCTGCGATATGCAGTCCCTTGGGTACTCCAGATGCGGCAACAACAGGCCGAGACCGTCGCGGAATTCGCGCGCCAGGAGATCGGTCGGCGCCGCCCGGTGATCATGACCACTGACCTCAACGCAACTGACCAGAACGGGGTGCACCGCATCATCCGCAGGGTGATGCACGATGCCTGGCGCGAGGCAGGCTGGGGCCTCGGCTTGACGTGGCGGTCCCAGCATCAGGTGCCGGCGATCGGCCCTGTCGGTTGGCTGGCTCGGATCGACCATGTGTTCCACTCTAATGACTGGACCACCGTCAGTGCTCGCCTCGGGCAGTGGGATGGCCGATCCGACCATCGGCCCATCATCGCGAGGCTTCAATTGCGCGCAGAGCGTTGACCCCCGCGGACGCTGATGCCAAGCCTCAACGCCTTAGCGGTACTCTGGCGCGTACCGACTGGGTATCCGCAGCACGAGTCAATCCCCCTCCACGTCGAATCCGTACAGACCGCCCTCATGGGCCGGAAGTTGTCTAGCCCCCTGAGACCACCAGGCATCGGACAACAATCAGCTTGTGCACACGTGCAGTCTCATCAACCGAAGGGGCTGGAAACCCTCCCAGCCCCTTCGGTTGGAACAGCCTTCTTGGTACGGTCCTCTTGGTACGTTCTTCCGATCCCGCTCTAAAGCGTGACCGTCTTCGCCGAGTTCACAGCATCCCGGCGCATCGCCCTTACGGCGTCGCCAGCAGCATCACCTGGTCGCCGTTGGTCAGGATGGCCATGAAGAGCACCTGACCACGGTTGTTGATCAGGCCACCCCAGGCCCAGTTGAAGGTCCCGCCGCCCGGTCAATCCCCCAAGGAACCGCGACCGGGCGCTTGCTCACCGTTCGAGCAGACCGCGATGCCTCATCGGCGCCGCCGCTGCCTGCCGATCATTCGACGGTGATGAGCCAGGTGCCTGCCCAGCCACCGCCCCAGCCGCTGGTGCTGATCTGGTGCTCGCCGCGGGTGAGGGGCTTTACCATGATGTAGACGCCGGCATCGTAATGCGGGCCCGACATGCCCTCCAGCCAATCCGACCCGGCACCAGCATTGAAGTCGATAATGTTGTCGTCCGGCACCCAGGAGTCGAAGATGGGCGACTCGTGGCCGTAGCTGACGAGGTCGGTCACGCTGTCCCCATCGACCGAGGCGGCCAGACCGTAGTCCATGAGGGCCCCGGAGAGCAAGCCGCGGATCTGCGCCTGTAACTCGGGGGAGTGCGGCCCCGGCGGATCGGTCGTCCAGTTCCACCAGAACCCGTTCTGTATCGGAACGAAGATCGCCTTGCCGTGCGGCACGGTGCAGCTGCGGGTCCCCGTGTTGCCCGGGATGCCCATCAGGAACCAGACGTTGCCCGACTGCCCCTGAGCGCAGTTCGCGCCGGTGGTGTCGAGCATGGGGTTGACGGAGACCGGAATGCGGTGGAGCCACTTGTGCCACTCGGCGCCCCACTCGCCGTAGCTCTTTCCGTAGGGATGAGACTCGGGCGGGAAGATCTGCTGGTTGGGGTCATTATCCGCCGACGCGAGCCGCGCCGGCGCCACGACGCCCGCGATCGACAGCACCATGATGAGCAGTCCGAACACAGCAGTCCGACGTGATCGCGCACTCGCAATGGTAGACACACCTGCCTCCTGGTTCCTCGAGTAACGGAAAGCCCGATAGGCGTTTCTATCGGCCCAGACACGTCTTGTCCGGCCCGTACATGACGATGCGCCGGTACATTCAGCCAGGAGCTCATGGTATTGCAGGGTATCAGGCCGACAGACATCCCTGGATCAGCGCGGCCACTTGATTCCGATCAGCTTCCGATCAGCCCGCTGCCGCCCGCAGCCGTCCAACTCCCGCCGCGCAGCAGATCGAAGAAGGCCGTGGTCGACGACTCCGGACTGGCCCCGTACTCGCGGCGCAGGGCCTCGACGCAGACACGGTACTGGTGCAGGGCCTGGGCGCGCTGCCCACCGAGCATGTGGAGGTGCATCAGCAGCCGATGGCCCACTTCTGAGCAGGGGTCCATTCTCAGGAGCCGCGCCGCATGGGCCATCGCCGCATCCAGATCGTTCATGCCGCCGGACAGGTCGGCGACCCGCGCCAAGATCGTCATGCAACGGCTGCGCAGACGCTCCCGCTCCACGAAGAGCCAGTTGTCGTCCGCGCCGTCTCGCCCCAGAAAGAGGTCGCCGCGGTACAGCTGTAGCGCCTGCTCGTAGGCCCCCCGCGCGACACAGGCGTCTCCGGCGGCATCGGCGGCATGTCCGGCTTCATAACTGCGGTCGAAGCAGTCCACGTCAACCGCCAACCCGGCATCGCGCTCCAGCCGGTAGCAGCCGTCCATGTTTACCACGGCTTGCCTGCCGCTCGCGTCGTCGCGGAGCAGGCGTCGCAACTCGGTGACCAGGGTGTTGAAACAACGGGCGATCATGGCATCATCCGGGTCCGGCCACAGCAGGCCGAGCAGTTCCTGGCGCGGCACACCATGGTCACCGGCCAGGGCCAGGTGGCGCAACAGGACGCCTAGCTTGGACTCCGGAGGCAGCAGCATTGTCTCCCCCGCCTTGACCACGCGAAACCCTCCGAGCAGGCAGACCAGCACCGGCTGGGCAACCGACATCGTGGCCGACCGATCCGACAAGTCAAGCCGATCAGCTGACATCAGCGAATGCAGCATGATGAACCTCCATGACCCCGGACACGCACTAGACGATTGGGAGACCAACAACGCTCGAACACATCTGACAGCCAAGATGCGGCGGACGGCGAAAGCCACCTCGCCCTATGGCAACGTACAACGCTTCTTACATTCTACCATCGACAGCGACCGGTAGATCCCCGCGATCGTCGCGAGCAGCGCCGCCCCCCAAGCCCGCACCCGGTCCGTTTGCACCCGCTCCACCGGCGGCCTAGGATCAGCCGGCTCAGGTCCACTGCGCGGCTTGGCGACGCGGTGAGGCATGGGGGGCGGCGACGGGGCGGATGCCTCGCCGTCCCGCATCTGGGTTTGGTGGCATCCGTCGTGATCGGGAGCCGGCCGGTTGGCGGCGCAGGTCGTCGCGGGCCGCATCCCCATCATGGGGAGCAATTCCATGCGCGCGTCTTCTTGGGTCAATCAGGTCGTGCCATGTCGGCTTCAGGGCAGTGGTCATCGCCCCAGGCTGGGCCGACTCGCCGCTGAGGACAGTGTGTTCCGCGTCGGCGTTGGGCTGCTGCTCCTGCTTCCCCTCTGCCTCCAACGCCTGAGCGTCACCAGCGCCCGCGCCCGGCCCCTCTCCGTCGACCTGAGCATCGCCGCCAACGCCGACGCCCTGCTGCGCGAAAACCAGGCGAACAGCAACTTCGGCGCCGATATCACCCTCGAGGTGGGCAAGGTCAGCATCGGCACGGCCAGCAGCCTACGCTATGCCTGGGTGGGCTTCGCGCCGTTGAGCGCCATCCCCGCCGGCTCGCGCGTCACCTCCGCCCGCCTGGAAATCGACCTGATCGCCGCCACCGGCGCCGGCTCGCTGCCCGTCTTCGCCTGCCGCGGTGAGGGCGCCTGGCTGGAGCGCGATCCGGGGGGCATCACCTGGAACAACCAGCCGCTCGGCACCTCCAACACGCCCTGTGTCGCCGCCACCATCGGCAACGTGCCGGGAATCGCCAGCTGGGATGTCACCCCCATCGTCCTGTCCTGGATCGAGGGTGGATGGGCCCAGCAGGGCTTCCGGCTCTCGCCGGATCAGGATGTGAGCGCGCTCCGGACCTTCCGCAGCCGGGAGCATGCCAACCCCGCGCGGCCGCCGCGGCTGCTGGTCAGCTATGTGCCGCCGACGTTCACGCCAACGCCCTCGGCCACCCGAACGCCGACGCGGACAGCCACGCGGACAGTGACGCCCACCCTCACCCGGACGGCCACCCGGACCGGCACGCCCAGCGGCACGCCGTCGAGGACGCCCTCAGCGACGGCCAGCGGCGTCGTTAGCCGGACAGCGACGGCGACGCCGTCGCCCACACCGTCGCCCTCGGCGACCGCCACCACCACCCCGAGCGCCACCGCCCGCCCATCGCCGACGCGGGCCATGGGAAGCACGGGCAGCCTGCGCTTGGACGGCTCAGGCCACCTGCAGGTTCCCCACCACCCGCGGCTCAACCCGGCCGCCGCGATCAGCATCGAGGCCTGGGTGCGTCCCGCCGCCCTCGGCCGCTGCGGCACCCTCGTGGACAAGGGCCTGGCGGAGGGCGGCTACTGGCTGGCCATCTGCGGTGTGGGAAACCCCTTGCAGTTCTCGCCGGCCGGCAGCGGCAGCGGCGCACGCGGCGCGGCAGGTGCCGCGCCCGGAGTCTGGACCCACGTGGCGGCCACCTATGACGGCGAGACCTTCCGCCTCTATCTCAACGGTATGCTCGACACCCAGCTGCCGCTGGTCGGCGACATCGGGGCCTCCGCGGCAGCCTTGACCATCGGGGCGCAGTCCGACGGCAGCCTGCCCTTCGCGGGCGAGATCTCCGAACTGCGGCTGTGGCACCGCGCCCGCTCGCTGGCGGAGATCCGCCGCGACCTCATCCGCCGCCTGGATCCTGCCACCCCGACCCTGCTTCCCGTGGCGCCCGGCGGTCGCATCGGCTCTGCCGGACAGGATCTCGCGGCCGTCTGGCATCTGGAGGGCGGACCGGCGGAAGCCGCGGGCCGTCATGATGCCTTGGCGGTCGGCAGCGCCGACTTCCTGGGATCCACGTCCCCGGCCGTCCACTTCGACCCGATCGACATCCCCCAGATGGCCGGCCCGGCCGCCGTCGATGGCAGCTGCGCCCTCGGCGAGTACGAGCACCTGCGCCTTCCCATCTGGTACGGCGAGGCCTTTTCCGCAGGGAATCTGGCCTGGGTATGGCTGGGGGCCTACGGACGCAAGGTCTTCGCCTGCGCCGAGAACCTGCGGCAGGGCAGCACGGGAACACAGCGGGCCGGCATCTACCTCGACGCCGACGCCTCCGGCGACCCAAAGGCCGGAGCCTCCGATTACCGCTTCACGCTGGAGCGCACCGGCCAGAGCAGCGCCGGCGAACGCGGTGACGGCCGCGGCGGCTACGGCCTGCCCGCCGTCGATCCAACCCTGTACCAGGCCGCGCGCAGCCCACAGGCGGAGATCCTCTGGAACGCGGAGTTCGGCCTTGACAGCTCCCTGTTCACCGCTGCCGACGGCAGCCTGCGCTTGCATCCCGCCGACGAAGAAGGCCCGACCTTTGGCGTGCGATCGGGCTGGCCGGCCACGGCCGATCCGGCCTCACCCGCCACCTGGGAACGCTTCCGGCTGTCGACGGGCGGCTATCCGCGGGCCGACGACCAGGAACCCTGGCTCATGTTGAAGCATCTGCCGGATGGCCCGCTGGGTCCCTCTGTGCCCGTGTCCGTGCTCGCCGAGGCCGGCGACGACGTGGACCTCGCCCGAGTCGACGTCTATGTCGACCATGTCCTGGCCCGCAGCTGCGCGCTGGATGGCGACAAGGACCGCCATTTTCTCTGCGTGGTCAGCGGCAACCATGCGCCCGGCCGGCATGACTACAGCGCCTTGGCCTACGACCATCGGGGCCGACTGGGCGCGGACGCCGGCTCCAGCTTCACGGTCATGCTGGAAGGATCTCCGCCACGGCTAGAGGCCGCCCACCTGCCGCTCAATCCCGGGCTCAACGCGCCGGTCACCGTCCGGGTGACCGCGCGCGACCCGGGCGGCATCCGGCGCATCCACCTGCGATCCGACGCGTCACCCTACATCCGGGACTGCGAGATCATCGGCCTGCCGGCGGAAGCAAGCTGCGAGATGACCGTGACGCCGGAGGAAGGCGCCGTCACCGCAGGCTACTGGGCTTCGGCGATCGACGCCGAGGACCTGGAGGGCAAGCTGCCCCCGCGGCGGGTGGTCTTCGGCGCGGGCGATGGCCCGGACAGCGATGGCGACGGCCTGTCCGACTTTGTCGAGACCAACCTCGGCACCAAGCTCTTGAACCCCGATAGCGACCATGACGCCCTCCTGGACGGCTGGGAGGTGCTGGGCAAGACCTTCGTCGACGGTGACCGCATCCCCCTGCCGGAATTGGGCGCGAACCCCTTGTGGAAGGACGTCTTCGTCCAGTACGACTACGCGAAGGGCCAGCGCGTCCAGGCCGGCGTGCTGGAGGTCGCCGCCGCGGTCTACCGAGGCCAGGCGGTGGCCCTCCATGTGGAGCCGCACGAACGGCCGGCGAGCGCCGGCGTCAGTCCGGCCGCCTGGACCGCTCCCTTGATCGACTCGGCGGGCGACTACTACTTCGCCCCGCACCGCAACTGGACCCATGTCTATGTCTGGGGACGGGACGACGGCGGCCGCAGCTCCACGTGGTTCCAGTTCGTCACCCTGGACATGGCTTCGCGAACACAGTGGACGGATCAGGCCTACGTCTTCATCCACGAACTCGGCCATTCCCTCGGCCTGGGGCACGGCGGCCACCAGGGATCGGGCGCGGCGACACGCAACGGTGAGTTGCTGCGCTACAGCTTCGAGTGGGACGACACGAACCAGAAGCCCAACTACCTCAGCATCATGAACTACCGCTACTCCACCGTGGCGCCGGCCTGCTGGGATCCCAGCACCGGTGGCTACGTGTCGAGCCTCGGCTTCCTCGACCGCGCCTTGCCCACCTTGGACGAGGCGGACCTGGACGAGCGCCCGGAAGGCGCATTCTCCACGGCCCTGAGAGCCACCGGCTGCGGGGGAGCCGACCCGGCGGTGACCGCGGTCGTGGAGTACGCCTGCCGGTCGGGGGGCAAGGACTACCTGGTGGTCAGCGACGGCTTGCAGATGCGCGCCCGGCTCGTCAGAAACGGTTCCTGGCAGACCACCGGCTTGCCCTCCCATCCGCCCGGCATCGACTGGAACTGCGACGGCCGCATCGAGGCTTCGGTGCGGGCCAACATCAACGGCGACGGGGTCGAGGATCCCCTGGGCTCCGGTGGCGATGGTGACTCCCTGACGGCACTGCGGGACCGCGATGCCATGGTCAGAGGCAACAACTGCCTGGTCCTGAAGGACAAGGACTTCGGCTTCCCGCAACCGGAGGCCTATCGGCTGGCGATGGACGCCCCGGCCTGCAAGTCCAGCGAATCGGGTCGCCGGAGCCAGGCCCCATCGATGCCCGACGCGCCGAGCCGGCCCGACCCACTGCCCGCCGCCGGAAGCGCCCCCGATTCCGGCTACCACCTGCCGAGCCTCGAGCACTGCAACCGCCGCGACGACGACGGCGACGGCCTGGTGGACGAGGGCTGCGCCGATTCGGATGGTGACGGGAGCGTGGACGCCCTGGACAGCTGTCCGTTGACGCCGAACCCGGATCAGAGCGACCAGGACGGCAACCTGCTGGGCGACGCCTGTCAGCATCCCCGGATACCGGGCATCTCGGGGCAGCGCGAGCCCTCCGGCGCCGTCACCCTGAGCTGGATGGCCGCCTCGCGGGACGCCGTCGGCTACAGCGTGCGACGCCAGGGCGCGAGCGACCGGGGCCCCAGGCTGCTGGGCGGCTATCCGACCACGAGCGCCCTGCGCTTCGTAGACCCGGCGCCGCCCAAGGGCCGGCTGCGCTACTGGGTCGCCGCCATCAACCCGGCGGGCGTGGAGGGCGAACCGGCGCTGGTGGAGCTGGCGGCGGGCGGCCTGCTCGGCAACATCAGCACCCGCGGCCTGGTGGGCCGGGGCGACCAGGTGCTGATCGGCGGCTTCATCGTCCGCGACGGGCCGGTGCGCGTCCTCCTGCGGGCCAAGGGTCCCAGCCTGCCGGTGCCGGGCGCCCTGCGAGATCCGCAGTTGACCTTGTACCGGGGGGCCACCGCCATCGCCGGCAACGACGACGCCCCGGCGGGCATGGAGAACGGCCCCGGCGATCCGCGCGAGTCGGCCATCGCCACGACGCTCGATCCCGGCGCGTACACGGCCATCGTGCGCGGCGCCGGCGACACGACGGGCATCGCGCTCATCGAGGTCTTCGCCTTCGGCAGCGCGGGCTCCCTGGTCAACCTCAGCACGCGCGGCGACGTGCGGATCGGTGACCAGGTGCTCATCGGCGGCATCATCATCCGCGACCAGCCGACGAAGGTAGTGATCCGCGCCATCGGGCCGGACCTGACCCGACGCGGCGTCGCCGGCGCCCTGCAGGATCCCGTATTGACCCTGTACGACGCGGCGGGCAAGGAGCTCCAGATCAACGATGACTGGCAGGCTTCGGGGAACCTGTCGGACCTGCCGGCCGGATTGCGGCCCGCCGACGCTCGCGAGAGCGCTCTAGCGGTAACCCTGGCTCCGGGGAGCTACACGGGCATCGTCCGGGGCAAGGGCGGCTCCACGGGCGTGGGACTGGTGGAGGTGTTCCGGGTCGATCCCTGACCTGGAGCCGCGGGTCAGACGCCACCTTGACCCGCCGCCCTCCCCCGCGCAGGATATCCGCGGCCCAGAAGCCGTCCGCCCCAACCCCGGAGCCACCCCACCCATGTCCCAAGCCATCGTCTGGCTGGCCACCGCCTCCGCCCTGCCGCGAGCAGGCGGCTGAGCGGTGGCCCGACCGAAGCCCGCGCCGTCGCGACGCGCCGACACACCGAAGCGCCGAACCTGGTGACCATGCCGGCGGAGCTCCCGGCCGTGGCGCCGCGGCCATCGCGCCTGAGCGCGATCCTCTCGGGCGCCCTTGCCCTCGTCCTCCTGGCGGCCGGGCTCTGGGTGCTCCGCCGGGAGCTGCGGCAGCTCAGCGTCGCCGAGCTGCGGGCCGCCGTGGCGGCCATTGGGGCGACGAGCCTCCTGGCGGCCGTCGCGCTGACCCTGGCAGACTACCTGGTGCTGAGCGGCTTCGACCGCCTGGCACAGCACCACCTGGGCCGCCTCCTGCCGCGTTGGCGCTCCACGGCGGCGGCGATGACCGGCTTCGCCCTGAGCAACGCCATCGGCTGGAACGTGGTGGCCGGCGCCTCCGTGCGCTACCGCTTCTTCACCCGCTGGGGGCTGAGCGCCGCGGAGCTGGCCCGCGTGGTGGCCTCCAACGTGGTCGGTTTCTGGCTGGGCATGGCCGTCCTGGGCGGCGCCACCTTGCTGCTGGAGCCGGCGCCGGGCATGGGGCTGGTGCCGAACGGCCTGGCGCGCGCCGTGGGGGCGGCGGCCCTGGGCAGCGCCGGCGCCTACCTGCTCCTGGGTCTGGCGGGCTGGCGCCGCCGCGAGCCCTTGTACCTGCGCGTGGGAGCGCGGCGCATCAACCTGCCGCAGCCCCGGGTGGTGCTGGGGCAGCTGCTGATCTCGGTCCTGCACTGGAGTCTGGCCGCGGCCGTGCTCTACGTCCTCCTGCCGGCCTCCCTGGGCATCTCCTACCGCAGCTTCATCGGCGTCTTCCTCACCGCGCAGCTCCTGGGCGTGGCCAGTCAGGTGCCGGGCGGCCTGGGCGTCTTCGAGGGGGTGCTGCTGGCCCTGCTGCCGCGCCGCTCGGAAGCCGATGGGCTCCTGCCGCTCCTGGTGGTCTACCGTCTGGTCTACTACCTGCTGCCCTTGGCGGCGGGGTTGGCGGTGCTGGGCCTGGACGGGGCGCGGCGCCGGCGCTGATGGGCCTGGACGGGGTGGCGGTGACGGCGGTCTAGGGCTTGGGGATCCGCAGCGTAGCGCTGACCATGGCGCTGCCGATCACGGCGTACAGCAGGGACAGTGGGTGCAGCAGCGCCGGGCCGAGACGGATCACGCCGAGCCACAGCTGCTCGTCGACGCGTCCCTGCTTCACCGCCAGACCCAAGAGGGCGACGATGGCGATGCTGGTGGGGATGGGCAGGCCTTCGAAATGCGTGACCTTGCCGGTCGCGGCATCCGCGAGCTCCGCGGCGGTGGCGTTGAAGCGCGCCAGGCGGCTGACGCCGCAGACGACGAAATAGGTCAACGCCAGGATGTCCCAGCCGCCGCGCAGCCCGAGGGTGAAGCCGAGGACCGCCGGGGCGACGCCGAAGGAGATGACGTCGGCCAGCGAGTCCAGGTCCGCGCCCAGGGCGGACTGCCGCACCCGGTTCAAGCGCGCGACGTAGCCGTCGAGGATGTCGAAGATCAGCGCCAGGGGCAGCAGCACGAAGGCCGTCCACAGCCGCGACCGGTCACCGCTGGCCAGGTAATCCAGGCACAGGAAGATGGCGATCGTGCCGCAGGCCGCGTTGCCGATGGTGATCGCGTCCGCCGCGGTGTAGGACCGCAGCATCGAGACGGGGCGGTTCGGCTGCTTCATGAGGCCGGTGCGGACCTGGTCGGGAGCGGGCACGTTGGCATGGGGGCTAGCTTACCCGCGTGGCCGGAGGTGGTCAACCGATCTCCAACCGTCCGGTCACGCCCCGCCCGCCGCCATCGTCCTGCAAGGGCCGACGGCAAAGCGCCTGGCGCATCCTTAGCCGCCGCCCCCACCCCGGAGACCGCATCCATGTCCCAAGCCATCGCCTGGCTGGCCACCGCCCCCATCGTGCCGGTGGCCGCCGTCCTCCTCATCGAGAACCTCGTCCTCTTCCTGGGGGCCTTGGCCGGCGGCGCCTGGCTGCGGCGGCGCTTCGCCCACCGGCCCGTCTCGCTGGCGCCGGATGCGCTGGCCGGCGGCGAGGTGGCGGCAGCCACAGGCACGGTGTTGTTGAACGTGGTCATCACTTTCGTCGGGCTCTGGGGTTGGCGAGCGGGGGTCATTCGCTTCCGTACGGATGTGGGTCCGCGGGCCTGGCTGGACGTGCTGGTGCTGCTGCTGGTCATGGACTTCCTCATGTACTGGCTGCACCGCATGGCTCACCATCCGCGCGTCTTCCCCTGGCTGCACCGTCTGCACCATGACTTCGAGCGCCCCCGCCCCCTGACCCTCTTCGTCCTCCATCCGCTGGAGAACCTCAGCTTCGGCTTCTTGTGGCTGGCCGTGATCGCGGTCTACCCGGCATCCTGGCTGGGCATGTCCGTCTACCTGGCGCTCAACCTGATATTCGGCACCCTGGGCCACGTGGGGGTCGAGCCCTTCCCGGATCGCTGGGCGCGCATCCCAGTCCTACGTCAGATCGGGAGCAGCAGCTTCCACGCCCGACACCACCAGGATCTCAGCGGCAACTTCGGCTTCTACACCCTGCTGTGGGATCGGCTCTTCGGCACCTTGGCACCGGGCTTCGAGGCGGGCTTCGGGCGGCTTCCGGGCCGTCAGGCGGACACATGACAACCGCATCACGCTGACGGTGGTGGTCATGGAAGGCACCCTGCTCGACATCGGTCAGGGCGGTGGCAAGGTCGGTTTCAACCGCCGGGCAGTCCAAGGTGTGTCGCGACCGCCGCCTGCCCGGCCAACACAAAGGCCACGTGCAAGGCGCTGCCCAGGGGCAACACCGCCTCGTCGACCCGGAAGCAGGGATGGTGCACGCTGTGGACGGCGCCCAGCTCCGGGTTGAAGGTGCCCAAGCCGACGAAGCAGCCGGGGATCTGCTCGGTGTAGAAGGCGAAGTCCTCGCCGCCCATGATCGGCGGCGACTCCAGCACCTGCGACGCACCGCCCAGGAGCTCGGCGCCCAGTTCGCGCGCCAGGGCCCAGCTAGCGGCGTCGTTGACCGTGGGCGGGTAGTCTTCGCCGACAACTCGCAGCTCCGCCTGGCAGCGGTTGGCCTGGGCCACCTGCTCGGCCATCTCGCGCAGCCGCCGCTGCAGCCAGCGCAGGTTGTCCATGCTGAGGGCCCGCAGGGTGCCCTTCAGGCGCACCGTCTCGGGGGTGACGTTGAAGGCCTCGCCGCCGTGGATGCTGGTGATGCTGATGACCCCCGGCTGGAGCGGGTCCAGCTCGCGGGAGATGAGCGTCTGCAGCTCGACCACCAGCTTGGCGGCGGTCAGCACCGGGTCGCGGTTGAGGTGCGGCATGGCGGCATGGCCGCCCTGGCCCCGGATCTCGATCTCGACCGCCGAGGCCGCGGCCAGGAAGACGCCGGCGCGGCCGCTGATGCTGCCGCTGGGCGCCAGCGGCCACATGTGCAGCCCGAAGATGCGCGCCACCGGCGGGTCCTGCAGGGCGCCTTCGTCGCACATCCGCCGGCCGCCGGCACCGCCTTCCTCGGCCGGCTGGAAGAGGAGCTTCACGGGACCCCGCAGCTCAGACTCCCTCGCCTTGAGCAGGCGGGCGGCGCCGAGCAGCATGGCCACGTGGCAGTCATGCCCGCAGGCATGCATGACCCCGTCGATCTCGCTGGCGAAGTCCAGCCCGCTCTGCTCCTGGATGGGCAGGGCGTCCATGTCGGCGCGCAGGGCGACGCAAGGCCCGTCGCCCTGCCCGAGCGTCGCCAGGACGCCGGTCTCGGCGATGGGCGCCCGGTAGCCGATGCCCAGCTGGTCGAGCGTGTCGCGCACCAGGCGGCTCGTCTCGCGCTCCTGGTATATCAGCTCCGGACGCCGGTGGATGCGCCGGCGCAGGTCGACGATCCAGGGCGCGATGGCCCGGGCATCCGCGACAAGGTCGGTGGTGGACATGGCTTGCTCTCCTTTGATTTCGGCGCACCATGAATGCTGCGGCGTCGGGCACCGGGCCGGGGCAGGCCGCGTTGGCGACATGCTCGCGCCAATGATACGCCGATCCTCAGGTCGTGGCGCGCGCGTCCGGCGTCACCGTTCGGCCCCTCAGGCCTACGGGTATCGCAGGAGCGGCAGGTAGAGCACGGCCGGCGTCGTTGCCGCAATGGACGTCGCGGATGCCTCAGGTGGCGGCACGGTCGTGGGGGTGAGGGTGGGGGTGGTCGTCGCTGACGGCGCGACCGGGCCCGAAGGCATGGTCGGCAGCACCGTTCCCTCGAAGCGGCTCGCGATGCCGCCCGCGGCCAGCCAGGCCGTGGCGGTCTCGGAGATCGTGGCCCAGCGCAGCGCCGGACTGGCGGCCAGGCGCGCCGCCCAGGCTTCGATGGCATCGATGCCGTCGGTCCCGTTGGGCAATGCGAGGTCGCGCGAGTTGACGATGATCGACGCGCTCAGCACCGGCGGCACATCCGCTCCGGCCGCGGCCAGGGCCTGGACGGTCTGCTCGATGGCCGCCAGATCGCGCGAGCCCCCGCCGACGGCGATCAGCGAGGCGGCGGGATCGTGCACCAGGACCTCTGTTCCGCTCCTGGGCCGCCACAGCCCGTATGAACGCTCGTCGCTGCCGGTGACATGGTTGGGCTGGTACACCAGGCCCCATAGGACCTCGGCCTGCCAGCTGCTGCCGCCGCGACCGATGACCGGGCGGCGCAAGGCATCGATCTCGGTGACCACGACGCCGGAAGCGACGCGATTGGGAGAAACGCCGAAGCGCGCCAGAGCCGCCGCGCAGTCCGCGCGATCCGCCGTCTGGTGGGCATGAACATCCATCTCCACACCCATGGCCTCCAGCGTGCGCAGCAGTTCGGCGGCGCGCGGCTCGCCCTCCAGCCAACCGATGTCAGCCCCCAGCGACCAGCGCATGCCGCCCGGTTGGGCCGCGGACCGGCCCGCCGCCGTCGCGCGCTGGAAGAAGGCGATCAGTCGTTCCGCGTTCGGCCACGACTGCCGGTTGGTCTCGATATGCATCGTGCCCGAGACATACAGGAGCGGGCGCCTGGGGGCATGCGGGCCGGCCGTCGGCACTGCCGTCGGCGCCTGGCTGGGCCAAGGCGTGGCTTGCTGTCGACCCTCGACCATGGCCAGGAGATCGTCCGAGTTCAGGGCCGTCATGCGGTCCTTGTGGCCACCCACATGGGCGACCGCGCTTTCGTACAGCGCCCACATTGCCGCCTGCTCGGCTTCCGCCAGAAGCGGCGACTTGGGGACCAGGTCCCAGGGCGGGCGCCGCCCGCCGTGCACGTAGGTGGTCACCCAGGCCGAGTCGACCGCGAAGAAGTCGTTGTCGTGCATCTTGATGCCGACGACGTAAGGTGGGCGGTTGCCTTGGGGCTGCCGCGCTTCGGCGATCGCCGTATCGATCACGGCACCGGCATCTTCCCCGACATGTTGGAACAGCTTGAGGTCCACATGTTCCGGTCGAATCCACAGTCCATCCCGCCGGTCGCCAAGGTTCGTCGGCCGGCCGTGCACGATGGTGAAGCGCGCCCCGAGGTCCGCGAACACCGAGGACACCGCCCCGCCGACCTCGGCGTCGCTTTGAAAGGCCGCGATGCGGGGCGGATGGCCGATTCGATCGGCCAGCTTGGCAAAGCCGCCCAAGGCGCTGGTCGGCTGTCCTGTCCGCAGGTCCAGCCCGTGGGTCTCGTAGCGGCGGATGGTCGCGACCTGATCCAGGGCCGCTTGCCGCCCCAGCCCCAGCCAGTCATAGCCGGTGTAGTAGGGTTGCGGTGGGCGGATGTGGTAGGCGATGCCGGCCACGGGCGCGGTCCGAAGGCGGTCCAGGAGCCCGGGGGCCACCGCTTCGTAGAGGTCGACCATCGTGCCGGTGAGATAGAAGTCCACCGGCACGTCCCAGCGTTGGTGGATGGCCAGTATCCGATCGAGCGTAGCCGCGCTGCGATCAGGGTAGGCGAAGTCCTGCACGTTGATGGAGAAGATCACATGGTCCTCTCCGGCGCCTTGGGCGGAAGGCTCCGGCGCCGCGCCGGCCACCTCGCCTGAGGCCGCCAGCACAACCGCCACGCCCAGCAAACCCATCGCGCCCGAAACCAGCACCTTGCAAGCAACCCGTTGCATCATGTTCATGGTCCATCCGGCTTTCATCGGTAGCGTCACGAGCCGTCTGAAAGCCAGAACGATGGACAGCGATCGAGCGAAAGATGCGGCGCTTTACGGCGACCGTCCCCGCCGGCCGGTCGGCCGGTGCTCGCGACGGGGACGGTCGCGGTGGCATGACCGCGCGGCCAATGAAGGGTTCGAGACCCGGCACACCCACCGGCTACTCTCAAAGTCCCTGGCGGTGCGATACTAGGCGGCAGACGGGTCCGACTGCATCAGGCCGAGGATGTTCCCGTCCAGGTCCTTGACGTAGGCCAGCCAGCCCATGCCCGGGATGGGGCCCTTGGGCATGGCCACGGTGCCGCCGAGGGCCTGGGCCTTGGCCACCATCGCGTCGCAGTCCTCGACGCCGATGGTGCAGACGAAGGCGTTGACGGCCGACCCCTCCGCCGGCGCGGCGCCCATGCGGCGCATCAGGCCGCCGTCGATGCCCATCTCGCCCTCGGGGCCGGTCGTGATCATCCAGTATTCCATCGGCCCGTCCCATTTCTGGATGGTCCAACCGAACAGCTCGCTGTAGAACGCGGCCATGCGATCCGGGTCGACGGCGTGGATCTCGAAATGCACTGGACGGGACATGGTCAAGGCTCCTTCCAAGGGTTCGGGACGCGGCGCGCCCCGCGGCGGCTGGTTCAGGTCGCCGATTATAACAAATGTTCTAATCCGAATCAAGGCCGCGGCCGCAGAGCGACGCGCCGGCCGCGGATGGGCGCCTTCCGGCCTGTGGGTCACCGCGGCTTCGTCGGCGCCTTGCCCCGCGGTGCATAATCAGGCTCTGTTCGGGCGACGATCCTCCCGAACCATCCACCCGTCGTCCGCACGGGCTCTGACGCCCCACATGCATCGGCCAAGGAGGCCCAAGCACATGACCGGTCCCGACATGATCCTGATCAAGGAGGCCGAGGAGCAGATCGAGGCGATCCTGCGCACCTTGGAGCAGGAGACCAACTCGGTGGTCCTGGCGGTGCAGCTGGACGAGCAGAAGGTGCAGAGCATGTCCGAATCGCACCCTTCCTTTCTGGCGACGATCAAGCTGGTGCTCCGCTCGCCGGTCCAGCGCTGGCGGGAGTAGCCCGCTCCGTCACCGCGGGCAGCGACGGCGACGCGCGCATTACCCTGGTGGAACTGGCCGGGCAGATCGAGGACGCCCAGGTCAGGCCGACTGGTCGGACGGGCTGTTCAGGCGGATTGGTCAGACGGAATCGGGATCGACACCAAGCGCGCGGAGCCGGGCCGCCAGGCCTGAGGCGCGGGCCTCGGCCTCTGCGGCTCGCGTCTCAGCCACCGTGACATGCGCCTCCGCTTCCGCGGCGTGCGCCTCCGCTTCCGCGGCATGCGCCTCCGCCTCCGCGGCCCGCTCCGCGCCGGTTAGGAGCAGCCGGCCCGCCGCGTCCGACCAGCGCAGCCAGGTCTCGTCCACGTTCTCGTACACGCCCCGCCACAGCCCCACCTGCAGCCCCACACGGGGCAGACGGCCGTCGGCCGCGAGGCGGTACGCCCCGCCATCCAAGCGGTACACGCGGAGGACATCGTCGCTCAGATGCCGCTCCGGGTCGTGGATGACGTAGCTGGGGACACCGATTCGCGCGTACAGCGCCAGCTTCCGATCGCCCTCGCCGCCCTCGTCGTTGGAAACGACCTCGACCACGACATCCGGCGGTTTGCCGTAGACCCAGATGAAGTACGACCGGTGCGCCTTGGTCCACAGTTCGTCCGGCGCCGCCACGTCCAGGCTCAGCATCATGTCCGGCACCAGCGGCGGCTGGCCGACCGTATGGAACAAGCCGACGTTGGCCAGGGCCACAAAGGGCCGCCCCGGCCCCGGGCCGGGCCAGGACGTGTACAGCGGCTCGGTCAGGAGGCGCTGCTGCTTCTCGGAGAAGACATTGTCCACGGGCTCGTCGTCCTCGGTCACGACACCGGACAGGTCCGGCCAGTCAGCCGGATCAAGCGGCGCGAGGAGCGACCGCGGCACCGACGCACCGTCGCCGGGAGCCGGTCCGCGCTCCACCTTGGGGCGTGGCGACGACCG
>JBGAUA010000062.1:0-17932 GCA_044228875.1 Anaerolineae bacterium
ATGCTGTTCACGGGCGTGCTCAAACCGTAATACACCGAGTTGACGAGGCGCAGCAGGCGCGAGGTGAGACTGGGATCGCAGCGGATGATCTCAGCGACTTGAGCGGAGTAGCGTTGTTCCGCCAGCAGCAGGCCTTGCAGGGCACGGCGGCTGAGGGCGTCGGTGGGTTTGAGGAGGCCTACCACCCGCGCATTCACCCGCCGGCCCTCCGCGTCCAGGGGCAGGCGGTCGCCGGGCGCCACCCCCAGGCGGCTCGCCAGATCCTCGCCGAGGAAGACGGCATCCGGCTCCGCCAGGAGCGCTCCGAGCAGGTCGTCGCCCGGCGCGGCGTCGGCCGGGCCCAGGAGAGAGCGGAAGGGGGCTTCGGCGAGAGGGTCCACGCCCAAGATGCCGAGGCTCTCGCCGCCCGGTCGGTCGACGCGGGCTTCGCCCTGCACCACCGGCGCGCTCCGCGTCAGGCCCAGGGAGACGCGCAGCCGGGTGTAGACGGCCTCGTCCAGCCGACGGCCGTCGCCGACGACGCGGTGGGTGGCGCGGCCGGCCACCGTTTCCTGCGACAGGCGGAAGGCCGCCATGGCGCTCTGGTTGGCCAGCTCGACGGCGACGAAGACCGCCACGCCCAGGGCCACGCCCAGGACCAGGAGGCCCGACTGCAGCGGCCGGCGCCGCGCCTGCGACCAGGCGATGCGCGCCAGCGGGGCCAGCGGGATCAAGCCGGCTCCGGCAGGGCCTCGATCACGCCATGGCCCTCCACGCGCAGGACGCGGTCCGCGGCGGCGGCGATGCGGCGGCTGTGGGTGACCATGATCAGGCTGCGGCCCGGCGCGCGGGCCCGCTCCAAGAGCAGGGCCAGCACCTGGTCGCCGATCTCCGGGTCGAGGTTGCCGGTGGGCTCGTCGGCCAGGATCAGCGGCGGGTCGGTCACCAGGGCGCGGGCGATGGCCACCCGCTGCTGCTCGCCGCCGGAAAGGCGATCCGGGAAGCTGGCGGCGCGGTCCGCCAGGCCCACCGCCGCCAGCTCCGAGAGCGCGCGGCGGTTCGCCCGGGCCAAGGGCTCGCCGCCCAGCTCCAAGGGCAGGCGCACGTTCTCGACTGCGCTCAGGGTGGGGATCAGGTTGAAGAACTGGTAGACGAAGCCGATCCGCCGCAGGCGAAAGCGCGTGCGCTCGCGGTCGGTCATGGCGCCCAGATCCTCGCCGGCCACCCGCACCCGGCCCGCGGAGGGCAGGTCGATGCCGGCCATGAGGTTGAGCACGGTGGTCTTGCCCGAGCCGCTGCGCCCCAGGACCGCCACCACCTGGCCGGCGGCGATCTCGAAGCTGACATCCCGCAGCACCGCATGGCTGCGGCCGGCTTCGGGGTAGGCCTTGGCCACCTGCTCGAATTGGATGATGGGCGGCGTCATGGGCAGGTCGCTGGGCTGAAGGGGCCGGTGGCCGGCGCGATCCGACAAATCAGGAATGTCAGCCAGGGTATTGACGAACCAGAAAAGAATGTTAGCATATAGGTTCATGGAGCCTCGGAGCCACCGGTTCCTCCGCCTGTCCGCCCGTCCCGTTCTGGGGGCGGCGCTGCTGGCTTGCGCCGCGACCACCTTGGCGCTGCTCCTGCCGCGGTCCCTGGCGGCTGAGGAGGAGCCGGGCGCCTGCCAGGTGGAGGTGGAGAGGACCGTCGATCCCTCGGTCATCCTGCTCGGCGAGACCGTCGACGTCAGGCTGATCCTACGGCCGCGTTGCGGCCAGGCGGCCGGCCATCCCCTCCACGTGGTGCTGACCATCGACACCTCGGCGTCGATGCAGGGCCAGCCCATGATGCAGGCCAAGAACGCGGCGCGAGCCTTCGTCGAGGACCTGAACCTCGCCGACCATCCGAGCACCTCGGTGGGCATCGTCAGCTTCAACAACAGCGCCGAGACGGTCTGCCCACTGACCAACCAGGCCGCGAAGCTGATCGGCTGCCTGAGCAAGCTCGGCAACGCCCCCACCGGCGGCACGGACATCACCTCGGGTCTCGTGGAGGCCGGCGAGCTGCTCAAGAAGGGGCGCCGGCAGTCGGCGACCCGGCCCTTGGCGGCCGTGCTGCTGCTCTCCGACGGGACGAACCAGGCCGGCTGCAATCCGGTGCAGCATGCCTCGCAGGACCTCAAGCGCGACGGCGCCCTCCTGGGCACGGTCTGCGTCGGGCCCGACTGCGACCAGGAATGCATGCGCAGCGCCGCCAGCCAGCCCCGCTTCGCCTTGGCGGTGACCGACGCGGGCCAGTTGGCCGGCGCCTTCGCCAAGCTGCGCCGTGAGCTGGTGGACCTGGTTCTGGAGGATGCCACCATCACCCAGCAGCTGCCACCCGATCTCGAGCTGGCGGGTGTCAGCGGACCCGGCGAGCCCGATCCCTTCGTCAACGAGGACCCGCAGGCCGGCCTCTCGCTGCGGTGGAAGGTGCCCGTGCTGGCCAGCGGCGGCTTGACCCTCACCTACCGCATCCGACCCTCCCTGCTCGGCGAGCAGAACAGCGGCATTCGGGCCTGGACCGTCCTCAGACGCAGCGACGGCGGCGGCCTGCAGGCGGAGTTCCCCCAGCGGACGATCCTGGTCCTCAAGGCGCCTCTGGAGCCGCCCACTGCGGCGCCGTCGCCCACCAGGACGCCTGTCTCGCCGACCCCCGTGGCCAGCGCTGTCCCTTCGGCGACGTCGGCGGTCATCGCCACCGCAAGGGTCAAGCGCGTCACCCACCGCGCCTTCCTGCCGCGGATGCAGAAGCCGCGGCTGGACGATCCCGACTCCGGCCTGCAGCAATCCCTGCGCTTCCCTTTCCGCGATCGGCCCTGAGCCGTCGCCGGGTGGTCTTGCCCGCCCCGGTTTTCGCGTGAACGCCTCGCCTTTGGCGGCTGACCTCGAGCCGATGCGCCTTCGCGCCGCCCTTGCCGGCTGCCTTCTGGGCCTGCCTCTGGAGGTCCACGCCGAGCTGGACTCCACCATGGACCGCCTGGCGCGGCTGGCCGAGGACGGGGCCCCCGAAGGCGCCACGGTTGTCGCCGATCGACAGACCGCGGGGCGCGGTCGCTTGGGCCGGTCCTGGCAGGCGGCTCCCGGCCAGGCGCTCATGCTGTCGGTGCTGTTGCGTCCTCCGCCCGCCCTCCAGGATCCAGAGCGTCTGGCCCAGTTGCCCATGGCCCTGGCCTTGGGGGCCTTGGCCGCCTTGCGCTCGCGGCTGCCCGACCCCGCCATGGCAGCGCTGAAATGGCCCAACGACCTGCTGTTGGCAGGGCGCAAGGCAGCGGGGATGCTGACCGAGCTGGTCTGGGACGCGGCGGGGCCGCGGGTCATCCTGGGGCTGGGGCTGAACCTCCGCCAGCGCGCCTTCCCCGGCCTCCCTGACGCCACCAGCCTGGCCATTGCGCTGCAGGCCGCGGACGAGGACCCGCGACTCCACCGTGGTGACCTGGCGGCCGACCTGCTGCGCGCCGCGGCGGCGGAGCTGGCGCGGCTGGCCGCCGGGGAGGCATTGACCCCCCGCTGGGCGGCCGAGCTGGCCACCTTGGGCCGGCGCGTCACGGTGCGGGGACTGCGGGATGGGCCGGCGCTCGAGGGCCTGGCGGAGGGCGTGACCGCCGATGGCGCCCTGCTGCTGCGGGACGACCGGGGGCGCCTCCACACACTGAGGGCAGGCGATGTGAGTCTGTCCGGCGCTTAGTTAGCCGCCGGTCATTCCCCGCCGCCCCCCGGCGCGGACGCGCCGCCGCCGCTCTCGCTCAACGCGTCGCTGGGGATCAGGCCATGGTCGTCGTAGGCGGTCGCTTCCAGCAGCTCGCCGTCGCCCCAGACCTCCAGACGCCCTGCCGCCGGCTTCCAGCGCAGCTCGAAGCGTTCGGGCGGCCGCCGGCCCAGGGCATAGCCGATGCGCGCCACGCGGCGGACCATCAGGCCGTGGTCCAGCTCTTCCGCGACGTAATGTTCCCTGCCGCCCGGCGCGGCCAGCAGCACGGCGTGCAGCCGCCCGTCGGGGCTGCTGCTGCGCAGCACCGCGCTGTCGCGCATGATCACGAGGAGCAGGCTGAAGAAGGCGGTCATGGCCAGGAGCAACGTCTGCAGCACCGCGGGACCGAACCAGTCCAGGCGCACATGGGGCAGCCGGCGGTGGATCGCCCGCCAGCCCAGAACCCATAGCCAGGTCACGGCCAGGATCGCGACGGTGGGTACCGTGGCCGGGTTCAGGTCGTTGGACACCGTCCAGGGCAGGAGGGCGAGGAGGGCGACCAGGGCCAGCCACAGGATCGACCAGGGGATGGCGAAGCGCCGCCGCCGGCGCTGGACGATGACCGGAAAGGAGAGGCTGTTCATGGACGGCTCCGTTGGCGACATCGCGGAGGATGAGGGTTGAACGCAGAGGATAGGGTTGATACGGGTGAAGCGGCGCCGGGGTTCCAGCGGCAGGGCGCCGTCAGGGGCCGCGCCGCAGCCAGTCGGTGGCCCGGTCGACCGCCTTGGGGTCGTCCGGGTCGGCGCTCGTGATCTGGTGGTAGGCCGAGATCCAGCGAACCAGCTCCTCATCGCGCTTGTCCTGCTCGGCGCGCTGGAGGGCGGCCAGCCGCTGGTCCAGGCGCAGGAAGATCTCTTCCTGGACCGCCTGTGGGTTGCGCACCGAGTCGAAGGTGAAGCTGCCGGATTCCGCCGCCGTCTCGATGACCACGTCGCCGAAGCGCAGGATGGCGGCCAAGGGGTTGGGAATGACGAAACGCACGTCCTGTACCTGCCCCAGCGGCGCCTGCCGCTGCTCGGAGAAGATGCCTAGCGGCCGGCGGTTGATGTCGATGACCAGTTCTCGCGTCACCACGTAGAGGTCGTTGCGCCAGTCTTCGAAGACCCACCAGGCCCAGGCCAGGAGCGCCAGCCAGAGGACGAGTCCCGCGCCGGCAACGGGTCCTGCCAGTGGTCCGGAGCCCACCAGGGCGGCCATGATCGCCCCCGTGGCCAGGAGCCACAGGCCGATGGGCAACCAGCCGTGTCGCAGCAGGCTCCACCAATGCTTGCGGAAGGTGATGGTGCCGTCCGGGGTCTCGGAGCGCGTGGGCGGCAGCAGGTAGCGGACGGCGCGCAGCAGGAGGCCCGGCCGCCGCACCTGGGCCACGTCCTCCTGGCTGGCCATGCGCAGCGGCTCGTCGCCGGGCGTGGAGCCGTGGCCCATGGCGCCCAGCACCTTGCGGGCGATCATCGCCTGGCGTTCGGATCCGGCGCGATCGCGGGCCCGGCCGGTCTGCTCGAAGATGAGATCGCGGGCCTGGCGCGGGTGGTGGACGCGGTCGAAGCTCAGCTTGCCGCGGGCGCCGGCGGTCTGCACGTAGATGGTGCCGTAGTCCAGCAGCCGGGCCATCAGGCTGGGTTGGACGAAGCGCACGTCCTGCACCCGGTCCAGGCGGGCCGCGGAGCGCCGCTCGTCGATCCAGGGCTTGCGCTCCACGTTCATCACCCGGCGGTTGGTCACCACCAGGCAGTCATGCCAGTAGTCGTAAAAGGCGTAGACCGCCGCCGCGGCGGTCGCCGCCAGGACCAGCCCGGCCATGGCCACCAGGGCTGAGGGGCCGGGAATGCCGGACATGGCCGCCAGCCAGACCAAGCCGGACGAGGCCAGGAAGACCGCCAGGGGCAGCCCGACCAGGCCCGGCAGCACCGTGAGCGGATGGCGCCGGAAGATGGCGATGGTCCGCTCGCCGCCCGGACCTCGGCCGCCCGAGGGGATCCTCAGGCGCTCGCGCAGCTCGTCGGGCAGCACCATGAGGTCCAGCAGCTGCGCGTCCGTGCGCAGGATCTCCCAGAGCACCTCGCCGTCCAGGACCAGCAGCTTGACCCGGTCGAAGGCCAGGGCACTGCTGTCACGCGGCTCATCGGCGAAGACGCCGCGCGCACCGATGACGGTGCCGTAGCCCGACATGCCTTGATGCACCTGACCCCCGTCCGGGCTCTGGCGCTGGAAGCTCACCATGCCGTCGATGACGATCCACAGGCTGGCGTCCACCCGCCCCTGCGGCGTGATGACCGAACCCGCGGCGATCTCCGTCTGCTGCACCACCGGGGCGAGTGCCAGCAGCGCCCGCCGCGGCAGGTTGCCGAAGAGCGACGTGGCCGCCAGGTGGGCCACCGCCTGATCCAGGCTGCCGACGTTCACAGGTAGGCCTTGAGCTCTTCCGCGGCGCGCCGGGTCATGCCGGGGACGGCCGCCAGGGCGTCCACCGAGGCGTTGCGGATGCCGTCCACCGAGCCGAAATGGACCAGGAGCGCCCGCCGCCGCTTGGGGCCGATGCCCGGGGCGTCGTCCAGGTTGGAGCGCAGGCCGCTGGCGCTGCGCAGCTTGCGGTTGTAGCTGATGGCGAAGCGGTGGGCCTCGTCACGGCAGCGCTGGACCAGGTACAGGGCCTGGCTGTCGCGCGGCAGGATGACCGGGTCGCGTTGGCCGGGCAGGAAGAGCTGTTCGCGCTGCTTGGCCAGGGAAACCAACGGTATGGCGTCCAGACCAAGGTCCTGCATGACCTGTCGGGCGCGGCCCAGCTGGCCCTTGCCGCCGTCGATGAGGACGAGATCCGGCGACGTCTCGAAGGCGCCTGTCGCGGCGTCCGGATCGGCCATGCCCGCGGCCAGGGCCTCGCGGTGGCGGCAGAGCCGCTCGAAGCGTCGCGTCAGCACCTCGGCCATGGCGGCGAAGTCGTCCTGGCCGTCCAGGCTCTTTATGCGAAAGTGGCGGTAGTCGGCCTTGGCCGGCGCGGCGTCTTCGAAGACGACCATCGACGCCACCGTATGGGTGCCCTGCAGGGTGGAGATGTCGTAGCATTCGATGCGCCGCGGCAGCCCGGACAGGGCCAGGGCGTCGCGCAGCTCAGCCAGGGCCTGCTCGGCCACGCCGCTCTCGGTCTCGACGATGTGGGCCGCCTGGAGCACGCGCAGGGTCTCCGCGGCGTTGCTGACGGCCACGTCCACCAGCTCGCGCTTGCGTCCGCGTTGGGGCACGGTCAGGCGCACCTTCGTGCCGCGCCGCTCCGCCAGCCAGCGCTCGATGATCTCGCTCTCCACGATATGCTCCGGCAGCACGATCTCCCCGGGCACCTTGGCGCCGTCGCCGTAGAACTGCTTGATGAAGGCGGCCAGCAGTTCGTCGGGGGATTCGGCCGCGCCGGATAGCTGGAAGCTCTCGCGCCCGATGAGCTTGCCGTTGCGCACGAAGAAGACCTGGGCGACGGCCGCCCCGTCCTCGCGGGCCACGGCCACCACGTCCTGGTCGGACAGGGTCGGGGCGATGATGCGCTGCCGCTCCACCACCTGCTCGATGGCCAGCACCCGGTCCCGCACGCGAGCCGCCCGCTCGAACTCCAGGCGGGCGGCATGGGCGGCCATCTCCTCCCGGAGCCCGCTCAGCACCTCGCCGGCATGGCCGTCCAGGAAGCGGCAGAGGCGGTCGATCATGGCCCGGTAGCCGGCCTGGTCCACCGCGCCCACGCAGGGCCCCAGGCAAAGCCCGATGTCCAGGTACAGGCAGGCGCGCGGGTCGCGGCCGGTGATGGTGCGGTCGCAGTCCAGGAAGGGGAAGACCTTGCGCAGCGAGCCCAGGGTCTCGCGCATGGCCGATGCGCTGCTGTAGGGCCCGAAGTAGCGGGAGCCGTCCTGCAGCACCCGCCGCGTGGCGAAGACCTTGGGATAGCGCTCGGCCCAGGTGACCTTGATATAGGGGTAGCGCTTGTCATCCTTTAGCAGGATGTTGTAGCGCGGACGGTGCTCCTTGATGAGGTTCATCTCCAGGAGCAGGGCCTCCAGCTCGGAGGCGGTCACGATCCATTCCAGGTCCGCGATATGGCTGACCAGACGCTTCGTCTTGGGCTCCAGCCGCGCCGACTGGTGGAAGTAGGAACGCACCCGGTTGCGCAGGTTGACCGCCTTGCCCACGTACAGCAACTCGCCGCCCTCCGCGTAGTACTGGTACACCCCGGGGACGGTGGGCAGGCTGTCGAGCTTGGTCTGCAGATCGGGGGTCATGGCGCGATGGTCTCAGGGATCCAGGCTCAGGTCCCGGATCTGGGCGCTACCCAGGCTGTCGCCGGATAGGCCGTCCAGCAACTCCACCTCCAGGCGGTAGCGATCCGCCTTCATCCGCGCCTTGGGCGGCAGGCGCAGCCAGACGACCTCGCCGATCGGTTCGCCGGCCGGCCAGGCGCTGGTGGGGAAGACGCCGTCGAAGGGCATCCCCGCCGCCTCGGCCAGGACGTCGCCGCCCGGCTCCAGGAGCCGCAGGATCCGGCTGTGGTCCAAGGCCAGGGGGCGGGCCGCCTTCCAGGTGATGCGCACGGGCAACCAGCCGGCCGAGTCGGCGGCGGAGGTCGCCGCCGCATCGCCCGACACGTCCGGTTGGGCGTCGTCCGGCGAAGCGGCGACGATCGGGTCCTCGGCCACCATCGCCAGCACGGTGAGGTCGCCCAACTGGGCCAGGTTGCCCTCGGTGGCCGGCAATCGCTCCGGCAGTCGGCGGACGCGGATGGGGCCTAGATAGACCTCGCCTTCGGCGCCGGCGCCCGTCGGACGCAGGGTCGTCTCGCCGGCCGTGACATCGAGCCGCAGCAGGTACAGGCCGGGGACGGTCGTGGCCGGCACGTTCAGGCTGAGCAGGGCGCCGCCGCTGTCGTCCACCCGGGCTTCGGCGGTCGCCGCCGCGTCGCGCCGGTTCAGCAAGGGGGCCGCGGCCAGCACCAGCCGGGCGCTGACCGCGAGGTCCGGCGGAGCCTGCTTCCAGCGCAGCCGCAGCTCCAAGGTGTCGCCGGCGTCCAAGGGCAGGGTGCTGGCGCGGGCCGTTCGCGGGGCCGGCGGCATGCCCCTGGATGCCGGACTGCTCATGACGGCATCGATCAGGAGCGGGCGCTTGCCGCCGCCTTCCCAGGCCAGCCCGGCGGGCAGGTCCATCGGGAGGGCCGCGCCTGTCTGCGGCAGCCAGGCGAAGAGCGCGGGCTCGCCGGGGTCCGGCCGCGGCAGAGCCCAGGCGAGCAGCGCGGCGGCGACCAAGGCCAAGGCAGCGGCCAGGAGGCCGCGCAGCAGCCCGCGGCGGCGGTCGACGAGCCAGAGCGACAGCCACAGCAGCAGGGCCAGCAGCGACAGGATCTCGGCGGCGGCGCGCACCGGGCTGCGCCCCAGCCGCAGCACGATGCTGCAGTCCGAGGCGCATTCCCCCGGCTCCAAGGTAAGCTTCAACCAGCCGGAGCCCTCGACGGCGCTCGTCTCCCGCGGGCGCCCGCCGTTGACCTGCACCTCCCAACCCGGGAACCACAGGATGGGGAAGGCCAGGCTGCCGCGGTGGTTGCCGCTGATGACCAGCCGCCAGTCGCGGCGGGCGGGATCGCGCAGTCCCGGCGTCACCCGCTCGAGCTGCGTGACGCTGGAGAGCGTACGCGGGTTGCCCTGATGCCCCAGGGCCGTGGCCAGGCCGCCGGCGGGGCGCTGGTGGACGGCCGCGGGGAGGGGCGCGGCGGGCAAGGTGGCCAGACGCCCCGTCAGGCTCTCGTAGACCGTCATGTCGCCGCGCTCGGGGCCTTCGTTGGCCAGCGAGAGCGTTCCGCCGCCCAGCACCTTGCCGGGCAGCACCCGATCCAGCTCGGGGCGTTCGACGATGGCCGGTAGCCAGAGCCAGGCGGCCAGGGCCAGGCCCAGCGTCGCGCCGCCGGACACGGACAGCCAGGCAAGACGCCGCGGGCCGGGGCGATGCGACCAGCGCCGCAGCTCGCGCTCCGCCAGCCAACGGCGCAGCCGCGCTGGGCCGGCCCAGGGCCGGAGCGGGACGTCGCCGGGCGCGGGCCGGTCGGCCGACGGCCCCGGCGACGGCGCGCCGCCGCGGTGGCGCCAGGCCAGCGCCACCAGGCCCAGGGCGAGAATGGACCCACTCAGCCAAGGGCGCTCCGGCCGCGGCTCGCAGGCGATGAGCAGGGCCAGCAGGCCGCCCCAGCGCAGCGTCGCCCCCAGTCCCGGCGCCAGGACCGCGTCCAGGACGGCGGCCAGGGCCCAGGGGAGCAGGGCGGCCTGGCCGAGGCGGCTGGGGGCGGACCCCGGTCCTTCCAGGGCGGCGACCGCGAGGAAGGCGGTCGGCAGGAGCAGGGCGGCCAGCGGGGCGGCCCCCGGACGGCGCGCATGGCGCCGCGTCAGGCGGGAGGCGCCCAGGGCGGCCAGGATCAGCCACAGGGCCAAGGTCACGCGCGTGCCGGCGACCAGGTTGGCCTGCCCCAGGGCGGAACTCCGGGCCCCTTGGCGCAGGACTTCCGGCAAGCCTTCCTGGATGGCCGTTACGCCGGCCTGGCCCAGGGCCACCAGCGCCGCGCCGACGTAGGGCAGGGGGCCGTGGAAGTTCCAGAAGGGGTAGCCCAGGCCGTACAGGGCGTCCGGCATCCAGCGCGGCGGCCAATGCCCCGCCCGCAGCGCCAAGGTCAGCTCCAGCGTGCGCAGGACGGCCTCCGCGTCCGCGCCGCGCAAGCGGGGCAGGGGCAGGTGGTCCGGAAGGAGGACGGGCAGGGCCAGCGCCAGACCGATGGTGACGGCGAGCAGATCCGGCAGCCATTCGCGCAGCCGCCGCCAGGCGCGCCGCGGCGAGGTCCAGGCCGGGCGGCTGAGCGCGGCGGCGCCGGGCTCGGCGCGGAGGTTGGCATGCATGGCGGCCGATTGTAGCAGCGCGGGCCGCCCCTGTCGCCGGGTCATCGCCTGCTTGTCCGCCTGTCGTTCACTTGTCCGATATGATTGGGCCATCCGCGACACGATATCGGCTGCGTGCGTACCGCCCGCATCATGGAGGTCGATGTGAGACTCTCAGCGCCCCGTCCTTGCCCCCGCCTTGCCGCCCTGCTCCTGGCGCTCGCCGCCGCCGCCGCCGCGGCGCCCCGTGCCGGGCGGGCCGAGGACGTCGGCCTGCCTTCCTGGCAGGCCACCTGGCGCGCCACGGCGGAGCCGGCGCTGGGTGCCGTGGTGGCGCCCGTGGATCTGGCCTTGGCTCCCGACGGCAGCCTGCTGGTGGTGGACAAGGAGCTGCGGCGCGTGCAGCGCTTCGCCGCGGATGGTCGGGTGCTGGGCGTCTACCGCTTGGAGGGGCGCTCCTTCCTGACCCCCATGGGTGTCGCGGTGGACCCGCTCCGCGAGCGCGTCTACGTGTCCGACAGCGAGCGGGCCACGGTGGCCGGCTTCACCCTGGCCGGCGGCTTCCTGGCGGAGTGGGCGGACTTCCAGCAGCCGGAGGCCCTGGCTCTCGGCGAGGAGGGTCGCCTGCATGTCTACGACCGGCGGCGCAGCGGCATCCTGACCCGATCGCCGGCGGGCGAGGCCGCCCTGGACAACATCCCCGTCCAGGTGCCGCAGTCCTTCGCCAGCGAGCTGCCCAACGGCCTGGCCGTGGACGCGCAGGGGCAGATCTGGTTCGCCGCCGAGGCCCCGGTGGTCACCCTGCCGCCCATCCTCTACGTGTTCGACCGTCAAGGCGACATCGCGCCGCCGCGCACGCGGCTGGACTTCAACCCGCGGGACCTGGCCTTCGACCGCGCCGGCCGCGGCTACCTCCTCGACGGGCTGGGCGGGCGCCTGGTGACCGATTTCGACCGGCGCAGCGGCAGCTATCTGGCCTTGCCCATCCGGCGGGGAGGGCGCGCGCTGGCCGCCGGATGGGCCGGCGAGGTCTGGCTCATGGACGGGCCGAGCAGCGAGCATGAAGGCGGCGTCACGAGCCTGACGGTGACCGGCCGACAGGTGGCCGAACGGAGCTCGTGGCGCTTTCCGCCGCTGGCGGCCGGCTGGTACCAGCAGCCGACCCATATCGCCGCGGCGGGGTCGGACCTGTGCCTCACGGATGCGACGCATCGCCTGCAATGGCTGGACGGCGCGGGCCGTGCGCTGGCGCAGTCCCGGCGTCCTTTCGCCGCGGCCGTGGCCGGCCTGCCGGACGGCGATTGCCTCCTCGCCCGCGCTCGCCAGGCCAACAGTCTGGACGACGCCCAGGACCCCGACGTGGCGCCGCCGGGGACGCAGCGCCTGACCCTGGAGCGGCACAGGCGCCGGGGAACGGCCACCGAACGGGTATGGATCAGGGACTGGACCGAGCCCTTGGATGCCAGCCCTCCCGGCAGCCTGACCGCCCTGGCCGTCGACGCCTTGGGGCGGCGCGTCGTGCTTCTGGATGCCAGCGCGCGGCGACTGCGCTTCTTCGACCTCGACAGCGGCGCGCCGCGCGGTGAGCGCAACCTGCCGCCGGGCGAGGGCTTCGCACCGTGGAACGACGTCGAGGTGGATGCCAGGGGGCGCATCTGGGTCCTGGACTTCGTCAGGCCCGGTCTGCTGCTGCTGGATGCCGACGCCGCGCTGCTGCGCGAGCTGCCGGCGCCCGCCGGCGCCTTGCGCCTGGCCCTCCTGCCGGGTGGCGAGCCCGTGGTGCTGACGGCGCACCGGGAGCTGCTGCTGCTGGACCCGGAAGGCCGGGAGATCGCGCGCGACGATCTGCCGGCGCCCGCGGCGGGCGACCCCCGGCCGCCCGGCGACCTGACGGTGGACGGTGACGGCGGCCTGCTGGTCACCGATCCGGCGGACGCGGCCATTCATGTGTTCGGCCTCGCGCGGCGGCCGGTCCGCCTGTGGTTGCCATGGCTGGCCGGCGGCGCCGATGTCGACCGCGTCGGCGGGCCGTGATAGACTGGAATCCGCTATCGGCCGTTGACAGGAGGGAACGCCCCCATGCGCGATGCTCAACGACGACAGCCTGTCGGCGGGATCCCGGCCACCGATCAGGCCGACCCTGCCGTCCTGCGCGGCTATCTGCGACAGGTGCGCATCCTGCGGGACCCCATCGACGGGCGGGCCCTCGTGGACGCCACGCCGGAGATGGACGAGTACGTGGAGGTGCACGGCCGCTCCGCCGCCCTGTCGCTGGCGATGCTCCGCCGCCATGTGCCGGCGGGGCGCCGTCTCCGGGTCCTGGAGCTGGGGGGGGCGCCCTACTACTTCAGCGTCCTGATGGCGCGGGCCTTCGATTGCGAGTTGACGGCCGCCAACGTGCAGGCCGGCGCCTGGCCGGGCGAGCCCGCGGAGCTCCGCGGCGCCGTCGTGGAGTTGGCGGTCCCGGACGGCGATGGCCGTCTGGACATCCGGGTGGAGGTCTTCAACATCGAGAAGGACCCCTTCCCGTTCCCGGACGACCACTTCGACGTGGTGCTGTGCATGGAGGTGCTGGAGCATCTCTGCTATTCCCCCAGCCACATGCTGGCCGAGAGCCACCGGGTCCTGGCGCCGGGTGGGCTCTTCTTCCTGACCGTGCCCAACTTCCTCAACGTCAAGCGCCTGGTCAACATGGCCTTGGGGCGCCCGACGGAATACCCCTACAGCGGCTACGGCGTCTACGGCCGCCATGCCCGGGAGTTCGCGCCCGGTGAGGTGGGGCGGCTCTTCGAGGCCTGTCATTACCGTGTGTTGGAGCTGGCCACGGCCAACGTGTGGCCCACCTTCAAGGGCAGCGACGCGGCCAGCCGGATCAAGGGCCTGTTCAACGCCTTGCTCAACGGTGTGACGGCCCTGCCCTTGCCCTTCCTGGCTGCCAAGCGCGAGTACATCCTCTGCGCGGCACGAGCCGAGGGCGAGGCCTTCTGCGCCTACCCGGACTGGCTCTACGTGCACCGCCACCTCTATCCCGCGCCGCCCAACGGCATCCCCAAGGGGTCTTGAGCGTGGCTGCTGCCCGGCTTCCCGGCCGCTTGTCGGATCATCTGCGATCGCGGCGCTGGCGGCTGGCGGGGCTGGTTCTGGTGGCGGGGCCGGTCCTGGCCCTGGCGGCGGCCTGGTCGGCGTTGACGCCCGAGCTGCGGGCCAGCTTCCGGTTGCGGCCGGGGCTGCTGGCCCTGGCCTTCCTCGTCCAGACCCCGGGGTGGTTCCTGGCCGTGGATGCCTGGCGGCGGATGCTGGCCGCCACCCATCCGGACGGGGCGTCGTCGGGTCCGGAGGATCCCTTGCGCGGCATGCGCTTCGCGGAGCATCTGCAGGGCCATACCCTGGCGGCCCTGGCCCAGGTGCTGCCGGGCAGCATCTGGGCTCCGCTGACGCGGGTCGCCTATTACCGCGAGCGAGGGCTGGGTGCCTTGCGAAGCGGGGCGGCCATGCTGCTGGAGATGGGCTTGTTGGGCCTGGCCGGACTGCTCGTGTTCCTTCTGGCCCTGCCCTTTGCCTACGGCGTGCCGCCCGCCGCGCTGCCCTGGCTGCTGGCGGTGGGCGCCGCCAGTCTGGCCGCCCTGCATCCGTGGGTCTTCGGGCGGCTGCTCGCGCTCCTGGCGCGGGGGCTGCGCATCCACCCTGTGCCGTCCGCGCCGCGCCTCGGGCTCCTGGCGCGCCTCCTCGGCCAGGAGCTGCTCGTCCTGGGGCTCAGCGGGCTGGCCTTGATCCTGGTCATCCGCTCCCTGCTGCCCTCCGCCGCCCATCCGGCGACGGTGCTGGCGGCCTGGGGCCTGGGTGTGGCCGTCGCCAGCCTGCTGGCCTGGCTGCCGGCGACGGCCCTGCTCAAGGACGGGGGGATGATCGCTCTCCTGACCCCGCTCTGCCTGGCTGCGGCCGGTGGTCGGACGCTGCCTGCCGCCGCGTTGGCCCTGGGCCTCACCCTGGCCTGGCGGCTGTGGACCCTGGCGGTCCTCCTCGCCTGGGCCGGGCTCGCCACCCTGGCGGTGCGCCGCGGCGGGCGCCGCGGCAGGCCCGACGTCGACCCCGCGCCCGCGGATCGCTGACGATGGAGATGTCGCGCATGGCCGAACTGGAGACGAAGCCGTCGCGCGTCGGCGATGGGCCCGCCGCCGCCGGCGCGGGCATGATCGAGTTGCGCCACGTGGCGGACGACCAGGCGCGGGCGGCCTACGACGCCCTCTATGCCCGGTCCGGCATCCAGAACCTGGTGGGTCATCTGGGCTGGCTCCTGGACCGGCTGGATGCCCGGCCCGGCCTGCGGCTGCTCGACGTGGCCTGTGGTGAGGGGGAGCTGGTGCGCCTGGCGCGCGCGCGCGGCCTGGAGGCCCAGGGGGTGGACCTGTCGCAGGTGGCCCTGGCGCGGGGCCGCATCGGCCTGGCGCCAGGCGTCATGGTGGCCGCCGATGGTACGGCGCTGCCTTTCCCCGACGGCCATTTCCAGCGGCTGGCCAGTGTGGGCAGCCTGGAGCATTACGCCGACATGCCGGCCGGTCTCGCGGAGATGGCCCGCGTGCTGGACCCGGCCGGCCTGGCCCTGATCCTGGTGCCCAACAGCTTCGGTCTGCGTTGGAACGTGCTGCATGTCTGGCGCACAGGCGAGGTGCACGACGACGGGCAGCCCATCCAGCGCTATGGCACCCGGCGGCAGTGGCAGCGGCTGATCGAAGCCGCCGGCTTGCAGGTGCTGCGCTGCTTGGGAAGCGAGGGTGCGGAGGGCAGGCCCCTGCGCGCGGCGGACCTGCCGGGCCTTTTCGGGCATCCCAGCCGTCTGCTGGGCCTGGCGGCCTCATGGCTGCCGGTGGACATGGCCAGCATGCTCGTCTTCATCTGCCGTCCGACTGCTACCATCGGACCAGGCCCGGAGGAGGGCCGGGACGGGGCCTGAGACGCCAGCCTCCCCAACTACCACCAATGGCGTATTGCCCGGCGAGGATGCCGCGCCTAGTCTGGTCCTCCTTTGCCCATGCCCTTGCCAGGAGAGACCCCATGCGATTCCCCTCCATCACCCTGCCGCTCCTTGCCGGCTTGCTCCTCGCGGGCTGCGCGCTCGTGGCGCGGCCGCACGCGCGCGGCAACAGCGCGCTGCAGGCGGGTGACTACCCGGCGGCCATCGAGGCCTTCGGCCAGGCCATCGAGCAGGGCGATTCCGTGCTGATCGCGCACATCAACCGCGGGATCGCCTACGAGGCCAGCGGGCAGCCGGCGAAGGCCGTCGCGGATTACGACGCCGCCTTGGCCATGACCGATCCGGCGCCCACCGATACACAGCGGGCCGAGATCCTCAACAATCGCGGCGTGGCCTACATGGGTATGGACAAGCATCAGGATGACGCGCTGAAGGACCTCAGCGAGGCCATCGAGCTGCGCCCGGACTACGCCGAGGCCTATGCCAATCGTGGGCGCATCTACGTGGACCGGGAGTCCTACCAGGAGGCCATCGCGGACTTCGACAAGGCCATCGAGCTCAGCCCCGGTCTCTCCCAGGCCTATGGCAACCGCGGTCTGGCCTACCAGAACCTGGGCGACGACGAGAACGCCACCCGGGACTACACCAAGGCGATCGATCTCGGCCAGGACCCGCAGGCGCTCTGGAACCGGGGGATGCTGCGCTATGCCTTGGGCTGCTTCAACCTGGCCTACGAGGACTTCTCCGCCATCCTGGAGCGCGCGGATCCGAACGATCCGCTGTACTTCCAGGCTGAGAGCCAGAAGAAGTTCCTCGACGGCCGCCCCAAGGTGGAGACCACCTGCCGCGGCATCGAGGGGCAGCGCGACGGCGATCCCGTCGACCCGGACGCCGCTGCCACGGATTCGGGCACCGACGAGGCCATCGGCGACGATGCGGCGGCCGATGATGCGACGCCCGACGATGCGACGCCTGATGAATCGGCGACGCCGGAGGAGACCGCGGCGAGCGGGGCTCCCTGATTCGGAGGGCCAAGGACTGATCGGCGATCCGTTCGCCGATCAGTCCGCCGCCGCGGAGCCGGTGGATCGGGCATGGTGCTGCGGCTCCCAGGCCCGCGCCGTGACGCGACGTTCATGGAGCGGGGCATCGGGGTCCAGGATCTGCCCTTGCTGCACCGCCGCCTCGCCATAGCGGGTCTGGATGCGCTGCAAGGCGGCTTCGATGCGCTCCTGAGCGCTTTCTTCCTGGCGGAAGAGGTTGAGTTGGCGGGCCGTGGTGGGGCAGAGCCCCTGCGCGGCCAGGCTCAGCCGGTCCACGGGCGTGCGGCAAGCGATCTGGTGCAGCAGGGCGACGGCCTGCGTCGTCAGGGCGGCGGCGCCGGCCAGGGGCGTCAGGAGCCGGCGCTCCAGGATCAGCGGCTGACCGCGTTCCAGGTCCAGCTGAAGGCGAAGCCGGCCGGCCATCTGGAACTGCCGCGCGAGGGGGCCGGCCAGCCGAGCCGCCAGCTGGCCGATATGATGCTCCAGGCTGCGGTGGTTGGCGATGGGCTCCGGGAAGGCGTGCACGGCCTCCAACAGGGGCTCCTGGGCCCATGGGCGCACGCGGGGATCGTCCTCTCCATGGGCCAGGCGCCAGGCGCGCAGGCCGGCATGGCCGAAACGGGCGAGGATGCCGTCTTGCGGCAGGTCGGCGTACTGATGCACCTTGATGACGCCCAGCTCCCGCAAAGCGGTCAGCGTGCCGGCGGCCAGGGGTAGGTAATGGGCGGGAAGCCCCCCCAGGAACAAGGCTTCCTTGCCCGGAGGCAGGACCATGCTGCCGCGTTCCCCCAGGTAGCGGGTGAGGATGCGGCTGGTCAGCTTGCCCGCCGCCAGCCCCACCCGTGCGTCCAGGTCGGTGGCGCCGCGTACGGCGGCCAACACGGCGTCCGCGAGGGTCTGTTCGGAGCCGCCGCGGGGGACGAGCCCCGCGGTGCTCAGCCATCCCTGGGCGAGGTCGGCGGGCTCAACGGCGGGGCTGACGTCGTTGAGGGCCGCCAGCAGGGACTGGAAGACCGTGGCGTAGACCTCCGGCCGGGCGGGGAGGACCTCCAGACCGGGGCAGAGCCGGCGGGCCTCCGTCACGGTCATGCCTGGCAGGATGCCGGCGAGGTGCGCGGCGTAGGAGCGATCCTGGACGCGGAGGCCCTGAGCCTCCGGCGTGGCGACGACCAGGGGGCGCCCCATGCGCCGAAGGTCTTCGCGCTCCGCCAGGGCGAGCGGCACATGTGGCAACCAGGCGCATAGGACGCGGGGGGGCGCAGAGGCGGTCGGGG
>JBGAUA010000063.1:0-17632 GCA_044228875.1 Anaerolineae bacterium
GGAGGCGCCTTCGGCGTGTCGCCGGCGCCGGTGATGTCCAGGGCGATGGCCAGCTGCGGCGCGACGCCGTAGGCGGCAGTCTCCGCGCCGCGGGTCCCCACCTCCTCCTGGGTGCTGAAGACCGCCACCAGCGTGTTCGCCGCGGGCGTGAAACGCCTAAGCGCCGCCACCAGCATCACGCAGCCGATGCGGTCGTCATGGTTGGGAGCGATCGGGCGGCCGCCCGACCAGTCCAGGCGGTGGTGGAAGGCGGCCATGTCACCGACGCGCCGCCCGGCCGACGCCGCGTCGGCGGCGCCGACGTCGATGAAGAGTTCCTCAAGCGTCGGCGCCTTGGACGGGTCGACGCGCTTCTCGGCGCCGATCACCCCCACCATCCCGTCCTCGAACGTGACCCGCGTGCCGATGAGGTTGCCGGTCAGGATGCCGCCCACCGGGCCGAAGCGCAGGAAGCCGCCCGGGTCCACGTGGGTCACCACCACGCCGATCTCGTCCATGTGCGCAGCCACCATGATCCGCGGCGCGTCGGCGCCCCCGGTCGCGGCGTGGCGGACGGCGATCAGATTGCCCAGGGCGTCCACCCGCGTCTCGTCGACGTGCGGGGCGATGAGCTCGAGGAGCAGCGCTCGCACCCTGTCTTCGCGGCCGGAAGGCCCCCAGACGGTGCACAGCGCTTCCAGGAGCGTCTGGAACTCGGCCCGGCCGTGGTCCTTGTCTCGGTTCTCATTGCCAGTCATGGTGCCAGGTCCTCCCAGCTCAGGCGCCGCAGCGCTGAGCGCACGAGATCGATGGTATGCCGCATGTCCGACTTGGCCAGCAGGCTGGCCGGCGCGTGCAGGTAGCGGCAGGGCATGGAGACCACCGCCGTGGGCACGCCCGCGCGCGACAGGTGGATGCGTCCGCCGTCCGTCCCGCCGCCCTTGGGCGCGCGGATCTGGTAGGGAATGCCCAACTGCTCCGCGGTGGCCACCAGATGGGCCAGGAGCCGGCGGTCGGCGATCATCGAACGGTCCATCACGGTGATGGCCGGGCCGAAGCCCAGGCGCATGACCGGCGTGTCGTCACGGTCCTTGGGCGTGTCGTCGGTGGTCCCGCATTCGAGGACGATGGCGCAGTCCGGCGCCAGCCGGTGGGCGGCCACCTGCGCCCCGCGCAGCCCCACCTCCTCCTGCGCGGTGAACACCGCCTCCAAGGTCACCGGGTAGACCTCGTCCATCAGCGCGCAGAGCACCGCGCAGCCGCCACGGTCGTCAAAGGCCTTGCCGAGGACGGTGGGGCCCAGGTCCTGGAACACCGTGGCAAAGGTGACGCCGTCACCCACGGCGACCAGTCGGTCGGCGGCATCGCCGCTGTCCACGCCGATGTCCACCCGCAGGTCCTTCAACTTGGGCGGCTGCTCCCGTTCGCCGGCCGTGCTCAGATGCACCGGCTTGAGGCCGATGACCCCCGGCAGGCCCTCCTCGCCCACCAGCACCGGCTGGCCGGCCAGCACCCGGGCATCCAGGCCGCCCACCGCGTCGACGGTCAGGAGCCCGTCGCGACCGACGGCGGTGACCATGAGGCCCACCTCGTCCATGTGCGCCGCCAGCATCACCCGCGGTGCCGGGCGGTCGGTCGCCGGCGCAGCCGCGGCGGCGCGCCGTCCGTAGAGGTTGCCCATGGCGTCGGCGCGCAGGTCTTCCAGACGGTCGCCGACGGCGTCCACCAGGATGCGCCGTACCCGGCCCTCGTCGCCGGAGACGCCGCGCGCCTCGGACAGGCGGCGCAGCAGGTCCAGGTCGAGTACTTCAGTCGACGGTGACACCGTGCAGCTCCGGAATCAGGTCATCCACAAGGTCGCGGTCGAAGGCGGCCGCGAAGGCGGCGACCAGGCGCCCGGCCCGCTCGATGTCGGCCAGGTCCACCGTCTCCACCGGGCTGTGCATGTAGCGGATGGGCACCGAGACCAGACCGGTGGGCAGGCCGGCGGCCGCCACCTGGAAGGCCCAGGCGTCCGTGCCGCTGGCGCCGGCCATGGGCTCGCGGCCATGCTTCAGTTCGTCGGCGCGGGCGAGGTCGCGCAGCCGCCGCTCGATCGCAGGATGGATGTTGGGGCCGACGCCGATCAAGGGGCCGCCGCCGAGGCTGCCAGGGAGCTCGGAAAGCCCTTGCTGACCGGCGAAGGTGACGTCCAGCACGATGGCGGCGTCCGCCTCCAGGGCCCAGACGCCCGGCCGGGCGCCGCGCAGGCCCACCTCTTCCTGGACCGTGGCCAGGACCAGGATCTCGGCCTGATGCTCCCGCGCCGCCAGAGCGTCCATGGCCAGGATGAGCGCCGCCAGCGAGGCCCGGTTGTCCAAGGCCCGGCCGGCGCGCCGCCGGCCCTGCAGGCGCAGCAGCTCCCGCCGCGGCGCGATGACGTCGCCCACCCGAACCTGGGCGCGCACCGCGTCCTCCGGCAGGCCCAGGTCGATGAACAGCTCTTCCCAGGGGAGGACCTTGCCGCTCAGCTCCGGACCCAGCACATGCGGCGGGCGGGAGCCCACCACGCCCGGGAGGTCCCGAACGCCCAGGACGGTCACCGGCTGGGCCAGCAGCAGCCGGCCGTCCCAGCCCCCCAGGCCGGTGAAGCGGAGGAAGCCGCCGTCCTCGATGGCCGTGACCATGAAGCCGATGGCGTCCATGTGCGCCGACAGCAGGAGCCTGGGCGCCGGGGCGGCCCCGGGGGCCGGCGCGGGCCGCGGCGCGCGTCGGCCGAGCCAGTTGCCCATGGGGTCGCGTCGATGGCTGTCCACCAGCGGACCCAGCCGCTGGTCCAGGCAGGCGGCCATGTCCGACTCGTGCCCGCTCAGGCCCGGCACGGCCGTCAAGGCCGCGAGCAGGTCGTCCAGGTCCAGGCGAGGCCGGCTCATGGCGCCGCGGGCTGCGGGGTGAAGCCGCCGATGGGCGTCGGTTCCTCGGTCGGCGGACCTGGCGCCGTGGGCACCTCGGTCGGCGGCTCGCCGGTGGCCGGCTCGGCCGTGGGCTCGGCGCTGGGCGCCTCGGTCGGTGCGACCGTGGGCGCCGCGGGCGTGGCCGTCGCGGCAGCGCCGGGCGATGCCTCGGGCGTCGGCCCCTCGGCCGTCGGCGCGGCAGGATCCGGCGTCGCCGTCTCCGGTTCGGGCTCCCCTTCGTCTTCCGGAGGCCAGACCGCGGTCCAGGTGGGCGGCGCGGCGACGGTAGGGATGATCCGCGATGTGGCGCTGGCCGTGGGCGTGGGCCGCGGGTCCTGGGTGGGCAAGCGCTCCGGCGCCGCCGGCGGGCGCACGTCCAGGACGCGCAGGGCCAGTCCGCCGGCGTAGCAGGGCAGGGTGACCAGCGTGAGCGCGACGAGGACGCTGTAAAGCCGGCGGCGGCCGATGGGCTGGGCTTCCAGCCAGGCGATGAAGCGGGAGGGCATGGCGATCGGGTGTCGGTCCGGGGCCGGGGCTGGTCGGCGCGATCCACGGCCGGCGGAGGGCGGTACGGCCCGGCCGGACGCGGCGCAAGGGGCGGCACTCTAGCATCCGCGGCGACCTTTGTCAACGCCCTTTGGCGGCGTTATACTGCCGGCCCCCGAGGCCCCGGGCCCCGATCCGCTCTTCCATCAAGCGAGCTGCCCCGTGTCCCTTCCCAGCACCATGCGCGCCCTGGCCAAGACCGCGCCGGGCGAAGGCCTGACCCTGGTCGAGCGCCCCGTGCCCCAGCCGGGCCCGGGCGATGCCCTGATCCGCGTGACGGCGGCCTCCATCTGCGGCACGGACGTCCATATCTACAACTGGGATGAATGGAGCCAGGGGCGGATCAAACCGCCGGTGGTGCTGGGCCACGAGTTTGCCGGCGAGGTGGTGGCCCTGGGCGCGGGGGTCGTCGACCTGGCCCTGGGCACGCCGGTCTCCGCCGAGGGCCATATCCTCCTGCCTGACGCGCGCCACGTGGTGCACGGGCAGGAGCATCTGGCCAAGGACATGGAGGTCATCGGCATCGACCGCGACGGGGCCTTCGCGATCGAACGGCGGCTGCCGCCCGCAACCTTTGGGTCAATCCGCCGGACCTGGCGCCCGAGATCGCCAGCCTGCAGGACCCCTTCGGCAACGCGGTGCACACGGTGCACGCCCAGAGCGTGGTCGGCAAGCGAGTGCTGGTCACAGGCGCCGGCCTGATCGGCTTGATGGCCGTGCCGGTGGCACGCGCCGCCGGCGCCGCGGCGGTCTATGTCACCGACCTGAACCCTGGGCGCCTGGACCTGGCCCGGCGGCTCGGCGCCGACCTGGCCCTGGACGCGCGCGAGGATCCGGTGGCCGGCATCATGGCGGCCACCGACGGTGCCGGCGTCGACGTGCTGCTGGAGATGTCGGGCGCCGCGCCGGCCATCGACCAGGGCTTCCGGGCCCTGCGCCCGGGGGGCGAAGCCGCCATCCTCGGCCTGCCATCGCGGCCGGTTCAGGTGGACTGGGCAGCGCACATCGTCACCAAGGGCGCGACCGTGCGCGGCATCTACGGTCGCCGCATCTGGGACACCTGGCATCTCATGCGCGCGCTGCTGGCCACCGGCGCAGTGGATCTCGCGCCCTTGATCACCCACCGCTATCCGCTCGTCGAGTTCCAGGCCGGTTTCGACGCCATGCGTTCCGGACAGAGCGGCAAGGTCATCCTGCTGCCCTGACGGCCGCCAACCCGGGCGTGGGGTCCGCCCGCTCGCCGCGCGCCGCCTTGGAACCCGCAGAGCATTTTCCCGCCCGCACGGAGGCATCCCATGAGCACCGCCGCCCCCCGCACCGCCGGCAAGCTGGACTACCTGGTGGCGCAACTGGACGACCTCAAGGCCAAGGGCCTGTACACCACCATCCGCACCCTGGACAGCGCGCAGGGCGCCTGGCTGGAGATCGAAGGGCGGCGGGTCCTCAACTTCTGCTCCAACAACTACCTCGGCCTGGCCAACGACCCCGAGCTGGTGGCGGCGGCCGGGGCGGCGATGGACCGCTACGGCGTGGGTCCGGGCGCCGTGCGCACCATCGCGGGCACGGTGCGCATCCACACCGACCTGGAGCGGCGCCTGGCGCAGTTCAAGGGCGTGGACGACACCATCGTCCTGCAGAGCGGCTTCACCGCCAACGCCGGGGCCATCCCGGCCCTGGTCGGCGCCGGCGACGCGATCATCTCCGACGCCCTCAACCACGCCTCGATCATCGACGGCGTGCGCCTGGCGGGCAAGGCCGACCGCTACGTCTACGAGCATTGCGACATGGACTCCCTGGAGGAACAGCTCAAAGCGGCCTCCGGCAAGGGCTACCGGGCGATCTTGATCATCACCGACGGCGTCTTCTCGATGGACGGCGACATCGCTCCCCTGGACCGCATCGCCGAGCTGGCCGAGCGCTACGGGGCCATCACCATGGTCGACGACGCCCACGGCGAAGGGGTGCTCGGCCGCGGCGGGCGCGGCGCGGTGGACCATTTCGGCCTGCACGGCGTCTTCGACATCGAGGTGGGCACCATGTCCAAGGCCTTTGGGGTCATGGGCGGCTACGTGGCCGCCAAGCAGCCGATCGTCGATTGGCTGCGTCAGCGGGCCCGGCCCTTCCTCTTCTCATCGGCCCTGACCATCCCCGACACGGCCGCCTGCCTCAAGGCGGTCGACATCCTGGAGGCCTCGACGGAGCGGGTGGACCGGCTCTGGTCCAACGCGCGCTACTTCCAGGCGCGGATGCGCGCCCTCGGCTTCGACCTGGGCGTCACCCAGACCCCGATATCGCCGGTCATCCTGGGCGACGCGCCGGTGGCGCAGGCCTTCAGCCGCCGCCTCTTCGAGGAGGGGATCTTCGGCACGGCCATCGCCTTCCCCACCGTGCCCCTTGGCAAGGCGCGCATCCGGGTGATGATCTCGGCGGCGCACAGCGAGGCCGACCTGGACCTGGGCATCCAGACCTTCACCAAGGTCGGGCGAGAGCTCGGCGTCATCGGCCAGGCGTAAAGGCATGCCTGGGCCGCTGGAAAGCCGGTATGGCGCGGGACCGGCAGCGTGAGGCTGCGACGGATCAACGGGGCTCCGCGCCTGCGCGGCGTGTCGCACCTGCTGGCCTTCCTGGTGTCGCTGATCGCCGGTCCGCTGCTGCTGGCCGGCGCGACGACCCAGGTGGCACGCGTCACGTCGTTGGTCTACGTGGTGGCTCTGGCGCTGCTCTTCGGCTGCAGCGCGCTCTTGCACCGCGTGGACTGGTCGGAAGCCAGCGAGCCCTGGCTGCGGCGGCTGGACCATTCGATCATCTTCCTGTTCATCGCCGGCACCTACACCCCGTTGGCGGCGTTGGCCCTTGGCCCCGCGACGGCGCGCCGGCTGCTGCTGGCGGTGTGGATCGGAGCCGTCGCCGGCGTGTTTATCACCCAGGTCTGGATCAACGCGCCGCGCTGGATCACCGCGGCCACCTACATTGCGCTGGGTTGGATCGCCCTTGCGGCCGCCCCGGCCCTGTGGACGGCGCTGGGCGCCGGCGGCTTCGCCCTGCTCACCGCCGGCGGCCTGCTCTTCACCGGCGGGGCGGTGATCTATGCGCTGAAGTGGCCCGATCCGCTGCCCGACACCTTCGGCTACCACGAGATCTTCCACGCCATGGTGATCGCGGCGGCGGCCTGCCATTACTGGCTCATGATCCGGCTGCTGCAGGGCTAGGCGCGCAGCATGGGTGAGCGGTTGCGCCCTCCGGCCGCGCATCGGCCTATACTGGAGTTGCACCGGCAGCCGCCGGCGCACCAGCATCAGGAGCAGGCACCATGGCAGGCAAGGAACGGCAAGGCAACAAGGAAACCAAGAAACAGCCGGCGATGACGCCCAAGGAGAAGAAGGCCGCCAAGCAGGCCAAGAAGCACACGCCGGACGCCACGCCTTTGATCACCCGTTGACCGAGGGCGGCCGCGCCGCCCATCGCGGGCTCCACCAATGAACGTCAGGCCCCCCGGAACCGTAAGAGGGTCGGTGATCAACCCATCCATCGCAGGCGGACCGCTGCCCCGGGCGCGCCCTCGGCCATTGGAACCCTGACTAAGGAGCCCTCGAACATGAACGCTTTCCTGCATCCGGTCCGCGGCCTCGCCGCGGCCTCAACCCTCGCGCTCGTCCTCGGAGCGGGCCTCGCCGCCGGCCGGCCGGTCGCCGCGCAGTCGGCGGGCCGCGATCAGGTGGATCCCGTCCTGGCCGGCAACCTGCTGATCTGGGCCGAGGACGGCGGCGCCGGCCACCAGCTGCGGTTCAAGCGCCTGAGCACCAACCTGCTGCCCCGCGGCGGGGCAGCCGACAACGGCTCCGCCCTCATCCGCTCGGCCGACCCCGCCTACCAGCCGGGCGACCAACGCGGCCCGGCCGTCGCCGACAACCTGGTCGTCTGGAGCGAGAAGCTCCCCGGCGCTCCAGACTACGATCTCTTCGCCCAGCGCCTGGGCGGCGCCGGCTTCAGCGTCGGCGCGCCGCAGCGCCTCATCGAGCGCCCCGGCGACCAGGTGGAGCCCAGCCTGGTGGCCACCGATGCCGGCGAGTACCTGCTGGTCTGGAGCGAGAACGGCACCGACAGCAAGGACATCTTCGGCCAGCGCATGTCGACGGCCCTGCGCGTCCGCGGGGCGGTGCTGGGCATCGCCACCGGCCCGGCCAACGCCTCGGAGCCGGCCATCGTTCCGGACCCGTCGCAGCTCAACAGCTTCCTCGTGCTGTGGACCGACGACCGCAAGGGCAACAGCGACATCTACGGCACGCGGGTGAGCCGCAGCGGCGTGCCGCGCTCGGCGCCCGGCGCCGCCGCGGCCGCTGAGTTCGCGGTGATCGAAGGCCCAGGCAACGAATCGTCGCCGGCGGCCGTCATCAGCGTCGACGCGCTGCGGGGCGGCATTCAGGCCGGGCGGCCGCAGGACGCGCGCAGCCTCATCCTGTGGACCGAGGAGAACGGCGCCGACGGGCCCGACATCAAGGCCCGACGCCTGCACGCCAACGGCTTTGCCTTCGGCGCCGGCTTCACTGTCGCGGGCGGCCCCGGCGTCCAGGACGACGCCACGGTGACATCGGGCGACGATGGCTGGGCGGTGGCCTGGTCCGCACCTGGCCCGGCCAAGGCTCCCGACCAGCCGGCAACCCTGGACCTCTTCGGGGTAAGGGTGAACGACAACGGGCGCGTCGAGCCCATGGTCCGGAGCCTGCTCGCCGACTGAGGGTTCATGGCGGCCTCTCACGGGTCGGCGTCGATCGACGGTCGACGCCGACCCGCTGTGTCCAGCGGTTGATGCCGGTCCACACGCTCAGGGCAGGACCGATTCAGGGCAGGCCCGGCCCGCCCACAGCCGCCAGACCGTCCCAGACGCGGCGGACCTCCTGGATGTCTTGCCAGGTGAGCGCCTTGGGCGAGCCGGGCGTCCGAGCCTGGTTGCGCAGCAGGTAGGCCGGGTGGAAGATGGGCATGACCTTCCGGCCTTCCCAGTCGAACCAGCGGCCGCGGATCTGGGTGATGCCGCGCTTCTCACCCAGCACCGCCAAGGCCGCCACGCCGCCCACCAGCAGGATGATCGGCGGGTCGACGAGGCGGACCATCTCCCGCAGATAGGGCCGATACCAGGCCACCTCGTCCGGCGTTGGCTTGCGATTGTCGGGCGGCCGGCGGTAGACCGAGTTGGTCACGAAGACGTCGACCGCCGGGTCAAGGCCCGCCGCAAGCAGGATCTGGTCCAGGAGCTGACCGCTCCGGCCGACGAAGGGCTGGCCGAGCCGGTCCTCTTCGGCCCCCGGCGCCTCGCCGATCAGCATCAGCCGCGCCGCCGGATTGCCCCGGCAGATGACGACGCGCGTGCCGTGGACCGCCAGCGGATCGCCGTGCAGGCCATCCAGCGCGGCGAAGAGCTGTTCAAGGCGTTCGAAGCGCGGTTCGGGCGCGTCCACCGGCATCAGCCCCCGTGGGGCGCGGCGGGAGCGCCGGGGTCCAGGAGGCGCCGGAGATCCGCGCCCAGGCGGTCGATGGCATGGAGCCCCAGGTCCGTCCGGCAGCGGACCCGCCAGCGGCGCAGGCGTTCGCCGAGCCGATCCGCCAGCTCGGCGTCGCGCAGGCGGATCTCCTCCGGAAATGCGCCCACCTCGTCCGCGGCGGCCAACACCGCCCCTTCCAGGGCCGCGAGCAGGGAGACGGGACCTCGCGGACGCGGGATCTCGCGCACATGGAGCACGGTGGCGCCGACCATCACCAGGCGCAGGGCCCGCGGCGCGCCGCCGTGGTCGCCGAGGTCCAGCAGGTCCAGCTCCCAGGCGCGCAGCTGTGCGGACGGGGCCGGGCGGCGGGAAGGGGCCCGAAGTTCGGTCGGGAAGCGCCGCGCGCCGTCGCCCTGGAGGACCGCGATGCCCAGGCGGCGCGCGCGCGCGGCGCCGCCGCAGCAGTCGCCGCGGCGCTGCCGGGAGCCGCAGGCGCAGAGTCCGCGCGCCCGGAAACTCATGTGACGGCGCCCCGATGAGCGAAGCGGCTGTCGCGATGCGCGCCGCTGCCCATGACCGCCGCCCAGCGGTCGACCGCGTCCCAGACGTCCACGTGGCGGATGTACAGCGGCGCGAAGCCGAAGCGCAGGATGTCGGGCGCGCGGAAGTCGCCGACGACGCCGGCGGCGATCAGGGCCTGCATGACGGCAAAGGCGTCGGGATGAGCGAAGCAGACCTGGCTGCCGCGGCCTTCGTCCGCGCGCGGCGTGACCAGATGGCCGGCCTCCGGGCCCAGGCGCGCCTCGGCCAGGGCGATGAAGTCCGCCGTCAGCCGCCGGCCCTTGGCGGTGAGCGTCGCCAGGTCCACGCCCTCCCATACGCCCAGAGCCGCCTCCAGCGCCGCCAGCGCCAGCACCGGTGGCGTTCCGGCCAGCTGCCGGCGCAGGCCCGGCGCCGGGCGATAGCCGGCCTCCAGTCGGAAGGGCTCTGCATGCCCCATCCAGCCGGGCAGTGCCGGTTGGATGGCCTCCTGCCAACGCTGGGCCACGTAGAGGAAGGCCGGCGCGCCGGGCCCGCCGTTGAGGTATTTGTAGCCGCAGCCCACGGCCAGGTCCGCGTCGGCGGCGCCCAGGTCCACGGCGAAGGCACCGGCCGAATGCGCGAGGTCCCAGAGGACGACGGCGCCGCGTTCATGCGCCGCGGCGGTTACGCGCGCCAGGTCGAGCTTGCGACCGCTGCGGTAGTCCACCTGGGTCAGCACCAGCAGCGCAGTGTCCTCGTCGATGGCGGCGATGACCGCCGCCTCGTCCACCGCGCCCTCGAGCGCCCGACAGTGGTGGCCGCGGCCCAGGAGCGCACAGGCGCCTTCCACCATGTAGCGATCGGTGGGAAAGTTGCCGGCCTCGGTCAGGACCGTCCGCCGCTCCGGCCGCAGGGCCAGGCCGCCGATCAAGAGCTTGAAGAGGTTGAGCGACGTGCTGTCGGCGACGATGACCTCCTGCGGCCGGGCGCCGACCAGCGGCGCGATCCGCGCGCCGAGGCGGGCCGGCAGGCCGATCCAGTCGGCGTCGTTCCAGCTGCGGATGAGCGACTCGCCCCATTCCTCTGTCACCACCCGCCGCAGATGCTCCGGCACGGCGCGCGGCAGGGCGCCCAGTGAGTTGCCGTCGAGGTAGATCAGGCCATCGGGCAGGCGGAAGCGCTCGCGGGCGAAGGCCAGCGGGTCGGCGGCGTCCAAACCCAGGGCGGCCTGCCGGTCGGTAGGCGGCTGTTGGGGGCCGGACGGGGCAGCGGCCGCGGCGGCCTTCGGCGGGGCAGGGTTCATGGACCTCCAACTTAGCACGAAGCCGCGGCCGAGGTCAATCGTCCGGGCGGGCGGATTGGGGCGAGGGCGAGACGCCTGCGGGGCGGTCGCGTGCGGCACCGTGCGGCGGGCCGACGGGTGGCCCCGGCCTGGTCTATCATTGACGCCATGGAAGCCCGCCCGACCGCGATCGCGATGGACCTGGACGGCACGCTGCTGCGCTCGGACCTGACCCTCGGTCCCCGGAGCCGCGAGGTGCTGCGGCGAGCCGCGGACGAAGGTCTGCGGTTGTTGGTGGTCACGGGCCGACCGCCGCGCTGGGTGGCCGAGAACGCCGGCCTGCTCGCCTTCGCCGAGCGCGTCATCTGCGCCAACGGGGCCCTGGACTACGATCCGCGCGGCGGGACCATCCTGGTCCACCGCCCCATCGCGGCCTCCGAGCTCCAGACCGCGGTCCGTCGGCTGCGCGCCGTCGACGGCGAGATCCGCTTCGCCTTCGAACAGGGATTGGGCTTCGCCCGCGAGGCCGGCTACCAGCCGTCGGTGGTGCCCCTGCCGCCCGTGCACGAGGTGGGCGACGCCCTGGCGCTGGCGGAGCGCGGCGCCACCAAGCTCGTGGCGCGGCATCCGCGCCTCGCGGCTGCCGAACTCGCCGCCCGCTGCGCGCCCAGCGTCGCCGCCCTGGTCGAGATGACCTACTCGACCGCGCAGGTCATCGAGATGTCCGCCCTGGGTGTGGACAAGGCCGCCGCCCTGGCCGAATGGTGCGCCGCGGAGGGCATCCCCCGCGAGGCGGTGGCCGCCTTCGGCGACATGCCCAACGACCTGTCGATGCTGCGCTGGGCGGGCCAGGCCGTGGCCATGGGCAACGGCCACCTAGTGATCCGCGCCGCCGCCGGGCGCATCGCCCCCAGCAACGACGAAGAGGGGGTGGCCGCGGTGATCGCGACCTGGCTGGACGGCGACAGGCCCTGATCCGGTTCGGGGAGGCGGCGGGACCGGGCCGACCGACTTGCGCCGCGCCCCCTTCCGGCGCACAATGCGTCCAGCATACCGGCAACCGGAGAAGGAGCCCGCCTTGCAGACCGATATCGAGTCCATCAAGCGCAGCCGTCTGTTCCACGATCTGCCCGAGACCAGCGTTGCCCAGTTGGCCATGCGCGTCAGCCGGCGCCATGTGCCGGCCGGTCAGCGCCTGTTCCGTGCCGGCGATCACGGGGCCAGCTTCTTCGTCATCCAGGAAGGCGATGTGACCATCGCCATGCGCAGCCCCACCGGCCAGGACATCACCCTGGCCCTGCTCGGCCCGGGCGACTCCTTCGGCGAGCTCGCCCTGCTCGACGACGAGCCGCGCTCCGCGAGCGCCACCGTCACCCGCGAGGCCCAGCTGCTGGTGCTGCAGCGCGACGACTTCCTGGACGTGATCCAGAACGAACCCGCGGCGCTCACCGCCTTCCTGTCCAACCTGGCCGCGGTGATCCGCAACATGAACCAGCGCCTGGCGGACGTGGCCACCCTCAACGCCCAGCACCGCCTGGCCCGGGTGTTCAACGACCTCATGGAACGCGACGGGCGCGCCATCGACGAAGGCATCTTGATCGACCGCGCCTTGACCAGCAGCGACCTGGGCGGCCTGGCCGGACTGCACCCGGTGCAGGTCGAGCGGCTGCTGCGCGACTTGGAATACGACAGCGTCCTGGGGCGCCGGGACGATCTATGGATCGTCCATCGGCCCGAGGTCCTGCAGGCCGCCGGCTGATCCCGTCGCGGCCTGCCTCATGAACCTGGACCACGAGCGCTACCTCAGCCCCTTCAGCTGGCGCTACGGCAGCGATGCCATGCGCCGCCTCTGGAGCGAGGCCGAGAAACGCCGCCTGATGCGCCGCGTCTGGCTGGCCCTGGCCACCGCCCAGTCGGAGGCGGGGCTGGTGTCGACTGCCGCCGTGGATGCCCTGCGCGCCACCGCCGAGGACATCGACATCGCGGCGGCGGAGCGCATCGAGGCCCGCACACGGCATGACGTGATGGCCGAGATCCTGCTCTGGGCCGAGCAATGCCCGGAGGGAGGCCCGGTCATCCACCTGGGCGCAACCAGTGCCGACATCACCGACAACGTCGACGCCCTGCGCCTGCAAGCGTCCATGCGGCTGCTGCGCGATGCCCTGGGCGGCGTGATCGCGCGCCTGGCCGCGCGGGTGGAGGAGCAGGCGGACCACGTCTGCCTGGGCTGGACCCATCTGCAGCCGGCCGCACCCACCACCGTAGGGTATCGCCTCGCCGGCGCCCTTCAGGACTTACTCGCCGACCTGGACGCGCTGGACGGCCTGCTCGGACGCTGGAGGGGCAAGGGCTTCAAAGGCGCCGTCGGCACCCAGGCCAGCTACACGGGCCTCCTGGGCGGGGGCGCGGCGGCCGAGGCCATGGAAGGCCGGGCCATGGGCCTCCTGGGCCTCGCCGCGGCGGAGCACAGCACGCAGGTCTACTCGCGCCGTCAGGACTGGGACGCCCTCGGCGTCCTGTCCGGAATCGGCGGCAGCGCGTCGCTGCTGAGCTTCAACATCCGCCTCCTGCAGAGCCCGCCCTTCGGCGAGTGGTCGGAGGGCTTCGCGGTGGGCCAGGTCGGATCCTCGGCCATGCCATGGAAGCGCAACCCCATCAATGCCGAGAACATCAACTCCATGGCCCGCCACCTCGCCCAGCTGCCGCAGGTGGCCTGGCAGAACTGGACGGCGAGCCTGCTGGAACGCACGCTGGACGATTCGGCGAACCGCCGTTCCATCCTGCCTGAGGCCTGCCTGATGGCCGACGAGATCCTGCAGCGCCTGCAGCGGCTCCTGGACGCCATGCGCATCGAGGATCGGGCGGTGGACGCCCTCCTCGAGCGCTACGGCCCCTTTGCGGCCACCGAGCGGGTGCTCCTCGCCGCCGCGGCGGCCGGCGGCGACCGCCAGGCCCTGCACGAGGTCATCCGCGGCCATAGCCTCGCGGCCTGGTCGATGATCGAGGCCGGAGGCCCCAACCGGTTGCCGGAGCTCCTGGCCGCCGATCCCATCATTCTGGCCTACCTCGACGCCGCGACCATACGCTCGCTGGTGGCCTCGCCGGAGGCACAGGTGGGCACGGCGCCCGAACGGGCCCGACGGCTGGCGGCGCGGGCCCGCGCGCGCCTCGGCCACGACGGCCCGCCGCCTCGTGACTAGCCGCTCCGCGACGGATGCCCGCCCGGTGGCGCCGTCGCCATCGCCACCCCCGTTCAGCCCGCCGCCGAAGGCGCTGCGACCGGTGCCGCCACCGCCGCCGGCCTGGTCACCGTCGATGTCGCCCCTGCCCACGGTGAGCATCGTCCTGCTCAACTACAATGGCGGGGAGCACAATCAGGCCTGCCTCGAGAGCCTGCGCCGGCTGACCTACCCGTCCGACCGCTTCGAGGTCCTGGTCATCGACCACGCGTCGGTGGACGGCTCGGCCGAGGCCATCAGGCGCGACTTCCCCGAGGTACGGCTCATCGAGGCGGGCGTCAACCTGGGCTTCGCCGCCGGCTGCAATTTCGGGGCGTGCGCCAGCAGCGCGACCCTTGTGGCCTTCTTGAACAACGACGCCCGGGTGGAGCCGGAATGGCTGGAGGCCCTGGTCGCGGCCCTCGACCCCGGCGACGGCACAGTCTGCGCCGCCGCAAAGATGCTGGACTGGGAAGGTCGTGAGGTGGACTTCGTGGAAGGCCATATGGCCTTCCACGGCTTCGCTCGCCAGACCCATTGGCGAGAATGGGTGACGGAGGGCAGCTTCGCGGAGCGCCGGCCGCTGCTCTTCGCCTGCGGCGGCGCCATGCTGATCGACCGCGAGGTCTTCCTGCGTCTGGGCGGCTTCGACGAGCGCTTCTGGATGTTCTTCGAGGACGTGGACCTGGGATGGCGGCTCTGGGTCGCGGGACACCGGGTGGCTTTCGCCCCGGACGCGATCACCTACCACCGCCACCATGGCACGGCCGGCGCGATGAGCGAGGTGCGGCGCAACTTCCTCTATGAGCGCAACGCGCTGATGATGGTGCTCAAGAATTACGAGGACGAGAACCTCTGGCCGGTATTCGCCGCCAGTCTGGCGCTCCTGGCCCACCGCGCCGGCGACCGCATGCAGCGCCGCGCGGGCGGCGAGGACCTGCTGGACCCCGAGCAATGGCACCGCCTGGGCGCGGCGGAGATGGAGCGCGAGACCCACCTGGGCGACCTCGCCTCGCTGGTCGCCTTGCGCCATGTCCTGGCCATGCTGCCGGAGATCCTGGAGGACCGCCGCGTCGTGCAGTCGCTTCGGCGGCGGCCGGACCGCGAGATCCTGCCGCTCTTCGGCCAGCCGCGGCGCCCGTATCCCATGGCGCACATGCTGATCCAGCCCTACTGCGAAGCCCAACAACACCTGTGGTACGGGCTGGGGCTGGACCACATCTTCGCCGTCGCACCGGTGCGCGTGGCCCTGCTCTGCGCCGACGGGCTGCCCGGCCTGGGTCAGCGCCATGGGGCTGAGGGACTGCGCGCCCAGACCCTTCTTGATCACCTGGCCGCCGCGGGCGACGACGTGGTCCCCTGCCTCCCGCGCCGCGACGTAGACGCCCTGGCCGAGCCGCCGGCCCGGGTGGGTCGCTTCGCCTGGACCGACCGCAGCCTGGACAACCGGCTCATCCGCCTGGGTCCGGACGTCATCATCGCCACCCACTGGCGCTGTCTGGCCTTCGCCCGCCTGTCCGTCTACCGCCCGGTCGTCCTGGTCTGGTCCGACAGCGACCCGTTACCGGGCTTCATGGACGACCTGGCGACGCTCTTCGAGCGCGAACAGGAGCGTCGGCACGCGGTCAAGATGTTCACCCACCGCGACTACCTGCGCAACGTCGACCTCTTCGTGTTCCAGAGCGCGGCGCAGCGGGACCGCGTCCTGACCGAGATCGAGGCCGAACTGGGCTGGTCGCCGCCGCCCGGCCGCACCGCCATCGGCGACGGCGGCGACGGCCTCGGCCCGGAGCTCCTGGCAGCCGTCGCCGCCTTCTGCCGCGGCGGTTGGTATTCCGAGGGCAAGCTGCCCATCGACTTCCGCCCCCCCATTCCCCACACGCCCGTGGCGCTCCTGCCCCTCAAGGCCTGGAAGGCGATCCGGCGCGGCGGCGGCACGCACCTGCTCCGGGAAACAGCGCAGTACCTCCGCTGGATCTGGCACGGCCTCCGCCGCCGCCTGCCCTGATCCGGCCCCCTCCGAAAGGGACGACCTTCCATGGCCAGCACCGCAACCGACGCCCTGCTACAGCAGGTCTACCGCATCAACGACATCGGCCGCGCGCTCAGCGTCCTCAGCTGGGACCGCGAGGTCAACATGCCCAAGGCCGGCGACGGCGCCCGGGTGCAGCAGATGACCACCCTCCGGCAGCTGTTGCACCAGCATGCCACCAGCGACGACTACGGCGCGGCCATCGAGAACGCGGCCGCGGAGCTGGCCGGGCTGCCGGAGGACGACGATCGCAGCTGCCTGATCCGCGTCCTGAGGCGCGACTTCGGTCGCTCACGCAAGCTGCCGGAGACCTTCGTGCTGGAGCTCAGCCGCGTCGGCGCAACCGCCTGGAGGGTGTGGAAGCAGGCGCGCGAAGCGAACGAGTTCGCCGCCTTCCAGCCGCACCTCGCCCGGCTGATCGAGCTGCAGCGGGAGATGGCCGAGCGCTACGGCTACGAGGACGATCCCTATGACGCGCTGCTGGACGGTTACGAGGAAGGGGCTCGCGCCGCCCACGTGGGGGCGGTGTTCGCCGCGGTCAAGGCCGCGACGGTGCCGCTCCTCGAGGCGATCGTGGCCAGCGGTCGAAGCCTGGACGACCGCCTGCTGCATCAGGCCTACCCGGTGGCCGAGCAGGAGGCCTTCGCTCGGCATATCGGCGCGGTGGTGGGCTACGACTTCGATCGGGGCCACCTCGGAACGGCGGTGCATCCCTTCGCCACCTCCTTCGACCGCAACGACGCGCGCATCACCACCCGCTGGTATCCGGATTTCCTGTCGCCGTCGCTGTTCGGCACGCTGCACGAATGCGGCCACGCGATGTACGAGCAAGGCACAGCCGAGTCCCTGTCGCGCACGCCGCTCGGCCGGGGCTGCTCAGCCGGGATCCACGAGTCGCAGTCGCGGATGATCGAGAACCTGGTCGGGCGCAGCCGCGACTTCTGGCGCCGCCACTTCCCCAGCCTGCAGGCCCGGTTCCCGGCGCAGCTGGGCCAGGCGGACGCGGAGGCCTTCTACCGGGCGATCAACACGGTGCAGCCGTCGCTCATCCGCGTCGAGGCCGACGAGCTCACCTACAACCTGCACATCATCCTCCGCTTCGAGCTGGAGCGGGCGATGCTCAGCGGCGACCTGCCGGCCGGCGATCTGCCGGGGGCCTGGCGCGACGGCATGCGGCGGCTCGTCGGCGTCACGCCGCCGGATGACCGGGAAGGCTGCTTGCAGGACGTGCACTGGTCCGGCGCCAGCTTCGGCTACTTCCCCACCTATGCCCTGGGCAACCTGCACGCGGCGCAGATGTTCGAGACCGCCCTGGCCGCCGACAGTGCCGTCGGCCAGGACCTGGCGGAGGGCCGGGTCGACGCCCTCCTCGGCTGGCTGCGGGAGAACGTCCATCGGCATGGCCGCAAGCTCACCCCCGACGCGCTCATCCTCCGCGCGACGGGCCGACCGCTGGGCCATGAAGCCTTCGTTCGTTATGTCACAAGCAAGTTTGGCGACCTCTACGGGCTCGCCTGAGCGCGCGGCTGCCGCGCTACCGGAGATCGGCGGCGCCCTCATGGCCGCCCTCGATCCGCGGCTGGCCGCCGCCCTGGACCGGGTCCTCGATGCGGCGCGATCCGTTTCCGCCCAGCTCTACC
>JBGAUA010000064.1:0-17600 GCA_044228875.1 Anaerolineae bacterium
TGGCCCCCACCGCGACCCGTCCCTAGAATGACGGGCTGACGCATCCGCCGTACGTACCGGGCGGCGCCGGAGCCGGTCATCCGGTCCTCGCGAGGAAGCTCTGTTCATGGCCACCGACAACCCCGACGGCTACGAGCTGGTCATCGGCTTGGAGACGCATGTGCAGCTGGCCACTGCCAGCAAGATGTTCTGCGCCTGCGCCGGCCGCGCCGAAGGCGCCGCGCCCAACAGCCTCTGCTGCCCCACCTGCTTGGGCCTGCCCGGTGCACTGCCCGTGCCCAACGGGCAAGCGGTGGCCCTGGCGGTGCGATTGGGCCTTGCCTTGGGCTGCACCGTGCACGAGGCGACGCGATTCGAGCGCAAGAACTACTTTTATCCCGATCTGCCCAAGGGCTACCAGATCAGCCAGTACCGTCGACCGCTGTGCACCGACGGCGCACTGCCGCTGGGGTCCGGGAGGGAGCAGCGCCTGGTGCGCATCGAGCGCCTGCACCTGGAAGAGGATACCGGCAGCCTGGAGCACGGTGACCATGCGAGCCTCATCGACTTCAACCGCTCCGGGCTGCCCTTGGTGGAGATCGTCACCAGGCCGGATCTACGCACGCCCGATGAGGCCGCGCTCTACGTGGAGACCCTGCGGCAGCTCTTGCGCTGGCTGGGCGTCTCCAGCGGACGCATGGCCGACGGCGCCTTGCGGGTGGACGTCAACTGCTCGCTGCGTCCGGTCGGACAGGAGGCTCTGGGCACCAAGGTGGAAGTGAAGAACCTCAACACCATCGCCGCCGTTCGCGAGTCGCTGGTCTACGAGCGGACCCGCCCGGCCAGGCTCCTCGCGGCCGGGCAACCGGTGCGCCATGAGACCCGCGGCTGGCTGGAGGACCAGGGGCGTACGGTCGGCCAGCGCAGCAAGGAGCAGGCGGCGGACTACCGCTACTTCCCGGAACCCGACCTGCCACCCCTCGTGCTGCCCGCGGGCCTACAGATCGGCGCCGCGTCCGAACTGCCGGAACTGCCCTGGCGGCGCCGGGACCGCTTCGAGGCCCAACTGGGCCTGCGCCCAGACGAAGCGAGGCTGCTGACCCGAAATCGAGCGACCGCCGACTACTTCGAGCTGGCCCTGCGAGCCTGGCCGGAGGCGCCAAGGTCGCTCGCCGGCTGGATGGTCGGCCCCTTCTTTGCCCTGCTCAACGCCACGGGCCTGGAGGTCGAAGCGGCCGCCGGCACCGTCCCGCCCGAGGCTTTGGCGGAGTTGGCGGGTCTGGTCGAGTCCCGGCGGGTCAATTCGGCTACCGGCAAGGATCTGCTCGGGCGGATGCTGGCGAGCGGCGAGCGTGCGACGGACATCGTCGCAAGAGAAGGGCTGGAGCGGGTGGACGACGAGACGCAGTTGGCGGCCTGGGTAGCGGCGGCCCTGGCGGCCAACCCTAAGGCAGTGGCCGATTGGCGTTCCGGAAAGGCCGGGGTGGAGGGCTTCCTGGTGGGCGCGGTCATGAAGGCCAGCCGCGGCAAGGCCGACGCGGCCCGAGTTCGGGCGCTGATGGAAGCGGCTGTCGCGATCCCCGCGGCGGCGCAGGCGTCCGTTCCTTCGTCGGGCGAGGACGGCGCGTGAGCGGCGCGGCCGCCTCGCAGACGGGGGTCCAAGTGCTCGTCCAGGGCATGGCCAACGGTGGATCGGGCGTGGGGCGCCTGCCGGACGGGCGGGTCGCCTTCATCGACGGGGCCTTGCCGGGAGAGACGGTCGAACTCGCCCAGACCGGAACAGGACGCTACGTTCGCGCGGCCCTTGAACAGCTCCCGGCAATACCCAGTGCCTTCCGCCTGCCGCAGGCAGCATGTCCCCACTTCGGCGCCTGGCCCGAGCGTGGCCGGCGGCCGGCGGACCATTGCGGCGGCTGTCAATGGCAGCATGCGTCCTACGAGGCCCAGCTTGCCTTCAAGGCGGATGTGGTGCGTGATTGCCTGACGCGGATCGGGAGGCTGGCGGATCCCCCGGTCGCGCCGACCATCGGTATGGACCATCCCTGGGCCTACCGCAACCAGCTGCGCGTGCGTCTCACGGGCGGCCGCCCGGCCCTCGTGGCCCAGGACGGCCGGAGCCTGCTGCCGATCGACGCCTGTCCCATCGCTCATCCCCTGGTGACGGAGCTGTTGTCCTGCCTGGAGATGGAGCTGCCGGACGGCACCGAGGTCAGCCTACGGGCGGGCATCGCCACCGGCGACCAGATGATCGCCATCCATGCGGCGGCGGAGGACCTGGCCGAGGTGGACGTGGAGTTGGACGCCTCGGTCGTGCTCCTGGACCCGTTGACGGGCGCGGTGCACGTGGCGGCCGGACGGCCCTTCCTGGTAGAGCGACTGGGCGGGCATCCCTTCATGGTGCCGGCCTCCGGATTCTTCCAGGTGAACACCGCCATGGCGGAGCAGCTGGTGGCGCAGGTTCGTAGCCGACTGCCCGCGCGCGGAGAGCGTCTCATCGACCTGTACAGCGGTGTGGGAACCTTCGCCGTGTTGCTGGCCGATCGATTCGCCGAGGTGGTGGCCGTGGAATCGCACCCTCCGGCAGTGGCCGCCGCGGTGGACAATGCCGCCGGGCTGGACCACCTGCAGCTCGTCGAAGCCCCGGCCGCCGAAGGCCTGGCCTGGGCCCTGGGCGACGAGCGCGGCAGGAGCGGCGACTGCATCGTGCTGGATCCGCCCCGGGCAGGCCTGGATCACGACACCCTGGGCTTGCTGGCCCTCGCGGCGGCCGGTACAATGATTTACGTAAGCTGCGACCCGGCCACCATGGCCCGCGACGCCCGCCGGCTGGCGGAGGCGGGCTGGGTGCTCGAGTCCAGCCAGCCCGTGGACATGTTCCCCCAGACCTTCCATGTCGAGACCGTCAACCACTTCACGCGCGCGCCGCGCGACTGATCGGCCAGCGTCGATCGTAGAGGCAACCATGAACCAGACAGGCACCCCTCGCAAGACAAGGCCCCCGCGGGCCTCTGTCGAGCCGACGACACGCGTCGGCATTGCCGTTGCGCCGGCAACCGGCGCCATGGCGCCGGTGGACGCGGACCTGTGGCAGGCCTTGAGCGGCGATCCTGCCGAGGAGGTCGAGGCCATCCTGGTGTCGGCCGCCACCATCGAGACCCTGCTGGCCGAATTGCCGGCAGAGGTGACGGTGGGGCATCGATACCGCCTGATCAACGCCATCTCGGTGCAGGCGACGGCAGCCGCCCTCCGCAGGCTGGCGCGCCTGCCGATGATCAAGCGTATCGAGAGCGTGCGCCCGGTGGCGGCCTGCGAACAGGCGGCGGGCTGACCTGCGCCATGAATCCCGCCAAGCTCCATCATGCATTGAGCAGCGTCGTCAGCGTCGCCAGCGTCGATCCCCAGCCCATGCCGATCATCGTTCGCATCCGACCCGGACCGGTCGCCCGCGGCGAAATGCGCGCCCTGTCCACCTTCGGTGTCCACCACCAGTTCAGGCTGATGCCGGCAAGGGCGCTCAGCGCCGACATGGCCGAGATCTCCCGCCTGTCCGACGACCCTGCCGTCGACATGATCTGGCCGGACCTGCCGGTGCACAGCTGGCTCGATGAAGCCGTGCCGTTGATCTCGGTGCCGCGCGTCTGGCAGTCCGAATTCACCGGCAAGGGCGTCAAGGTGGCCATCCTGGACACCGGCATCGACGGCGAGCATCCAGATTTCAGCGGGCGCATCAGCGCCTGGCGCGACTTCGTGGACCCCGATGGACCGGAGGCGGACAAGCCGCGCGACCCCAACGGACACGGCACGCATGTGGCCGGCATCGTCGCCGGCAGCGGCCGGGCTTCGGATGGGCGCTTCCGCGGGGTGGCTCCTGAGGCGGATCTCGTCGTGGCCCGTGTTCTGGACGAGGCGGGCAACGGCCGCACCAGTACCGTCATGGCCGGCGTGGAATGGGCCGTCGAGCAAGGTGCGCGGGTGATCAACATCAGCTTGGGCGGGCCGCCGTTCCCTTCGGACGGGACGGACGCCTTGTCGTACCTCTGCAACGCGGCGGTGGACCTGGGCGTGGTGGTCTGCGCGGCGGCCGGTAACCTCGGACCTTCGGGTCACACGGTGGGCTCGCCGGGGGCCGCGGCCAAAGTGATCACCGTCGGGGCCTGCGAGGGGGATCCGGCTTCCGCCGCCGATCGCATCGCACGCTTCTCCTCGCGCGGACCCACCGGCGACGGTCGGCCCAAGCCGGATCTGGTCTTCCCGGGGGTGGGCATCGTTTCCGCCCGCTCAGCCGGCACCGCCCTGGGCGAGGTGCTGGACACGCATTACACCGGCCTCTCGGGCACCAGCCAGGCCACACCCTTGGCCACAGGCACGGTGGCCCTGGTGCTGGAGGCCAACCCGCGCCTGCAGCCGGCGGAGGTCAAGCGCCGCCTGGTGGACGGCGCCGAGCAACTGCCCGAGACGGAGCCGCTGGCTCAGGGTGCGGGTCGCGGCGACGCCTATCACGCCTTCGCCGGAAGCCGGGGCGAGCCGCTCGGCGGTGGTCCGGGTGAACCAGGTCCCGCGCGCCCGTCGCCGACCCCACCGCCGATCCGTCAGGACCCGCGCGAGGGCCAGCCGACGCCACCGTCCGATGCACCGAGTCGGCCGGCGGGCTGCCTGGCGGCGGTGGCGACGGGGTGGTGGCTGCGGTAGGGGGGCGTGATGACATCGGAGGCGGCCGATGGCGCGCCTTCGGTTGAAGCAAGGATGCGCCGGGTGTCGCTTGGCTTCTTGCCCCATCGCGATGGCCACGCACCGCAGCCAGGGGATCCAGCGTGATGAACGGACGGGTCGTGCTCGCGATCGCTGTCTTCGTCTTGGCTGGGATCCATGGCGGGCCGAGGGCTGTCATGGCGGGCGACGGGTCGTCGTCGCGATCGCCACAACCGCCACAACCCTAGCCTCAGGCTATCGAGCAGGCGTTCGTTCCCGTACTGGCCGTCGTCCTTGAGGCGGCAGGGCCTACGTAGGGACCGGCTAACGCCTGGTCACACGGGACCTCGTGAGCCCTGGTCAACCGCGGCGCTTGGCTCAACCATATTGGGCGGTCGCTTGAAGTTGCCTGGCTCCCAGCTTCCCCCTGAATTAGAACGCACGACCGACCTGATCGCTCTCAATCGCTGCACCTACCTGGCTGCCGGACGGGAGGGCTCGTTCGACATCGATCTCCAGGGCGATCAGCCGCTGCGTTGGCGGGGGGGCTTCCCGTTCTTGGGGAGGCCCGGAGGGAGCGTAACGTGCGGTGCTCAAGCCCTTCGCGAGCGAAGGCGGTTGTACAGCCAGGCGAAGAAGCCCAGGTGCAAAAAGCCCTCGACGAAACCCCAGCCGAAGCCCACCAGCACCCCCGGCCAGCTCACCGAGTAGCCCCACGGTCCGTAGGCTTGGGTGAGGGCTCTGGCAACCGGATCAAAGCCCGGCATACCCATGAGGGCCATAGCGGTGATCAGGGCACCGCAAAGGCCGAGCCAGATACCGGCGGCCATGGCAAACGCGAGCGTGTCCAGACCCTTGCCATCCATGTTCTTCCTCCTGTCGGGCGCAGCGCCGCGGCGGGTGCTCGCCCCCCGCGGCGCCGCGCAGGCTCGGCTCAGCCCTTGACCTGGATCTTGGTGCTGCTGGGAGCGGCGGCCTTGGGCAGGGTGAGGGTGAGCACCCCGTCCTTGCAGGCGGCCTCCACCTTGTCCTTCTGGACGGCCGCTGGGAGGCGGAGCATTCGTTGGAAGCTGCCCTTGCGCCATTCTCGCAGGTGGTAGTTGTCCTTGTCGCTCTGCTGCTCGCTCTGGTGTTCGCCGCGGATGGTCAGCAACTCGCCATCGATGCTGACCTGGATCTCCTCCGGGGTGAAGCCCGGCACGGGCGCCCGGACGGCGAAGGCCTCGTCCGTCTCCTTGAACTCGATGGGGAGCGCCGCGGGCTCCAAGGCGGCCGATGCATCGGGCCAGCCTCTGCCCCAGACCTGATCGAAGAGCCGATCCATCGAGGCGCGCATGTCGAGCAGGTCACGGGCGGGGGTCCAGCGGATCAGGGATGAACTCATGGTGCTTACTCCTGCATAGTAGGTGCGAGAGCGGTGGTCCGGAGCGGGTCACCTGAGGTCAGTCTATCGGGGCGCTGCTAGACCGGTGTTAGCAGCTCATGGGACTTTGGTAGGATTGTCGACAAGTACTCGGCGTCACAGCTTGGAGGCGATGGTGAAGGTCCTGATCACCGGTGCGACCAACGGAATGGGCAAGGGTGTCGCCAGGGCCCTCGCCGCGAACCCCGAGGTGGAGTTGGTCCTCCTCGGTCGTTCGGGGCCGCTGCTCAGCCGGACCGCTGCAGAGCTGGCCCTGCTCGGGGCTCCTGAGCGCATCAGTACCCTGCGCTGCGACCTGTCGCGAATGCGCGAGGTGCGGGCAGCCATCGGCGACCTCCGCGCGCGGCACGTCGACCTCGACGCAATCTTCGTCAACGCGGGCATCGGCTATGCGCCGCGGCGAGTGGAGACGGAGGACGGGCTCGATGCGCACTTCCAGGTGAACTACCTTTCGCAGTTCATGCTGACCTTGAACCTGCTCGACCTCCTCGAAGGGTCGAAGGAGGGTGGACGCGTCGTCTTCAATGCTCCTTCCTTCGGCGAGCTGCGGTGGGACGACCTACAGTTGAAGAAGGGATGGAACTACGAATTCGCCATCGGCCAGGGCATGGTCGCCAAGCGGATGTTCTACACCCGGCTTCACGAGCTCTACAGCTCCCGCACCGGCCCGAAGGTTTCCTGCTACGGATTCGAGATTCCGAAGACGGTGTGGACCCACCAGATCGCGCTCATTCCGCTCCCGATGAGGGTCATGGCCACCCTGATGAAGGGCCTCGGCCGCTTCATCACGATCGATGCCTGCGGCGAGATCATGGCCCCACTGTTCCTGGAGAGCCGCGACGCAAGCGCGGAGAAGTCGGGCCGCCTGATCACGCTCAAGGACGGGGAGCTGCGCGACTGCGAGAAGAACACCATGGTGCTGGACCCCACGCAACGCGAGCGGTTGTGGCAGGAGAGCCTCCTGCTCTGCGCCGATGAGGCCACGACGGGGGCCGCTGAGCGGCTTGCGCAGTCATGGGTCGCCGGCCTGCAGCGTGGCGGCAGCCCGTCCCCGGCGGTGAGCCGGCGGGCATGAACGATCCAGCTATCAAGAGAAGGTTGGGCTGCCATACGGCCCGAACTCTGCGTCGCAGCCGATTGTTCCGCACCGGGCGGGCCATCGACACGATGCCCAAGTGGACGGCGAGGCAAGCGCACAGTTGCTGGTGTGGCGAAGCATGACGCTTCGTTCCCGGTGCACCGCATCGATCTCCAAGGCGACCAACCGAGCATGGCAATGATCATGGCTATGGCGGCCGCGGAGGAAAATGTAGAGGAGGGAATCGTCCTTCCTCTTGCACATCAACGCTGACATCGTCTCAGGAGCCAAGCATGGACCGCCCACGAGTGCTGCGCGTTCTGGTCGCCGTCTTCCTCATCTTGTTGTCCCCCCTGCCGGCGCGCGCAGAAGCGCCCGCGCAAGCGACGCGGGCCGCGGCCACGCCGTCGACCCAGCTAGGCGGTGCGGCCGGGTCCGACGTGCCTGATGCAGGTCCATCGCCGAACCCTGTCGACGATGCAGGGCCAACGGCCTCCGAGATCCTGGATGTCGCCATCGTGACGGTGAAGGCGAATGCGCTGCGCGCGGACCAGGTGGATTGGTCGGCCACGGAGCGGGAGCTGCGCCAGATGGCAGAGGCTGCCCATGCGCCCGCCGATGTCTATCCGGCGATCCGGCTCCTACTGACCAGGCTCGGCGATCAGCACAGCTTCGCCCTGTCACCGTCCCAGGTGGTCACCTACGATGAGATCGCCGAACAGAACGCCCCGGCGGACCTGCGAGTCCTGTCCGGCGGCGTGGGCTACATCGGCGTCCCTCGCTACGTGGGAATGGCTGAGAGGGCGACGAGGGCCTACAGTCAACGGGTTCACGAGGGCTTCGCAACTGCGCGCAAGGCCGCCACCTGCGGTTGGGTGGTGGACCTGCGCGCGAACGAGGGTGGGAACATGTGGCCGATGCTGAGCGGCCTCAAGCCCCTGCTGGGGCAGGGCGATGTCGGGACCTTCTTGGACCGCGAGGGCAAGCGGAGCCCCTGGGCCGCCGGGAGCGGCGGGATCCTGAAGCCGCCGCCGGCTTTGTACGACCTGTATTCGGCCTGGGTCGCCGTCCTGACCGGGCCGCGCACGGCCAGCGCCGGCGAGTTCGTCACGATCGCCTTTCGCGGCCGCCCGAACACGCGGTCTTTCGGCCGGCCTACCCGAGGCCTATCCACAGGCAACTTCATCTTTCCGCTGCCGGACGGCGGTCGCCTGGTCCTGACGACCGTGGTCGGAGTGGATCGGATGGGGCAGATCTACGGCGACCGGATCGTGCCCGACGAGGTCATGTGGGGGAATCCGCCGGCCTACCCCGGAGCTCCCAATGACTGGGAGCTCGCCGCGGCGGAGCGCTGGCTGCGGCAGGCGTCGGGCTGCGGGATGCGCGCGACGCCCGGGGGGCGACGCCAACCCTTGCGGCTGGAGTAGCCCGGCGGGGGTCTGCCGATCCGCGGTCCGCGATGCGTGAGTGCCACAACGCCATCGCCCGCCGGACACCGCGCGGCGGCGGCCTCGAAGGTGGCGGCCGCCAGGGTGCCGCTACGGGGCGCCGCGCAGCCAGATCAGCCGGTAGGCAACCCCGCGACCGTCAGAGCGCTACCGTGTCCACCGTGTCGAACAGCCAGGCCTCAGGGTTGCGCATAACAGCGCCGCCCGGACCCGCCCAGAGCTGGTGCAGGCGCTCGATCAGGGCCTCTGCCTGGGCGACGGAGTCGAACTCGAGGTCGATCGACACGAGGTTCGGGTCCGCCACCGATCGATGGACCCGGTAGCGACGGACGCCGGACGCCTTGCGGTCCATGGGGTCGGCGTCGAAGGCTCGCTTCCAGGCGTCGAAGTCCGGGACGCTGTGTTGGATGCGCAGAATGGTCATGGGTTGCACTCCGATCATGGCGCCGACGAGGTTCGGCAGGAGGGTCGTGACGATACTGCCTTCCGACGGATCCAGTGCCCTGCCAGCGCAGGATAGCATTGAAGACCACCACCATGGCGACGAGGAAGCAGACTTCGAAGACCAGATCACCGTGGCGGCGACGCCTTCCGGCCGATTGCCCCCCTCCCCCGCTCGTCCTATCATGATCGCTTGACCTGCCCCGCGCGGTCGGCCCTCACCCGCCTTGCGCCGCATGCCCCTGGCTTCCGCCAGCCTGACCCGCCGGAGGACTTCTACCGCCATGATCCTGGAACGCTTCGAAGACAAAGGCCTGTCCCATTACAGCTATGCCGTCGGCTGCCCCGGCGCCGGCGAAGTGGCCATCGTCGACCCGCGGCGGGACATCGACGTGTACCTGGACTATGCGGCCCGCGAGGGCCTGCGCATCGCCTATGTCCTCGAGACCCATATTCACGCCGACTTCGCCTCCGGAGCCAAGGCCTTGGCCGAGCGGACGGGCGCCGCGTTGTGGCTCTCGGCCTACGACGCGAACGAGCTCTACGAGACCAGCTTCCCGCACACCGAGATGCGCGACGGCGATTCGGTGACGATGGGCGCCATACGCGTCCAGGCCCTGCACACGCCGGGCCATACCCCCGAGCACCTCAGCTTCCTCGTCTACGACGGCAATCGCTCCACGACCGTGCCGATGGTCATGCTGTCCGGCGATTTTCTCTTCGTGGGCAGCCTGGGCCGGCCGGACCTGCTGGGCGACGAGGCCAAGCGAGGGCTGGCCAACCAGCTCTACGACTCCGTGATCAAGAAGCTGGCCGGCCTGCCCGACGGTCTGGAGGTCCATCCCGCCCACGGCGCCGGCTCCATGTGCGGGGCCGGCATGAGCGGTCGCCCTATGTCCACCCTGGGCTTCGAGCGCATCGCGAACCCCTACCTCGACCCCTCCCTTACCCGCGAGGCTTTCGTGGCCCGCATCCTGGGCAATGTGCCGCCCTTCCCCCCGTACTACCGCCGGATGAAGGTGCTGAACGCCGCCGGACCGGCCAGCCTCCACACCCTGCCGGGTGCCAAGGCGCTCGGCCCGGATGAGGTGGCGTTGCGATTGGCCGAAGGCGCGGTGTTGGTGGACCTCGCCGAGCAGGCTGAGTTCGGGGCCGGTCATGTGCCCGGCGCCATCGGCATCGGGGCCGGCGAATCGGTGAGCATCTGGGCCTCGTGGGTGGTGCCCTACGACCGTCCCATCATTCTCTGCGCTTCTGACGCCGCCATTCTGGATGCCGCCCAGCGGGCTTTCGTGCGCGTGGGTCTGGATGAGATCGTCGGGCATCTGGCCGGCGGCACGACGGCCTGGGCGGCGGCGGGCCATCCGCTCCAGTCGTTGCCGCAATGGTCGCCCGCCGCCCTGGCCGACCGCTTGGAGAAGGGCAACGGTCTGCTGGTGATCGACGTGCGCAATGACGACGAGTTCCTGGCGGGGCATGTTCCCGGGGCCCGCCATCTCATGGGCGGCCAATTGCCGGAACGTCTCGGCGAGCTGCCGCGCGACGCCGAGATCGTCGTGACCTGCCGTAGCGGCCACCGCTCGACGGTGGCCGCCAGCCTGCTGCAGCGGGCTGGTTTCGGCCACGTTGGCAACCTGGCCGGCGGATTGAACGCCTGGCGGGAGGCCGGGATGCGCCTGGCCTAGATCCCGAGGCGTGCTTCGCGGGCCGCGGAGAGCGGCGCCCCTGACGTCGGTCCGGGGCGGCGCAGGATGTCCTGGCCAAGGCCGGTCCTTCATCGGCGGCGCTTTGTGCCGCGGAGGCAACGGTCATACAATCTGCGCCTCATCCGACGTCATGGTCGCCCACACGTAATCCAGGTTCGGTTATCGGCCCCAACCCTATTGCCGCGAGGACGGTTCCGGATCGCGAATGACCTGGCCGGCGGCGCCTTGCCGTCGCCCGGTCCCGGCGTCCGCGAGTCTCGATGCCCTCGCCTTCCATGCTGGAGACCCCCATGATCCCTCATGCCCCCGACGCCGCGTCCGCCGGCGCCCCGCCTCGACTGCGCCTGGCTCACGGTCTCAGCTTTCATGAGCTTTACGAGCCTGACGGCCTCGCGCGGTTGGACGCGGCGTTCCTCGCCTGGCTCCTCGAGCGCGACGCTGCGTTGCAGGCGCGGCTCCTTTCCGGGCGGTCTCAGCCGACGGGGCTGGACCGCAAATCTGAGGGAGACCTGCTGCTGGACCTGGGGCCGGAGGTGGAGGACTTCGTCGGCGAGCTCTTCGGCATCACCGCAAGTCTAACCGCGGCGCGCGGCGCCCAGGATGCCTTGTCGCGGGTCTATGACTGCAAGCGGCAGTTCATCCAGCGCTCGGCGCTGAAGAAGCATACGGCTGAGCTGGCCGCCGGCTACGATGGCGGGGCGCTGCGCGCCGATCTGGAACAGGCCGTCGGCGGGGCGTTCACCGAGCTGATGTTGGCTGAGGCCATCTTGGATTGGCAGGCCGAAGGCGAGGCGGCGGCGGACCGCCTGGACATCGCCGCCCGCTACGCGGCCTGGGCCCACCACACGGCGGCTGGTCGACGCGCCCACGAGGGCTGGGTGCTGTTCAAGGCGCCGGCCAAGAACGATCCCTTCCAACTCATCCCGGTGGAGAGCGTGCTGGAGGGCGGCGCTCCGCGCCTGAGCATGGGCGAAGCCCATCAGCGGCGTCGCGAAGGCTTTGCCTTGACCGACCCAGGCGCCAGCCTGCCGCAGGCCTTGGATGAGGCGCATTACTGCATCTACTGCCAGCACCAGGGCCATGGCAAGGACAGCTGCAGTGTCGGGCTGAAGGATGGCGCGACAGGGGCGATCAAGACCAACGCCCTGGGCCGGTCGATGTTGGGCTGCCCCCTGGAGGAGCGGATCAGCGAGTTCCAGGAGCTGAAGGCCAAGGGCGGAGTCATCGGCCCGCTGGCGGTCATCACCGTGGACAACCCACTCTGTGCCGGTACCGGCCACCGCATCTGCAACGACTGCATGGTGTCCTGTGTGTACCAGAACCAGAACCGCGACCCGGTCAACATCCCCCAGACCGAGACGCGCAGCCTCAAGGACGTGCTTGACCTTCCTTGGGGCTTCGAGATCTACAGCCTGCTCACGCGCTGGCAGCCCTTGAACCTGCGTCGCCCTCTGCCGAAGGCCGCCAGCGGCTACAAGGTGCTGGTGGTCGGCCTGGGTCCGGCCGGTTACACCCTGGCCCATCACCTGCTGCAGGAAGGGCATGCCGTGGCAGCGATCGACGGCCTGAAGATCGAGCCTTTGGACGCCAGGGTGTCGGGCGTCGCCGCCGACGGCAGCCGCGCGGCATTCGAGCCGGTGTACAGCATCGACGCCCTGCGGGAGAACCTGGACGAGCGGGTCAACGCCGGCTTCGGCGGTGTCGCGGAGTACGGGATCACCGTCCGCTGGGACAAGAACTTCCTCAAAGTGCTGCGGCTGCTTCTGGAGCGGCGCGCCGCCTACGGCATGTACGGCGGGGTGCGTTTTGGTGGCACCCTGACCATGGAGGATGCCTGGGCGCTGGGCTTCGACCATGTAGCCCTGTGCATGGGCGCGGGCAAGCCGACCATCATCGACATGGAGAACGGTCTGGCGCGCGGCGTCCGCCAGGCCTCCGACTTCCTGATGGCGCTTCAGCTCACCGGCGCCGCGCGCCGTGACACCGTGGCCAACCTCCACCTGCGCCTGCCGGTGGCGGTCATCGGCGGTGGACTGACGGCCATCGACGCCTGCACGGAGGCCCTGGCCTACTACCCCGTGCAGGTGGAGAAGTTCCTGGATCGCTACCAGACCCTGGTCGACGAGCAAGGCGAGGACAAGGTCCGCGCCTCATGGACGGAGGAGGAGCGGGAGATCGCCGAGGAATGGCTGGGCCATGCCCGAGCCATCCGCGACGAGCGGGTGACGGCCGCGACCGAGGGCCGCGAAGCGCACATTCGAGAACTGCTGCAGTCCTGGGGCGGCTCGAGCATCGTCTACCGCAAGCGCTTGCAGGAGGCGCCCAGCTACCGCAACAACTGGGAGGAGGTGGAGAAGGCCTTCCAGGAGGGCATCCGCTTCGCCGAGGGTCTATCGCCGGTGGCGGTGGAACTCGACCGTTACGGTCACGCCGCCGGCCTGCGCTGCAAGACGGCCGATGGCGGCGAGACCACCCTGCCGGCCCGCAGCATCCTGGTGGCGGCGGGCACGGTGCCCAACACGGTGCTGGCCCGGGAGCAGGGCGGCATCCTCTTGGACGGCAAGTTCTTCCAAGCGGTGGACGAGGACGGCGTACCGGTGACACCGGAGCGCAAGGTGAAGCCTACGGCGGTCCACGTGCTGATGAACCCCGGCGCCGCCCAGGGCGACGCCGACCAGTCCGGCCGGGCCAGCTTCTTCGGCGACCTGCATCCCAGCTTCGCCGGCAATGTGGTGGCCGCCATGGCCTCGGCGCGCGCCGGCTACAGCGTGATCGGCAGGGCACTTGAGCGGCATGCGCCGCGAGGCGGTGCGGCGGCGGACCTCTTTGCCCTCCTGGACGCGGAGCTGCGGCCCACGGTCCACCGCGTGGATCGCCTGACCCCCAACATCGTCGATGTCGTCGTGCGCGCCCCCCGGGCGGCGCGGCAGTTCCAGCCGGGCCAGTTCTACCGCCTCCAGAACTATGAGACCTGCGCGCCACGCACGCCGGATACCGTCCTGGCCATGGAGGGCCTGGCGCTTACCGGCGCCTGGGTGGACAAGGAGGCGGGGCTGCTGTCGATGATCGTCTTGGAGATGGGGGGCTCCTCGAGCCTTGTGGATCGGCTGCGGCCAGGCGAGCCCGTGGTGGTGATGGGTCCGACCGGGCGGCCGACAGCGACGCCCGGGGGCGAGACGGTGATGCTGGTGGGCGGCGGCCTGGGCAACGCCGTGCTCTTCTCCATCGGCGAGGCCCTGCGGCGGCATGGCAGTCGGGTGCTCTACTTCGCGGGCTACAAGAACCCGCAGGACCGCTACAAGGTCGATGAGATCCTGGAAGCTTCAGACGTGGTGGTCTGGGCCTGCGACGTCGCCGCGGACTTCCACCCCGAACGGCCGCAGGACCGGGCCTTCACCGGCAACATCGTGCAGGCCATGCGTGCCTACGCCGCCGGCGATCTGGGCGACGTGGGCATCCCCATGACGGACGTGGACCGGGTCATCGCCATCGGCTCCGACCGGATGATGCGCGCTGTGGCCGAAGCGCGCCACAGCGTCCTCGCGCCCTACCTCAAGGTCGGCCACGTGGGTCTGGGCAGCATCAACAGCCCCATGCAATGCATGATGAAAGAGATCTGCGCCCAATGCCTGCAGCGCCATGTGGACCCAGTCACGGGCGAAGCCAAGGTGGTCTTCTCCTGCTTCGACCAGGACCAGCCGCTGGATCACGTGGACTGGGGGGTGCTCAACCAGCGCCTGGGCCAGAACAGCCTGCAGGAGAAGCTCACGCGATTGTGGATCGCGCGTGAGCTGGGACGGTTGGAGCCGGAGGGGGAGCTGGCCTTGGCTTGAGGCTGTAGACCGCAGCCTGAGCTTGCCGGCGACCGACGAAGACTGCGGGGACGTCGGCTCCACACTCGGGCGGGGCGAGACAGGAGCTCTGGCATGAAGGGCAGTGCAGGCACGACTGGCGGTCGACGGGCCTCTGTCCGCGGCCGCGCGGGGTTCCGCCGCGTCGGTCGGCTGACGCTGATCGCGTCGGCCGTGATCGTCCTGTCTCTGACCCGTTCGACGCCGGCGACTCGGCCGATCCGAGCGGAATGTGTCAGCCTTGGATGCCGCCTTTACTTGCCTCACGTCGGCGGTCGGCATCGCCTGGACCTCAGCGAGTACGGCACCGATGGGCGCCAGTGGCGGCAGTACGGGCTCACCGATCGCATCGTGGACATGGCCTACGACTCGCGCGGCCACTTATGGACCGCCACTCTGGGTGGCCTGGTAGAATGGCCACCGGCGCCCGCGAGGCCCGTTCGCCACAGCATGCAGGCGATTCGCCACGTCGAGGTGGATGCCGACGATGCCGTCTGGTTCGGCGGCGAGACGGGGCGCGCCGGCGAACGCCTTCATCGGCGCGGTCCGGACGGCGTGATGCGCAGCTTCGGCCCGTCCGACGGCCTGCCGGGAGGGGCCTTGGCCGATCTGGCCGCAGACGACTTCGGCCAGGTCTTCGCCGGCTGGCGCGTGGGCGATGCCGGCGGTGGCGGGCTCAGCCGCATCGACGCCTCCGGGACGGTGCGCAGCTGGCGGCAGTCGGACGGACTGAAGCGCCGCGACGTGACCCTGCTGGCGACCGACGACGCCGGGGCTGTCTGGTTCGGCCAGGTGGACGAGGCGCAAGGCAGGCCCAGCCCCGGGTTGGGGCACCTGTCGCGCGACGGCCGCCTGCGACCGGATGTGGCGATGCCGGAGAACGTCAAGGAGCTGCCGGTGGTCGGTCTGGCCGAGGGCGCGGACTCCGGCCTCCTGGTGATCTTCGAAATCGAGGCCGCGCAGGTCCGGACCGGAGTGCCATCCGTCGCCTTCGACGACGTCGCAAAGCGCGGCGACGGCGGCGCCGATGGCCTCACCGCGCTCTTCGAACGTGACGGGCAGGGCGCATGGACGGAGATCGTCCTGCCTCTCGACACCGCGAACGCTCAGCGCATCCATCCACTGGACTTCGACCTCGGGCCGCGAGCGGCCTTGACCGACGATGAGGGCACGCTGTGGGTGCTGCTCGAAGGCGTCGCCGTCGCCATGAGCCCCAGCGGTCGCCTGGCGTTTCAGCCGGCCCATCCGAGCCCCATCGACAGCGCCATGGCCACTGAACTCGCCGGCAGGCTGGGCGTCGAGACTGTGGCTGCGCCGAAGCCTGGCGGCGGTCTGGCGGTGGCCTCACCGGCATTGTCCGGCTGGATGGCCGTTGGATCGGCGCCCGGTGCCGTGCCGACGCTGCGTCAGGACCTCGACGCGCTCCCTGTCCAGCCACTGGGTCTGGCCGCCGATCCGGCCGGCCGGGTCTATGTCTCCGGTGGCCCCTGGGGCGCGCTCGGCGTCTGGCGAAGGCCGGCCGAGGCCGGCGCTTGGGAACAACTTGGCGGCATGCAGCGATCGGCCGGCCTTGCCGTAGACATCGACGAGACCACCACCGTGGGGCCGGTACACGTCACCCCGGACGGCGTCTACTGGATCGCAGACGGACCCAACCTGCTGCGCGTGGCGCCGGACCGCCGTCAACGACGCGTGATCCGACCGGCGGACGGGTTGACGGGCGGCGGGATTCGCTGCTTCGCCACCGGGACGGACGGTACGCTCTGGGTGGGGACCACGAAGGGGCTGCTGCAATTGGACAGGTCCGGCCGCTGGCGGCGGCATGACCTGGAGGGGATGCCGCCGCGTCCGATCATGGACGTCGCGGCGGCCCCCGACGGCGCCATCTGGCTGGCGCTGGCCGTGGACCAGGTGGACGGCGCCGATGCCGACGGCGGGATCGCCCGCCTTCTTCCGGGGGAGGGCAGCCAGTTCTGGCCCTCAGGGCCGATCAACGGTATTCCTGAAGGCTTCGGCCTGGGGCAGTGGCGCCTGGCGGTCGCCGCCGACGGCAGCGTCTGGACCAGCGGCGATGCCGGGCTTGCCCTCCGCGACCCCACCGGGCTCTGGCGGCCGATGAACCACGAAGCCGGCCTGGAGCCGTTCGAGCCGGTGGGCGACGTCGAGGTCGACGCTCGCGGCGACATCTGGGTGGCGTCGCGATTGGGCGGCGTCCTGCGCTACGAGCCGGGCCGGGATCGATGGACGCAGTACGCCGGCAGCAGCACGGTCGCCGGCCAGGTTTCGGCGATCGCCGCCGACGTATCCGGCGGCGTCTGGTTCGGCCTCTTTCAGCACCTGGACGACGGGCCGGGCCTCATGAGGCGCGATCCGGCAGGTCGGTGGCACGCCGTCGACCTGCGGCTCCTGGCGCCCGGCGTCGATGATGACCGGGCCCGCGCCCTGGCACTCACCCCGGACGGCTCGGTGGTGGTGACCACGTTCGAGGACTACCTGCTGCTCTACGGATCGGCCGGCGTGGGCATGTGGATGCCGCAGGACCGCCTGCCGCCCACACGAGGCAGCCTGCCCATGTGCGCCGATCGCGACGGCCGGTTGTGGGCGCTGCCTCCCCAAGGACTCGCCGCCTGGGGCGAGGGGAGCGGTTGGTCGATCACCCAGTCGGCGGACGGGCTGCCGTACCCCAGCATCAGCACGATCGTCTGCGCCGCCGACGGCAGCTTGTGGCTGGGCAATCCGCCGCTGAGTTTTGACCAGCAGCGACATGGACTCGCGCCGAGCGGAACCGTCAGGCGCCTGCCAGACGGGAGCTGGCAGGACCTTCGCCAGGAACTCGGCCTGGGTATCGAGGGCGTCGGCGCCATGGCCTTCGGCGTCGTCGACGCGAACTCCGATGAGGTCTGGCCGGTGCTGCGCGACTGCCAGCTCTTCTGGAAGTTCATGCCGCGCACCAAGAAGAGCTGGGTGAAAGACGAAGAAGGCGTG
>JBGAUA010000065.1:0-17577 GCA_044228875.1 Anaerolineae bacterium
AGAGTGGGGCTGGCGACTGGGACGAAGTCGTAACAAGGTAGCTGTACCGGAAGGTGCGGCTGGATCACCTCCTTTCTTTACGAGGCCTAGGATCCCTGTTCGCAGCGATCCTCATCCTCCGACCTTCCTTCCCTCTCTTCTCCTGTCAAGGGCCTGCCGGTCCATCGATCCATAGACGACGTCCGCAACGCCTCCCCCGCCACCTGCATCCAGATGGCACTCCGGGAGGCGTTTTCATGTCGCGCGATCGTCCTCCAAGACCTCGACGAAGCCCCGGTTGCCGTCCACCCGCAAGCGCTGACCGCTGCGGATGCGCGTCGTGGCCTCCAGCACGCCGACCACCGCCGGGATGCCGTATTCCCGGGCCACCACCGAGCCGTGGGTCATCAGCCCGCCCACCTCCATCACCAAGGCAGCGGCGTTGATGAAAAGCGGCGTCCAGCCGGGATCGGTGAAAGGCGCGACCAGGATCTCGCCAGGTGTGAGGATGGTCGTGGCCGGATCGAGCACCACGCGGGCCAGGCCCTCGACGACGCCGGCCGAAGCCGAGGCGCCGGCGAGGGCTCCCGGCGGGAGATCCAGGATCGTGGCATGCCGCACCTCGGGGATCTCGCCCTCCGAGGTCATCACCCGCGGCGGCCGCAGCTCGGGGAAGCGGGCCTCCGCAAGCCGGCGCTCAGATGCCACGCGCCGCAGGTCGATGGCGGGCGACTCCAGTCCGGCGATCAGTTCCCCCAGGGTCAGTTGGAAGACCCCGTCCGGCGCATCGAGCCTTCCGCCGGCGACCAGCGACCCGCCGGCTTCCAGAAGCGCGTCGCGGGTCAGCCCCAGGAGCTGCACCAGCGCGAACTTGGGATGCTCGCGCACGGGCAAGCCGCCGCGGATGAGGCGGACCATGCGCCGCGCCAGGCGGGCGCGCGGCGCCGCCAACAGGCCGCGCGCCGCGGCGGCCACCAGGCGCTCGCCGGCGGCAGCGCCCTCGGCGGCCATCCGGGCCTGGTGCGCTCGATGGGCGCCGGGCGCGCCGCGCAGGCTGCCGGCGACCATCTGCAAGACCGAGCCCGGTTCGTCCCGCCAGCGCGGCCGCGCCACGTCGATCTCCGACGGTCCGCGCATGCCGTAGCGCGCCACGAAGTCGCGCCAGGCCGCCAGGAAGGTCGCGGATCCATCCAAGGTCTCGACGTCCGCGATGGCACCCACCGGCGCGCCTCTGCCCAGCCTGGCGGCCACCGCAGGCGCTGCCCGGGCGGCGTCGGCAAGGTCGCCCACCGCCAGATCCATCTCCGTGGTGACATTGCCGGTCAGGCCGCGGACCACGGCGTCCAGGTCGCCCGGCTGGGCGCGATCGCCCGCCAGGCGGCCCAGGATCATCCGCGCGGCATAGCCCGCGCCCATCACCGGCGGCATGGTGCGCAGGAGGCGCGGGAGGGCGCCGCCCAAGAGGCCGCGGGCCGCACGCAGCCGCGCCGCGCCCGGCGCCGCGGCGGCGATCTCCCGCCGGGCGCCATCGACCAGCCCCGTGCATTCGCCTTCCACGAAAGGCAGTCCGGCGGCCGGGTCTACCAGCCACAAGCGCCGCTGCAGGCCGAGGAGGATGGGACCGATCCAGCGCAGGAGGCCGCGCAGGGCGCCCGGGGACCGCGCCGCACGGGCATCGCGGACGAAGTCCGGTCGCTGGACCACCTCGCGCATGGCCCCGGCGATCAGCGGATCGGCGACCCCCAGCATGCGCAGCAGCAGGTGCCGCGAGGGACCGAAGCGCAACGCCGGCGTGGCGTCGACGTAGAGGCGGCCGCCGGCGGCCGGCAGCCAGGGGTTCTCCTCGTCGGCATCGCCCGCCTTGCCGAAGGGGATGATGGTGCGCAGCAGCGAGCGCCCCATGGGCGAGATGGCGTCGGTCATCACCTGGGCATGGCCGAAGCTGGCGTAGACATGGAGGCCGTCGTCGGCCGGCGCCGGAACCGGCAAGGGGTACAGCGAGGTGATGGGCCGGGCCTGGACGAGGTGGATGGCGCCCTGGCTGTCGATGACCCACTCGATGTCCTGCGGCTGGCCGTAATGCGCCTCCACCCTGCTGCCCATGGCGGCCAGGGCGACGGCCTGGGCGTCGCTCAGGGAGGGCCGGCCGCCGGCTTCCGGGGCCAGGTCGACGGTCTGGGTGCCGCCCCCGGGCAGGGCCCGGATGGCCTTCGCCTTGGCGGCGATGTGCCGCTCCAACACCCGCCCATCGCGCTTGTCGACGCGGTAGAGGTCGGCCGAGACGATGCCCTGCACCAGGGCCTCACCCAGCCCGAAGCCGGCGTCGATGGAGGCCACGTGGCGCTGGCCGTTCAGCGGATCGGCGGTGAAGAGGATGCCCGAGACCTCCGGCAGGACCAGTCGCTGGACCACGGCCGCCAGTGCCACCGCGCGGTGGTCGAAGCCGTTTCGAGCCCGGTACAGGATGGCGCGGTCGGTGAAGAGCGACACCCAGCAGCGGCGGACGGCGTCCAGGAGGGCCTCACGGCCCACGATGTTGAGGTAGCTGTCCTGCTGTCCGGCGAAGCTGGCCCCGGGCAGGTCCTCGGCGGTGGCGCTGGAGCGCACGGCGTAGGAGCCGTCCTCGCCCAGCTCCCGCCAGGCCGCCAGTATGGCCTCCGTGACGTCCGCGGGAACAGGCAGGGCGAGCAGGCGGCCGCGGATGGCTTCGCCGGCCTCGCGTGCTCCCGCCACGTCGTCGGGCGCCAGAGCCGCCAGGCGGCCGTACACCGCCCTGTCGCGGTCCGGATCGCCTTCCATGAAGCGGGCGAAGGCCGCGGTGGTCACGCAGAAGCCGGGCGGCACGGGCAGTCCGGTCCGCGACATCTCGCCCAGATTGGCGCCCTTGCCGCCCACCCGCGGCAGATCGGCGGCGCCGATGCGGTCGAAGGGCAGGACCAGGTCGACCGTGTTCATGAGCGTCCCTCCACCCAATGTTCCACCGACACCGGAGGGCTGAGGACGTGGGTCATCGCTTCGGTGAAGCCGTAGGCCCCCACCATGCCGAAGGCGAGCCAGTTGCCAGCCCTGCGTCGATCGGCGCGCGCCATGGTATAGCGTCAGGTCGGGCAGCCTGGATGGTCCTGCCCGGGCGGGGTAACGGCTAGGGGAGTGAGGCCTCGTCAGCCGCGGGACCTGCCGGACCTGCGGCGACCGCTGGCGCCGGAGGCGCGTCGCTCGACGTGCGCTCTGGCTCTTCGCCGGCCTGACTCCCGGCCTTCATGGCCGCCTTCTCTTCCTTCTTGCGCTTCTTGGCCAACTCGCGTTGGCGTTTCTCGAACGAGTAGTTTGGTCGTGCCAAGTTCTCTTCCCTTTGGTCAGGATCGCACGGAGCGTCTGCAACGCGATCTTCCGTGCCCCCGACGGCGCGGCGAGAGGATCGAGGGAGCCAAAGCCCGGCGATACCAGACGGTTCTCCCGAGCCCAATCATACAGCATGCCCCCTCCTCACGCTCCGAATCGCGCCCCAAGGTAGAATGTGGCCTGACGCATTCGCCGGATGCCTGTCTCGGAGGCCCCGTAATGCAAGATCTGTCGGACGCCGAGGACTGGACGGGACGGCCCGGCCTCCTGGCCATCGACATCGGCAACAGCAACATCGTCATCGGCGTGGACTGGGGACGGGGCTGGGCGGCGCGCTGGCGCCTGGCCTCGCATCCCGCCCGCAGCGCCGACGAATTGGTGGTGACCCTGCGCGGCTTGATGCTCATGGACGGGGTGGATCCCGGCCGCGTCGGGCGCGCCGTGATCACCAGCGTGGTCCCTGAGCTGACGGAGCCGCTGCAGGCCATGTGCCGCCGCCTCTTCGGCTTTGACGCCCTCGTGGTCGGACCGGGGCTGCACACCGGCATGGCCCTGCGCTATCAGCCTGCGGGCAGCCTGGGCGCCGACCGCCTCGTCGACGCCCTGGCGGCGCGACAGGCCTTCGGCGCTCCGGTGATCACCGTGGACTTCGGCACCGCCACGACCTTCAACGTCGTCGACGCGTCCGGCGCCTTCATCGGCGGCGCCATCGCTCCCGGAGTGGGGATCGCCGCCCAGGCGCTGGCCGATGCCGGCGCGCGGCTGACCCGCATCGCCCTGCTGCCCGCCGCCGAGACGGCCCTCGTCGGCCGCAGCACCGAGCAGGGCATGCGTTCCGGCCTGCTGCTGGGCTTCGCCGGCCTGACGCGCGGACTCCTCCAGCGCCTCGAGGCGGAGCTGGCCCAGGATGCCGGCCCGCGCCCGGTGGTGGTGGCCACCGGCGGACTGGTCTATCATATCGCCCCCTTGGTGCCGCGCATCGAACACGTGGTGCCGGACCTCATCCTGGACGGCATGCGCTTGATCGCCGCCCTGAACCCCCAGCCATGAACCCGAACGACAGCAACCACGTCCGCCCCTACCGCGACCCCCTAACCGGCCTGCCTGTGGCCCTGGGCGTTTCCGGCTCGATTGCCGCCTACAAGGCATTGAGCCTGGCCAGCGCCTTGTCCCAGGCCGGCGCCCTGGTGGACACGCTGCTGACCCCCGCCGCCACGCGACTGGTCCAGCCCCTCGCCTTCCAAGCCTTGACCCATCGCCGGGTCACCCACGCGCTCTGGGACTCGGCCAGCGAAATGGCCATGGATCACGTGGCGGTGGCCCACCGGGCCCGGGCCTTCGTCATCGCCCCGGCCACGGCGGACATCCTGGCGCGGCTAGCCCTCGGCCTCGCCGATGACGCCGTGACGACCACCGCTCTGGCCACGACGGCGCCCCTCCTCGTGGCCCCAGCCATGGAACCACAGATGTGGGCGCATCCGGCGACCCAGAGCCATGCGGCCCTCTTGAAGGAACGGGGCGCCACCTTTGTCGGCCCCTGGCCGGGACGCATGGCATCCGGCCAGGTGGGCGTGGGCCGCATGGCCGAGCCGGCCGAGATCATCGATGCCTTGCGCTTGCTGCTGGGGCGCTCCGGCCCCCTGGCCGGGCAACACGTCGTGGTAGGCAGCGGACCGACCCGGGAGCCTATCGACCCGGTGCGCTTCCTGTCCAACCATTCCAGCGGCCACATGGGCCTGGCCCTCTGCCGCGCCTTGCTCCACGCCGGCGCGCGGGTCAGCCTGGTCACCGGACCGGTGGCCCTCGCGCCTCCGGCCGGGGCCGAGGTGCAGGCGGTGGAAACCGCCCAGCAGATGTGCGACGCCATCCTTGAACTGGCCCCTGAGGCCGACGCCTTGATCATGGCCGCGGCCGTCGCCGACTACCGACCGCTGGAAGTCCACGACCAGAAGCTCAAGAAAACGGAGGGCGACAGCAGCCTTCGGCTCACGCGCACGCCCGACATCCTCGCCAGCCTGGACCGGCGCCTGGCCGGGCAATCCGGCCGCCGCCCCTATCGCGTCGGCTTCGCGGCCGAGACGGCGAACCTGGAAGCCTACGCCCGGGGCAAGCTCCGGGACAAGGGCCTGGACCTTGTGGTGGCCAACCGTGTCCCCGAAAGCTTCGGCCCGGGGATGCACGTGGCCGTCCTGGTCGAGGCGGACAGGGCCGAGACGGTGACGGCCGAGTCCAAGGATGCGATGGCCCAGGCCATCGTCGCGCATGTCATCGACGCCTTGAACAGCCGCCAATCGCCGCCGGCATCCTGACGCCTTCCCCCCCCGCGAGAGCGAGTCCCCCCCATGTCCATCCCCAATGCCGCCCCGCAGCCGCCGACCCGACCCGTCGCGCGGCTGACAGCCTGGTGGGGATCGGCGGGGCGATGGCTTCGCGCCGCAGGGGACCGCCTGTCTCCGCGGCTGGCGTCCTGGTTCCGGCCGGAGACCCTGGGACGACGCGGCCGCTGGCTGTTCCCGCTCCTGCTGCTCCTCGGCCTGTTGCTGCCGCCCGTGTCGCTTCTTGGCTGGCTGCGTAGCTGGACCTACGCCCGAGTGCGCCCCGGCGTCGAGCTACGGGTGCCGGTGCGCGGTGAGACCGGCGCCCACCTGCTGCTGCGACGGAACACCGTTCTGCGCACCGCGCGCCTGGCCGTCTTCGCCAGCGACCGCCTGCCATCGGGAACCGCACCTCTACCCGGCAACCCGGCGCTGCTGGGCTCGGTCTTCCGCCTGGACATCCGCGGCCCTCTGCCCCAGGAAGCGCGGCTGGTCACCGTCCTGAACATCGGCGAGGGAGACCAACCCTTTGTCGATCCCTTCGGCTGGGACGGTCAACGCTGGCATTGGCTCCCGGTGCGATTCACCGCAGCGAACCTTGCCGAAGTCTACCTGCCCCTGGCGGAGCACGATATCCGTTATGTCGCCATTACCGAGGCGCCGGATGCGGCCACCTCCGTCGCCGCGAGCCTCCTCCCGCCACCAGCGCCGGTGCCGGCAGCCATCGCCGGCCTGCCCATCCTGGAGCTGCCCGCCTATACCTTGAAGCGCGACGACGGTTCGCTGGCCTCCCGACGCATGAGCCTGCCCTCGCGCCGCGCCGCACGCTTTGGCGTGGTCGACAACCGCGAAGGCGAGCGGCGACGCAGCGATCTGGCAACCAACGTCCTGGTGCAACAATCCGCCCGGCTCCGCATGCGGCAAGCCATCGTGGCCGCGGTGCGCCACGACGATCTGCGCGGCGTGGTGATGGACTTCCAAGGTCTGCCGCCCCATGTGCAGGGTGTCTACGCCGACTGGCTGGGCCGTTTGCGCCAGGACCTGGAAGCCGTCGGCGCGGAGCTCATCGTCGCCGTGCCCATGCCCCGCCCTACGGCCACCGGCTGGGATTCAAGTCCTTTGGACTGGAGGACCCTGGGCCGTGCCGCGGACGGTCTGCGCATCCTGCTGCCCAACGACGCGCCGCTGGCCACCGACACCCTCGACGCCATGATCCGCTGGGCGCTCCAATCGGTCGAGCGGCGCAAGCTGCAGCTTGCGGTGCCGGTCGAGGGGCGTGACGAGGTCGAGGGCGACGTCCACGCCATCGGCTATTCTCAGGCCCTGGGCCTCATCCTGGACCTGGCCGCCGCCGACCTTCCGGAGCGCATCGACCCCGGCCAGGAGGTGAACGTGGATCTGCCGACGCTCCGGGCCGCCGAGTTCGGCCGGGATCCCGACACAGGCATGTGGCGCTTCTACCATTGGGACGCCAACCGCCGCCAGCACACCGTCTGGCTGAACGACGCCGGTGGCCTGGCCCCGGCTTTCGAGATCGCACGCCGGTACCGGATGGACCGCATCGCCCTGAGCGGCGTCGCCGCGGGCCTGGACCCCGCGGTGTGGACCATGGTGAAAGGCTTCATCGCCGACGGGTCGGTGGTGGCGCCCCTGCCGGACTACAGCCTTCAGTGGACCCTTCTCGACGCGGATGGTCGGATCGCCTTGCAGGCTCTCCGGCCGGTGGGCACGGCCGGCTTCGCCTTCACGGCTCCCCGGGCGGAAGGCCGGTATCGGCTGACCGTGAGCCTCACGGCGGAAGAAGGGCGCGTCGCCGCCTTGGGCCGCGCCGCCCAGCTGTCGATCGCCCCGCCGCCGCCGCCCACGCCGACGGCGACGCCGCGCATCTTCACCATCGAGGCCACCGCGGCGCCGGTCGAGACGGCGCCGCCTCCGGCGGACGAACTGCGGCGGCGCACGCCCGTCACCGCCGGCGACGTCCAATCCAGGGCGACCTTCGTGGATCAGGTGGACGCCGTGGTCAGCTTCCGCGAGGCGACGCTGCGCACCGGGCCGGCCACCTCGGCGGAGATCAAGAGCGGCCTCAAGGTAGGCGACCAGCTGCAGGTATTGGGGCAGACCACCGACGGCCGCTGGCTCTCCGTCCGGCAGCTGGGCACAGGCCTCGAGGGCTGGATCCTGTCGGACCTGCTGGACATCCGCATTCCGCGGGAAGGCATCCCCTACCTGGGCATCGACGGCACCGCCGCGCCGCTGGGCGACGCCGTGGTGACGGACACGCCGACGCCCCGAACGGGGACCGGTCCTACCGCCGACGCCCGTCCCTCGGCCACGCGCACGACGCCCTGAACCCGAACCGCTACGCTCCGGACGCCACCCGATCGGACGGACCCATGCGCGTGAAGCGCCGAGCCTACTGCCCGCCACCGCCTTCCAGCAGGCCGGCGCGCAGCGCGGCGGGCAGGTGGATGCGATGGATCTTGCCCACCTGGAAGACGATCTCCAGGCGCTGCGACGCGGAGAGGGCGCCGGAGGCGGGATAGATCTCGGCGTCGACCACGGCCTCCATCGTCGGCCGCACCTGGGTGCCGGCGGCCAGCCCGCCGCCGTGCTCACGCCGCAGCGCCTCGCCGTCCACACTCACCCTGAAGCGCGCGATCTGCCCGGGCGGCTGGTCCATGCCGGCGAAGCGGACCCAGGCCTGCCCGGTGCGCAGGCCGACCGCCGAGCGGTTGAGATTGCGGCTGGTCAGCACCAACGACGGTGACGCGCCTGGATCGTCGATGTCCAAGGGGTGCACCGCCCGCCCCGGCTCCAGCATGAGCCGCCAGGGCATGTTCTCCAGGGCCTTCTCGGCATCCACCAGCCCGCAGCCGAGGCGATCGTTGCGTAGGGCCGAGCCGTCCTGGGGTGGCTCGAAGGTCTGCCCCGTGATGCGCCGGTTGGCGTTGTCGCAGAGTGCCTTCTGCAGGCGCAGCGGCTCCAGACCGGGGTTAGCCGAGCGCATCAAGGCCAGTACGGCGGCGACATGACTCGCCGCCAGGTCGGATGGCGTGGGCCAGAAGGCCGAGCTGACCCTGATGATCTTGCTCGCCGGGTAGCCACGGTGGTCCGCCCAGGTGGTGGGGATGTCATCCCCCGGCGCCGCGATGTCGACCCAGTCGCCGAAGCTGGCATGGGGCAGGGTCTGGTCCAGGCCGTTGAGGCTGCTGACGCCGAGCACATGGTCCAGGCTCGCCGGGAAGGGGGGGCGGTTCTGGCCGAAGCGGTCCGGGTCAGGGCAGTTGGGCCGCAGCCGGACATCGGCGACGCCGCATTCCCCGCCGGGCGCCACCACCGGGATGCCCTGCCGCCAGGCGAAGTCGATGGCCTCCTGGGTCTGCAGGAGATCGTCGATCACCGCGGCGTCATCGGGGCGCGGCACGGACATCGTGCTCAGCAGGATGACGTCGGCGCGGTTGTTCGCGGCATAGCAGACGGCTTCGGTCACGAGGTCGATCTTGGATCCCAGGCGACCGTCCTTGATCGGGTAGTAGGTCTTCAGCGGCATGAAGCGGGCGTTCCAGGCGGCGCCGGCGATGCCGGCGCCGTTGTGGGTCGCGGCAGCGACCACCCCGGCCATCACGGTGCCTGTGGGCGCGGCGCCCTTGAAGCGCTCCGGATCAGCGGCGTCATGGACGATCGTCGGATTGGCGTCCCGCTCACCGAAATCCCAGCCGAAGACATCGTCGACGTAGCCGTTCCCGTCATCGTCCACGGCGTTGTGGGGCAACTCCCGGGGATTGCGCCACAGCTTGTTGGCCAGTTCGGAATGGCTGTAATCCACCCCATCGGCGACGACCGCGACCGTCACCTCCGGTAGCCCGAAGGTGATCTCCCAGGCTTCGGGGATGTGGATCCGCCGCAGGTTCTGCTGCTGGCTCTGCCGGAAGTAGGTGTCGTTCGGTTCGACATTCTGCTGCAGCACGCCGTCGCCGGCATCCGGTTCCGCCACAGGCCATCGCCCGCCCGCCGCCGCATGCAAAGGCGCCTGACTCACCCGCGGGCCGACAAGCACCGCAGCCTGGGCGCCGCGAATCTGCCGCAGCCAGACCGTGGAACAGACCGGCGCTTCCTGCTGGCCGACGTCGGGCGCCGAGGCCCGGGCCAACGACCGGGGTCCGGCACCGGCCGGCGCCAACAGGCCGGCCAGAAGCAGGACGGGCCACCGGGACGCCGGGCCGGCACGGTGGACATGAACGTTGCGAGGCAGCAGGGTCAAGGAATCACCTCAGACAGGCTCTGGGGGGACAGGACGGTCACCGGTCGGAGCCCCCGCCGCTCCTCGGACGGGTCCATCGACCGGCAAGTCGACACGCGGCCGCGAACCCTGTAGCTATGACGGTTGGCAGGGCCGTTCGTTACGCGGCCCTGTCGGTCGGGATGAGACTGGGACGGCATCAGGACACCTTGTCTTCTGCGCCGGGCGGCGATAAGATCCCGGGCTCCGTCACGGGAAGGAAAGGCAAGCGGTCGATGCACGATCTCCTGATCTGGCTGGTGGGCTCCGTGGCCCTGTTCGCTGTCGGCAGCAACGTCGCCTGGTCGCTGGAACGGCCGGGAGGTCCCCCACGGCCTTGGCTGCGGCGGCCTTGGACCGACCTGGTCCGAGCGGCCTACTGCGTGGGCATCCCGGCACTGGCAATCGCTCTGAAGGTTCCAGCGGCGTCCGGCATGGGCCTCCCTCGCCAGATCGACGGCGTCTGGAGCGACGGCGGCCCCAACCCCTGGCCCCGGGATCTCTTGACCGTGTTGGGGCTTGCCGCGTTGACGGCAGGCCTGATCGTGTTCGGGCGTGTCTGGCGGGCGCGGGCACGGGGCGACGCCTTGTCGCCTCGATTCGTAGCGCTCCCGGCCGAGACGCTCATCGGTCTGGCCGAACGCGGCCTCCTGCAAGAGAGCCATTGGGCCTTCTACCGCGCCGGCCTGATCGCCTCCGGCCTGGCCAGCCGCGATCTGGCGGTCTTCCTCAGCCTGCTGGTGCTGGCCATGGAAGCCTGGAGTTCGCCGGCCCTGCGCCTGGCCGAGGATCCGACCGGAGCTGCGGAGCGCTTCAGCCAGCAGATCATTCTGGCCACCTTGAGCGCGGCGCTGTTCCTGGCCACCGGCAGCAGCCTCTGGGCCTTCATGGGTCAGCTGACCACATTGCTGCTCCTCGCCGCGACCGACATGGACCAAGCCGATCAACCCGCCCGTCTGGACCGCGATCGGCGCCCCGTGTCGGCGCCTGCTGTCGACACCGCGACCGTCCTCGCGGCGCCGCTCCGAATCAGCCCGCCGCAGCGGCCCACCTCCGAAGCGGAGCGGATCGAGCCGACGGTCGTCTGACAGAAGCGCTACCGGCCTCCGGCTCAGATGTACTGAGAACCGTAGATGCCCGCCAGCAGCAGAATGGCCAGAAAGATGATGCGGCGCAGGTCGCGCCGAACATGGGCGTAGGTCTCGCTCAGGTTCTCGTCGGCCCGGCTCATCGTGGGCGCGGCGACCGAGGGCGCGCCGCCGCGAGGCGCCGACGTGCCCTGACGCGGCATGTCGGAACGGGGACGGGGACGCGCCACGCGCGGTGAGGAAGGGGGCTTGGGATTGGCCATCGGTCTCTCCTGATCTGGATTGCCGGCCGATTATAACGAGGGCGGTGAGGATGGCCAACTTGGCCGCGGACCGCGGCGGCCGAATCCGGGGCGCCCCGACGATCGGATCGGCCACGGCCGCGGCGGTGCTAATGTCGCCGCAACCGTCCCAGCAGGAGCTCGCCCGCCCAACGGATCTCGGGCACGCCGAGGAAGGCCGCGAGGGGGAAGTAGACCGCGGCGCCCAAGGCCGTCCCCGCCAAGGCCCGGAGCCCCCACGCCAGCTTGCCGACGGCGAGACCGCCCCAGCCGGCCAGAACGAGGTCCAGCCCCGCCACGGCCAGGCCCATGATCAGGGCGGCCAGGCCGGATCGCCAGGCGCCGCCGGCCACGCCGACCAGGCTGTCGGCCTCCCCGATCCGGAAGAGGAGCCAGAGCATCATCGCCACATGCGCCGCATGCTTGACCGAATCCGCCAGCGCCAGGCCCATGATCAGCCGCTGATCGCCGCGCCCCAACAGGTGCAGACCCGGACCCAACAGGTAGGCCGCGATCAGGTAGACCACGACGGAGAGCGCACCGACCAGCGCCGGCGCCCTGGTGTTCTGCCGGGCATAGAAGGCGTTGACGAGCGACAGGTCGATGGCCGCCAGCGGCAGGCCCAGAAGGTAGGCCCACAGCGCCAGGGTGACGCCCAGCCGCGAGGCGTCGCCGAACTGGCCGCTCTGGAAGGCCAGGCCGATGATCGGCCCGGCCAGGACCGCCATGCCCACGGCCGCCGGCATGACCAGACAGATCACCAGCCGCAGGCCGCGTGCCAGGGAGCGCTGGTAGGTGCGCTGTTGGCCCTCCGCATGCGCGGCAGCCAGGGCCGGGAGGATGGCGACCGCCACTGAGGAAGCGATGATGCCCTGCGGAAACTGGATCAGACGATCCGCGTAGTTGAGCATGGAGCCGACACCCGCGCCCGCCATGCTCGCCAGGCGCACCGATGCCAGGATCTGCAGCTGGGTGACCAGCAGGCCCAGAGCCACGGGTCCGTAGAGGACCATGGAGCGGCGCAGCGCCGGATGCCCCAGGTCCCAGGCAGGCCGCAGGCCGCTGTCACGCAGGCCCCAGCCCAGGGTGAGCACCTGCGCCAGCCCGCCCAGGGTGACGCTGAAGGCCAAGGCCCAGTAGCCCAGCACCGGCTTCAGCAGGAAGAAGCCGCCGATCATCGCCAGGTTGTAGATCGGCATGGCCAACGCCGCGTAATGGTAGCGGCCGACCACGTAGAGGATGCCCGTGCTGATGCCCGCCATGCCGAACAAGAGGATGGACGCGGCCATCCAGCGCAGGTTGCCCGCCGTCAGCCGCAGGGCTTCGGCGCCGAGGGTCGCGCCGTCGATCAGCGTAGGCGCCAGGAGGTCGGCGCTCAGCAGCACCGCGACGGCGGCCGCCGCGGAGACGGTCGCCGCCACGGTGAAGAGCACCGAGGCGGCGCGCCAGAAGGCGTCGCGCTGACGGCTGTGGTAGTCGGAGAGGACCGGCACGATGGCCCCGTGCAGCTGGCCCCCGACCAGCAGGTCGTAGATGGTCTGCGGCGCCTTGCTGGCGAAGTTGAAGGCGTCGGCCTGCAGGCTGGTGCCAAAGAAGTGGGCGATGGTCTGGGTGCGCACCAGGCCCAGGATCCGGCTGAGGACGTTGCCGATGGACAGCAGCGACGCGGCGCCGGCGATGCGGCCGGCGCTCATGCCCTCCACGGCGGCCGCGGCGCCGGTCTCCGCCTCGACCACGCCGGCATCGGCAATCTCGTCCGCGGCCGCACGCCGGCTCATCCTCGGTCCGTCCCGCGCAGCTGCCGCAGGATGGCGCTAGTGGATCGGCCGGGCGAATGCCCCAGGAAGCGGACCTCGATGCCCAGGCGCCGGGCCTCGTCAGCCTCCGGAGGCCAGTTGTCCACGCCGTAGTCGCCGCCTTTCACGTAGACCTCCGGCCGCAGGAAGCCCAGGGCGGCGACCGCCGTCTCCTCCGAGAATCCCGCCACGGCGTCGACCACCCGCAGCCCGGCCAGCAGCTCGGCGCGCTCCGCCCAGGGCAGGACAGGACGGCCGGGCCCCTTGAGGCGCCGCACCGAGGCGTCGTCGTTGAGCGCCACCACCAAGGCGTCGCCCAAGGCCCGGGCCTGGCGCAGGTAGCGCAGATGCCCCACGTGGAGCAGGTCGAAGCAGCCGTTGGTCATGACCAGGCGCGCGCCGGAGCTTCCCAAGGCTTCACGCCAGGCCAGAAGCGCCTCCGCACCAGACGCCACGATCCCGGCGAGCGGCGGATTCTCCACGGGTCAGCGGCCCCGCGGCCGGTAGACGTTGACGGCCTCGGGCACGAGCTCGGCCATGACCCGCGCGATGGCGTCAAGGACCGCCCCGTCCTCGGTGCCGGCCAGGACATAGAGCTTCCACAGGTCACGGTAGGCGCGCTCGAGGTCGGCCAGGCGAGGGATCCGGTCGCCGAAGCGGCTCATGGGCAAGATGGGGGTCCCCGGCAGGCGCAGGTGGGTGGCCGCCTCCTTCAGCTGCATCTTGCGCGCCGGGCAGTAGAGAAGGACGGGCGGCGGCGCGATGCCCTCGGCGGCCAGGGCGGCCGTCAGGGCGGATTCCACCCTGCTGCGCTCCGCGTGCTGGCCGGGGGCGAAGAAGCGCGCCACCAGCTGGTCCTGGACCTCGCGGTTGGCGTACAAGGGGTAGACGCAGGCCCGCTTGAGCAGGCGGCGCGAGCGGAAGCGGGCGATCATGTCCGCATAGCGGCGCGCCGCTTCCGGATAGCTGGGCGGATGCGCTTCAAGGGCCGGCCAGAGGGATTCGTCCGTCTTGTCGTAGAGCGCTTCGGGCGCCAGGCCGCCCTGGAGGAGCGCCGTCTGGACGACCATCGAGACCATGGCGCTGGCGGCCACCTTGGCATGGTGGTAGTAGACGCGCTCGGAGAAGAAGTAGCGGGCGTCCAGGACGCGCACCAGTTCGCTGATCACGTCCTCCCGCAGCAGGCCGCGCTTGGCGGCATCGACGAAGAGCAGGCCGCTGGCCCGATCGACCATGAAGAACTGGATGACCCGATCGTCGTAGCGCAGGTTGAGCCCGGTGAACAACGCGTCGCGCTTGAGGTAGTCCAGGATGTCGGCGCAGATGGTGTCGGAGAGGATCTGCCGCCAGTACGGCGGAACCTGCGGCAGGCCCCGCAGTTCAGGATGGCAGTCGTCATCGTCCGCCGCGATCTCCGGCGCGGCGGCGGCCCGGGCCCGCTGGCCCTGGGCCAGGGCCGCGTCCGATCGGGAGCCTTCCGGCGCGGCAGCCGCGGCGCGCTCGGGAACCAGGGTGGCGAGAACCTCGCGGCGGATGCCCATCCGCTCCAGGGCCGCGCCCACCGCGGTGTGGGGCGCCAGCGCCGCGGCATAGCGCGGCGCGGAGTCATGGCGGGCCAGGATGCCGCTGGCATCCTCGATGCCGTGGCCGAAGGGGATGTGGGTCAGGTCATGCACCAGGGCCGCCGCGCGCAGGATGCGCAGCTCGTCGTCGGCGATGCCGATCAGCTCTCCGGGCGCCAGGGCGCGATTGCGGTTGATGGCGTCGGTCATCGCCTGCACCAGGTGCATGGTGCCCAGGCTGTGCTCGAAGCGGCTGTGCTGCGCCCCGGGGTAGACCAGGTAGGCCGTGCCCAGCTGGCGCACGCCGCGCAGGCGCTGCATCTCGGGCGTGTCGAGGATCGCCAGCTCTTCTCGGGTCAGGCCGATGTCGCCATGTACCGGATCGCGGACGACCGTGCGGATGGTCAGGGCCACGACAGGCTCAGGCCCTTCGCTGCAGCATGGGCCCCAGCGGCCGGCCGCCGACCAGATGCAGGTGCAGGTGGGGCACTTCCTGCCCGCCGTCCGCCTTGCAGTTGACGATGAGACGGTAGCCGCTGTCGGCGATGCCCTCGGCGCGGGCGATGTCCGCGGCCACGCGCATCATGCGGCCCAGGACGGCCTCGTGCTGCGGCAGGACATCCGCCGCCGTGGCGATGAGCGCGTTGGGCACGATCAGGACATGGACGGGCGCGGCGGGATGGATGTCCCGGAAGGCGGTCACCCATTCGTCCTGGTACAGAATATCCGCCGGCAGCTCGCGGCGGGCGATGCGCTGGAAGATGCTCAAGCCCTGCTCCATGGAGCCTCCGTGGTTTGGCAGCAGAAGGGGCGGCATTATAGCCTAAGGGCCGGATTGCCTCGGCGAGCTCCCTGGACAGCCCCATGCCCCAGACAACGCAGCCCCCCGGCGACGCGACCGAAGCCCCTCGCGTGAGCCCGGCGGATCCGGACGCCGCCGCTCGCAGCCGCTTCCTGGCCAACCTGAGCCATGAGCTGCGCACGCCCCTCAACGCGATCATCGGCATGGCTGGGCTGCTCCTGGACAGCGGTCTGCGTCCCGAGCAGCGCGAGCAGGCCGCCACCATCCACGAGGCGTCCACCGGGCTGCTGGGGCTGCTCGGGGCGTTTCTGGACCACGCGCGCATCGAGGCCGGCCACCTGGTCCTGGCCCCAGGCCCGGTGGACCTGCGAGCCTGCGTCGAGTCCGCCATGGACCTGGTGGCGGCCGACGCGGCGCGGCGCGGCCTGGACCTCACCCTGGAGCTGGGCGACGCGGTGCCGGCCTTGGTGATCACCGACGGCGCCCGGTTGCGCCAGATCCTGGCCAACCTGCTGAGCAACGCGGTCAAGTTCACCCCCGCCGGCGAGGTCAACATCACGGTGGACGCCCTGGCCTTCGCGCCCGGCCGCCACGCCATCCACGTGGCCGTGCGCGACTCCGGCATCGGCATCGCACCCCAGGCGATGGCGGCCATCTTCGAGCCCTTCACCCAGATCGACGCCTCCGCCGCCCTGCCCCAAGGTGGCGTCGGACTGGGCCTGGCCATCTCGAAACAGCTCGCCGAGCTGCTCGGCGGCACGCTCTGGGCGGAGAGCGCTCCCGGTAGCGGCAGCGTCTTCCACCTGCGCTTCCCGGCCGCGGAGACCGGCGAGGACCGGCGGCCTCAGCTGGTTGGCCCGCAGCCGGAGTTCACGGGCCGCCACATCCTGGTGGTCGACGACAACGACAACAACCGCCGCATCCTGTCGCGCCTCCTCGGCAACTGGGGGGCGAACGTCAGCCAGGCTGCCGGCGCCACCGACGCCCTGGAGGCGCTGGACGGCGCCGCCTTCGACCTCGTCGTCCTGGACATGCAGATGCCCCAGGTGGACGGGATCACGTTGGCCCGCAGGATCCGCGAGCGCGGCCGCCGGGAGCCGCTGGTGCTGCTCAGCTCCCTGGGGACGCCGGAGGCCGCCTTTCAGGACCTGGGCTTTCGCGCCATCCTGACGAAGCCGGTGAAGTTCGCCCGACTGTACCAGGCGCTGGCGCCGGTCCTGGCGCCACAATGGAGACCGCGGCCAACCACGTCCGACGCGCCGCCCCGGGAGGTCGACCTGGACCGGCGGCTTGCCCTCCGCCTGCCGCGACGGATCCTCGTCGTCGAGGACAGCGCCACGAACCAGCGGGTGCTGCGTCAGCTGCTGCGGCGCCTGGGCTACGAGGCGGATCTGGCCGAGGACGGCCTGCAGGCCCTGGAGGCCACCGAGCGCCAGGCCTACGATCTCGTCCTGGTGGACCTCCAGCTGCCACGACTGGACGGGCTGGGGGTGGCACGGGCCATCCGGAGCCGACCGGCGCCGGCAGCCCAGCCCTACCTTGCCGCCGTCACGGCCGCGGACGGCGACGAACGCCGCCTGGCCTGCCGACAGGCGGGCATGGACGACTTCCTGGCCAAGCCCTTCGCGCCGGCCGCCTTGGCGGACCTGATCCTGCGCAGCGCCGGGCAGCTCGGGCCCCTTCGCCCGGACGCATCCGCGGCCGACGGAGACACCGCGCCCCAGGCCGATCCGGCCGACCTGGCTCCCCGCACCCTCCCCACCCTCCCCACGCTCCCCGACCAGGCCCTGGCCGGGGCCATCGCCGACTACGACCAGGCCATCGCCCTCTACCCGGACGCCAAAGACACTGCCACGGCCTACAACACCCGGGGCGCCGCTCGCCAAGCCCAGGGCGACCTGGCCGGGGCGCGGCCGCTCTACCTCTCGTGCGGCTTGGTGCTCGAAGAGGGCCTGTCCGTCGAGACGCTCCGGCGCGTGCTCGCGAGCCGGGCGGCCGCGGCGGCGGAGTCGGGGGTGCGCATCGTGACGGGGGACACCAAGGTCGTGGAGCGGGGCGCCGCGGATGGGATGTTCATCAACACGGCCGGGATCGGCGTGATCGCGGCGGGAGCGCGGGTGAGCGCGCACGGTC
>JBGAUA010000066.1:0-16928 GCA_044228875.1 Anaerolineae bacterium
CCCCTCCCAACCCTCCCCCCGCTGGGGGGAGGACTTCGGCGCCTCCCCCCAGCGGGGGGAGGCTGGGCGGGGGGCCGTCGTCGCCCCGCCCCACCGCCTGATCCATGCCAGACCCAACCACCGACGCCGCCCCCCAATCCGACCGGATCCTGCGCGGCCCCATCCTGTGGGCCCTTGCCGCTGGCCTGCTCCTGGCGTCGGCGACCGGCGCCTGGTTCATCCTGCGCGAAGGTCCCGCGGCCGACGGCCCGCGCCTGCCCAGCGGCCAGTTCGGCGGCGCGGTGACCGCGGTGGGGGCCACCCGCCAGGGAGATCAGGCCTGGCTGGGCGCGGGACCGCGCCTGGTGGGCGTGGACCTCACGGATCCGGCGCGCGCCGTGCAGCTGGGGCAGAGCGAACCTCTGGGCACGGCCATCCGCGCCGTGGCCGTGGACGCGGCCGGCCATGCCTACGTCGCCCTGGGCACGGGCGGCCTGGCGGTCTTCGACGTGGCCGACGCGGCGCGGCCGCGCCGCATCGGCGCGCTGTCCACGGCCTGGTCGGTCAACGACATCGCCCTGGCGTCGGACGGCCGCACCGGCTATCTGGCCGAGGGCAGCCGCGGCCTGCGCGTCGTGGACCTGAGCCGCGGGGCGGATCCGGTGGAGCTGGGGCGACTGGACACGCCGGGCGACGCGCTGGCGGTGACCCTGGACGGCGCCGGCCGGGCCTACGTGGCGGACTGGGGCACGGGCGTGCGCATCGTGGACGTGACGGAGCCCGAGGCGCCCCGGGAGCTGGGCTGGATCGACACGCCGGGCGAGGCGGCTGACGTGGCGGCGGCGGGCACGCTGATCCTGGTGGCGGACCGCCTGGAGGGCGTCCGGCTGGTCGATGCCGCGGATCCGGCCGCGCCCCGGGAGCTGGGCAGACTGGCCCTGACGTCGGGGTCGGCGGAGCGGGTGGCCATGGAAGCGGACGGTCTCCGCGGCTACGTGGCGGCACAGGACGGCGGCCTGCTGGCCCTGGACCTGGCGGACCCCGCCCGCCCGCGCCTGCTGGGCCGGAGCGCGGACGTCAAGGTGGCCATGGACCTGGCCCTGGTGGAGCCGGCCGGCGGCGCGCCCGAGCTGCGGGTGCTGGCGGCCGACGTGGGCACCAACGTGGCCCCCGCTCGCGACTCGCGTGCGGACCTTTGGACACGGATGCACCTATGGGGGGTGGAGGGCGCCCCGAAGGTGGCTGCCGGTCTGGCGGGGCTCCTGATCGCCCGGCCCACGGCGGACGGCCTGGAGACCTTGGGGCTCTACTTCAGTCCCAGCCTGATCGAGGGCCTGGCGGCCGACCCGGCGGCGGGGCTCCTGTACCTGGCCGACGGCCATGCCGGCCTGGTGCTGGTGGACCTGGCGCAGGCGGACGCACCCAGACTGATCGGCTCGATCGACTCGGCCGGCGTGGCGCATGACGTCAAGCTGACGGCCGACCGCGCCTACCTGGCCGACGGCCCCACGGGCGTGGTGGAGCTGGACCGCTCAGACCCGCGCGCCCCCCGGCCGCTGCGCACCCTGGACACGCCGGGCGAGGCGATGGGCCTGGAGGTGGACGCGGCACGGCAACTGCTCTACGTGGCCGACGGCAACGCCGGGGTCATCACGATCGACCTGGCCACGGGCGAGCGCCTGCAGCAGCTGGACACCCCGGGTTACAGCTGGGACATCGCCCTGGGCCTGGGGCATGCCTTCGTCAGCGACCGCAAGGGCGGCCTGCGCATCCTCAGTCTGGCCGACCCGCGGCAGCCGCTGGAGGTGGGCACGGTCCTGGAAGGCGCGGGCGAGGTGTTGGACGTGGTGGTGGCGGGGAGTCGGCTGTGGGTCTCCGGCGGCCCGGCGGGTGTGCAGGTGCTGGACGCCGCGGATCCGGCCGCGCCCCGGCTCCTGGGCAGCCTCATCGTCGACGACCGGGCCATCGGCATGCTGGTGGACGGCGACCGCGCCTGGGTGGCCGCCGGCAGCGCAGGCCTCCGCCAGCTGGACGTCGCGGATCCTACCAGGCTCCGCGAGACAGGCGCATGGCAGATGCCGGGCGCCGCCGAGCGCCTGGTCTACCTGAAGGACCGCATCTTCGTCGCGGCGGAGATGGGCGGGCTGCAGGTGGTGCGGCCCTGAGAGATCGGGCCTTGCCCCCATCGCCCCCTCGTCTATAATCCGCCGCAGCGACCGGGCGGCGCGAATTTCCATCGCGCGCCGCCGGGCGGTCGCGGTCGGACCACCATTCCATGGGCCGACCACCCTTTCGTCATCGTGTCCGGACCCGGGCCAGCGCTTTCGGTCGCCGAGGTCGGCACAAAGGAGAGATTCAGCATGCGCATGCGGCTCTTGCTGGTGTTCGCGTTGTCGCTGCCCCTGGCCGGCTGCGGCCAGATCCCCTTGACCTCGGACAAGGACGACCAGGAGCAGGCCACCGACGCCCCGGAGGCCGACGAGGCCCTGGCCGGCCAATCGGCCGGATCCCGCGATGCCGGGGATGAGGCGGCCGAGGCGTCGCCGGCGTACCCCGCCAAGGACGACGTGGACCCGGCGGCCGGCTCGGCCGCCGCGGGGACGGCCGCCGACGCTGCGGCCGCCGCGGCTCCCGCCCCGGCCGACATGCTCAGCGCCCAGGAGCTCGGCCGCGCGGCGGAGTTGGCCCTGGGCAGCGGGGAACTCAAGAGCATGGCCGCCGCCGCCGTGGACCGCGACAGCCTGGCCGACCAGGCCGCCGGCGGCGACATGGAGGCCCTGTCCACCCTCAAGGACCGGCCCAGCTACCGCCTGCTCTACACCCAGCGCCTGCCCACGGAGAAGGGCGTCGAGGCCGGCCGCGCCGCCGAGGTGGCCGTCTTCCGCTACGACACCAACACCCTCGAGCGCAGCAAGGTGGACCTGGCCTCGGGCAAGGTGGAGGCCCTGGACGCCGGTCCGGGCCAATGGGCGCCCTTGGTGCCCGAGGAGATCGCCGAGGCCGCCGCCGTGGCCCGCGCCGACCCCAAGGTGCAGGAGGCGCTCGAGGCCGCCGGCCTGGACCCGGCCGACGCCAAGGCCAACGGCATCCTCACCGTCTCCCGGGAGGACGGCTCGGTCTGCGCCGCCAAGCGCTGCGTGCGGCTCTTCTTCGCCTCCGCGCGGCTGCCCCTGCCCACCTTCAACGTGGTGGTCAACCTGAGCGACCTGGAGCTGGTGGAGGTGGTGGACATGCCCGGCTTCACGGAGACGACACCATGAACGGTCTCATGGCGTCGCCCGCCGACGCGGATGTCCACGCGATCGCCCAGCAGCCGCCGCTCCATCGCCCGTCACCCACCCTCACCCAGGAGATTCGCATGGTCCGCCCCCGCCGCCCCCTGGGACGCGCGCTGCTCGCCCTGCCTCTGGCCGCCTGCCTGGCGGCCGTCGCCTTGCTGCGCCCTGCGCCGGTCCGCGCGGCGGCCAACCAGTTCTGCAGCGGCGAGTACCTGGCCGTAGGCGCCAACTGGAGCCTGTGCTGGGAGATCCGGGCCAACGAGGGACTGTCCATCACCCATGCCTTCTTCACCGTGCCGCAGAGCGGATTCGACCGCCGCGTGCTCTCCGACGCCACGGTGGCCCAGGTCTTCGTGCCCTACGAGGTGGGCCAGCCGCGCTACCACGACGTGGCCTACGGCCTGGGCGCGGCCATGCAGCGGCTCAACGGGCAGATCGACTGCCCGCATGGCCAGCTCCTGGCCGGCGGCAAGGTCTGCCGCGAGCTGGAGGACCGCGGCCTGTCGCAGCGCTACTGCCTGGAAGGCAACTGCTCGGCCAAGCGCGGCAAGGCCCTGGTGCTGTGGTCCAGCATCCAGACCGGCGCCTACAACTACCTGCAGCGCTGGGAGTTCCGCGACGACGGCAGCATCCATCCGGCCATGGGCCTGGCGGGCGCCCTGCAGTTCGGCAACGTGGCCCACACCCACAACGTGTACTGGCGGATGGACTTCGACATGGGCGACCCGGAGCATGACCGGGTGGAGGAGTTCGTGCGCCTGCCCAAGTCCGGCTCCAACGGCCTGGCGGGCGTGTCCACCTGGAACCAGCTGCTGGGCGAGACCTACCGCCCCACTGAGCTCTTCACCTTTCGCAAGTGGCGCATCTCCGACACGCAGCAGAAGAACGCCCTGGGCAAACCCTGGAGCTACGAGATCGTCCCCTCGCCCGGCGACGGCTCCTTGCGGACCAACCCCAACGAGGGCTTCCTGCGCGGCGAGTTCTGGGTGACCCGCGCCCATTCCAACGAGCGCTTCGTCTCCACCGACCAGGCCGACCTGCTGTCCACCTACCTCAACGGCGAGGCGGTGGACGACCAGGACCTGGTGGCCTGGTACGCCCTGCACGCCTACCACGAGATCCGCACCGAGGACCAACCCTACATGCCCGTGGAATGGGTGGGCTTCGAGGCCCGGCCGCGCGACTTCTTCGACAAGAACCCGATGAACTGACACGAGGAGACGCCGCGGACGCCGCGCCGTCTCCTCGCGGGACGATCTCGCGAGAGCCCTGTGGACGCCCCGAGGCCACAGGGCTTTCGTGCTAGTATGTCGGTTTCGCAACACCCACGCATTCCCGGAGATCGGAACGTGACCCCATGATCGGCTTCGAAGGCAACATCTGGCTCTGGGTGGGCTTCACCGGCTTCATCCTGGCCATGCTGGCCCTGGACCTCGGGGTCTTCCACCGCAAGGCCCATCACGTGGGCTTCCGAGAGGCCATCTTCTGGAGCGTCTTCTGGACCCTCCTGGCCCTGGCTTTCAACGCCTGGATCTACGTCCATTCCGGCAAGGAGATGGGCCAGCAGTTCTTCGCCGGCTACCTCCTGGAGCGGGCGCTCAGCTTCGACAACATCTTCGTCATCGTCCTGGTCTTCGCCGCCTTCGCCGTCCCGGACGCCTTCCAGCACCGCGTGCTCTTCTGGGGCATCCTGGGCGCCTTGATCATGCGCGCGATCTTCATCGGCGCCGGCGCCTTGCTGGTCAGCAGGTTCGGCTGGATCCTCTACGTGTTCGGCGCCTTCCTGGTCTACACCGGCTTCAAGATGGCCTTCGCCCCGGAGCAGGAGGTGCGGGTAGAGGACAACAGCGTCGTGAAGTTCGCCGACCGCTTTCTGCCGCTGACGCCCCATTACCACCAGGACAAGTTCTGGATCCGCCAGGACGGTCGGTTCCTCTTCACCCCGCTCTTCGTGGTGCTGCTGGTGGTGGAGGCCACCGACCTGATCTTCGCCGTGGACTCCATCCCGGCCATCTTCGGGGTGACCGACAACACCTTCCTCATCTACAGCTCCAACATCTTCGCCATCCTTGGCCTGCGGGCCATGTACTTCCTGGTGGCCGACCTGTCGCAGACCTTCCACCTGCTCAAGTACGGCCTGGCCATGATCCTGGTGGTGGTCGGCATCAAGATGTGCCTGCCGCTGTTGCTGCTGGTGCCCGGACTGGCCGCCGCCCTGCCGGCGCTCGCCGACACGGTGCACCACCTGCACGACGCCAAGGGCGCGGGCATCATCCTGGCGCTGATCCTGGCCATCCTCGTGGGCTCGGTCCTCCTGTCCGTCGTCCTGCCCCGCCGCAGCGCCGCCTGAGGGCGGCCGCTCAGCGCCCGCTTTCGCCGCCAAAGGAGCATGCCGTGCAGATCCTGATCCACACCGACCACAACATCGACGACCGCGAGGACCTCGCCGACCAGGTGAGCAGCGAGGTCGAGGTCGCCCTGAGCCAGGTCAGCGAGCGGGTCACGCGCGTGGAGGTCCACCTGAGCGACGAGAACAGCGACACGAAGGGCGGCATCGACGCCCTGCGCTGCGTGATGGAAGCCCGGCTCGAGGGCCACCACGCCATCGCGGTGTCCCACCAGGCCACGACCCTGGACGAGGCCGTCCACGGCGCCGCGGACAAGCTGTATCGCCTGATCGAAACCACGCTCGGGCGACTGGACTGATCGGCCGCCGAAAGGCCGCTTCGTGAGCCGGCCCCCGCGCGCCGTCGAGTCGGCCCCCGGCCGGTCCTGGCGCGGACTCGTAGCCTTCCTGGCGCCGCTCGCCCTGTACCTTCCAACCCTGGCGCCGACGGTCTACAACCTCGACAGCGCCGAGCTGACCACCGCCGCGGCCACCGGCGGGCTGGTCAGGGCGACGGGTTATCCGCTCTACCTGTCCATCGGCCAGTTCTGGTCCAGGCTGCCCCTGGGCGACGTGGGCTACCGCATGAACCTGCTTTCGGCGGTCTGCGGCGCCGGGACCGTCTTCGTGGCCGACCGCCTCCTGAGGCGCTGGGGCGTGGGGCCGGCGGCCGCCTTCGGCGCGCTGGGCCTCCTGGCCACCGGGCCCACCTTCTGGGGCCTGTCACTGGTGGCGGAGGTGTACACCCTGCACACCCTGATCATGGCCGGTCTGCTCCTGGCCCTGCTGCGCTGGGCCGAAGCGCCGGAGGAGGCCCGGCGATCGGCCGCGGTCGGCCTGCTCCTGGGCCTGGGGGCGGCCCATCATGCGGCCACCGTCTTGCTCCTTCCGGCCGTCCTTCTCTTCGCCATGCTCGCGGCGCCGCACGCGATGTTGCGGCCACGGACGCTGCTGTCGGGCGCTGTCGGCCTGGCGCTGGGCCTCCTGCCCTTCCTCTACCTGCCCCTGCGCCATGCAGCCGCCCCAGCCTTCAACTACGCCGGATCCTACGACGGCAGCGGGCGCTTCATCCCCATCGACCTGGGCTCGGCGCGGGGCATCTGGTGGCTGGCCTCCGGACGGGCCTTCGCCGGCCAGATGCTGGCCTATTCGCCGCTTGAGCTGCGCGGCGAGTGGCGCCGCCTGGCCGAGTATCTGAGCCAGTCCTTCTTCGCCGCCGGCATCCTCCCGGGCCTCATCGGCCTGAGCCTGCTCCTGCGGCGCCGGGCGCGGGACGCCGTGCTGCTGCTGGGCGCCGGCGCGGCCAACGCCGTCTTCTTCGTCGGCTACCGGGTGGTGGACAAGGAGACCATGTACCTGCCGATCTACCTGGTCTGGGCGCTCGGGCTGGGCATCGGCTACCAGGGTCTGCTGGACTGGCTGGGGCAGGCCCCCGCGGAGGGCCGGCCTCTCCGCGGCGCGACCTGGGGGGCGCGCGCCGTGATCGCCGGCCTCGTGGTGGCCGCGGTGGCCTGGAACTGGCGCCTGGTGGACCTGTCGCGCGACCACAGCGCGCGGGAACGGGGCGAAGCGGTGCTGACCGCGGCCGCGCCCGGGGCCCTGGTGCTGGGCTGGTGGGACACCGTGTCGGTGGTGGAATACCTCCAGCTGGTGGAGGGCCGGCGGCCGGACGTGCGGGCCATCAACCGCTTCCTGATGACACCGCGCGACCTGGCGAGCTACGTCCGACTGGAGGTCCGCCGCCGCCCGGTGTACATCGACAGCATCCCCGCCGAGCTGGAGGACGAACTGCGAGGCCGGCCGGCCGGCCCGCTGCTGCGTCTCAGCGCCCGTCCTGACGCCGGACCCGTGACCCCGGGGCCATGACCGCCGCCGCCCCGCCCACGACCTCGCGCCGGAGCTGGCGCCGCTTCCGCTGGCCCCTGGGCGTCTTCCTGCTCAGCCGCCTGGGCATCGTCATGGTGGCCTACCTGGCCGCGGCGCTGCTGGCGGACAACCCGGCGCCGCCGCCCTACCACCTGCGCGGCCGGGAGAACCTGCTCCTGGATGTGTTCGGCAGTCGCTGGGACGCCGGCTTCTACGTCAGCATCGCCGAAGAGGGCTACCGCCTGGAGGGCGTGCCCCTGCCCTCGGTACCCTTCTTCCCGCTCCTGCCGCTGGCCATGCGCGCCGGAGCCCGACTGCTGGGCGACGCGGTACCGGCGGGCATCCTGATCAGCAACCTGGCCCTCCTGGGCGCGACGTTGATGCTCTACGCCCTGGTCGAGGCCTCTGACGGCCGGCTCGTGGCGCGCAGAGCGGTCTGGTACTTCTGCATCTTCCCCACGGCCTTCTTCGGCTCGGCCATCTACAGCGAGTCCCTGTTCCTCCTGGGGGCTGTCGGCAGCCTGTGGCTGGCCCGCCGCGGCCTCTGGGAGAGCGCCGCGATGCTGGGCGCCCTCACCGCGCTCACCCGCCTCACGGGCATCCTGGTGGCGCCAATGCTCCTGGTGGAATGGTGGTCGCAGCGCCGGCAGGCCCCGGCGACCGGAGCGCGGCCGCCGGCCCTGGCCCTGCTGGCCCCGGCCGCGGTGCCCCTCGGCACGGCGGCCTACATGCTCTACCTGGGCCGGCGCTTCGGCGACCCGCTGGCCTTTGTCCATGCCTCCGAGGCCTGGGGCCGGGGTCCGGCCGCGCCATCACTGCTACTCGAGGGCTTCACCCTCAACCCCGCCGGCGGCTGGCCGCGGGCGCTCCTGGCCGGCCGCCTGCCTCTGGACAACGCCGTCGACCTGGCCTTCCTGCTCCTCTTCCTGGCCCTGGGCCTGGCCCTGCTCCACCGCCGTCGCTGGCCTGAGGCCTGCCTGGTGCTCACGGGGCTGGCTGTCTCGGCCGGATCGGGCCTGCTCATGAGCCAGCGCCGCTACGTCTGGGCGCTGTTCCCGGCCTTCATCGCCCTGGCCTGGTGGGGCCGCCGGACCTGGGTGGACCGGCTGATCACGGCCCTGGCCCTGCTGTTGTTGGGGCTCTTCACGGCCCTCTTCGCCAAGGGCTTCTGGGTCGCTTGATCCGCATTGATCCGCTGCCCGTTACTTTCCGCTTTGCCCGCCGACTGATGTTGCCAGTTGCATTGAACATCTTGCATCCAGGAGCCTCCCATGCTGTCCGCCCCAACGCGGGTCTTGATCGCACTCACCATCCTCGGCGCCGGCTTCGTGCTGGCCGGCGTCACCGGCCTGCCCTCCCACGCGCCGCATTGGCAGCTCTTCGCCCAGGCCTATCGGGATGGTGTCACCGTCACCCGGGCGGAGTACCGCGCCGGCAACGGCGAGCTCCGCGTGCGCGCCGAGTCGCGCAGCGCCAGCTCGACCCTGCGGGTCTATGACCGCGCCGGCAATCTGCTGGGCCCGCTGGCGCGCAAGAGCGCCACGCAACACGAGGCGGACCTGGACGTCGCCGCCAACCCGATGGTCATCACGGTGCGCAGCGACGAGGGCGGTGAGGCCACTGTCCTGGTGAGCGGCGACAACCCACCCACGGTGACCCCCGCGCTCACGGTTGCACCGAGCGTCACCGCGGCGACGCCTAGCGCCGAGCCCAGCCGTTCGCCGACCGTCAGCGTGACGGACACCGTCCCGCCTCCGAGCCCCAGCCCCGGCGGCACGGTCACGACGACGCCGACCGGACCGACCGCCGAGGCGACCGCATCACCGCCGCAGTCGACCACGCCGGCGCCGGTCATGACGACGGAGCCGCGGGTCTACCTGCCGCTGCTGAGGCGCTAGGCACAGACTCAGCGATCGCTCCGCGGTCCGCGTGCATCACCTGGCAGCGATAGGCCAGGCGGAGCGGCTGCCAGGCCGACCACTTCAGCAGGGGGTGACCGGAAGCCGGTACGGCAAGCGCACCATCCGCCCGGCCGGAGGGGACCAACGACTTGAGGACGGCCACTTCGTCGCAGCGATCGAACTTGGGGCAGTAGATGCATTCCTGCCATAGCTTCGGGCTGATGCGCCAGCGGTCCACGATGTCGAAGCCCAGACGCTTGAAAAATGTCTCGCGCAGCGTGAGGGCACAGACCTGGTCGAAGCGCCGATCGGCGGCCAGCGCCGTCATGCGCTCCACCAGGAGGCTGCCGATGCCCCGGCCCTGGGCGCAAGCATGTACCGCCAGCGAGCGCAGTTCGGCCAGTTGAGGTGTCAGCGCGGCCAGGGCCGCGCAGCCCAGCAGCGTGTCACCGCCCTCCGCATCCCGCTCCACGACCACCAGCCAGTCCGGCAAAGCCTTCAACAGATCACTAGGCAGCCGGGGGAGCATCAGGTCGCGATCGGCATAGCCGTTGATCAGAGCCGCCGCGGCGGCGGCATCGCACGGTCGAGCCCGGCGAACCACGAGCCCCATGGTCGTCTCTCCTGGGTTGGTCCGGGCGCGACGGCGGATGCCGCCACCCCTCAGACGCAATGGGTCATCGGGACGTCGAAGCCGTTGAAGTTGGACGCATAGCTGGTGGTGTAGGCTCCCGCCGAGCCGATGAAGACCAGGTCGTCATCGATGATGCCCCGCGAGAGCGGCACGTCGAAGAGCAAGGTGTCCTGGCTGTCGCAGGACGGACCGGTCAGGTGGACCAGCTGCTTCAGGGCGGCCCGGCGCGAGTCTCTCACCGGATAGCGCAGCTGGTTGCGGGTCTCCAGCGCCTCCATCATGCCGTTGAAGGCGCCCACATCGACGTGAACCCATTTCCGGCCGGCCCGTTCGGCCGTTCCGATGACCCGCGAGACCAGCAGGCCCGCCTCGGCAACCAGCGCGCGACCCGGCTCCGCCACCACGCGCACCGGGTAGGGCAGGTGCGCAGCCAAGGCGGCGATGATACGCCGGCCGAAGTCCTCGATTGGCCGCACCGGTGAGGCGTAGGCTGCCGGAAACCCGCCGCCGATGTCAAGCATGGCCAACGTCACCCCTTGCCGCCGCAAGTCACGCATCACCGCGCCACTCTGGGCGATAGCCCGTTCCCAATGCGCTGGGTCCAGCATCTGCGATCCCACGTGAAAGGTCAGACCGTGTGGCTGCAGACCCAGTTCTCTCGCGGCGAGAAGCAAGGCGCCGGCCGCGGCGCCATCTACCCCGAACTTGCCCTCGCTCTGCACCTCGCTGCTTCCGTCCGCCACCGCGAGTCGGGCGTAGACCTCAGCGCCGGGGGCTGCCGCGGCGATCTTGTGCAGCTCCGCGACGCTGTCGACGGCAAAGCGATTCAAGCCGGCGGCGTGGGCGTGGGCGATATGCCCCCGCGGCTTGACCGGGTTGCTGTAGAGCTGGTCCGCGGCGGCGAAACCGAGATCCAGCAGGAGATCGAGTTCGGGAGCCGAGGCGATCTCGAAGCGGCAGCCGAGCGCTCCGAGCATGGCCAGCACCCGGCGATCCGGGTTGCACTTCATCGCGTAATGGATTTGCACGCCCGGCAGCGCCGCCGCCATTCGGCGATAGGCCGTCGCCACGGCATCCAGATCCATGCGCAGGTAGGGTGTGGCGACGTCGAGGTCCGATCGGTGGTGGCTGATGCCCAGGCGCGGCCGGGCGAGTAGCGTGGTCATGACGGGGTCACCTCGTGACTGGGACGACGGCACGCTGCCGTCTTCGCTTGAGCTCATAGCCGGTGATGGCCAAGGCATAGAACGAGAGGTCCGCCAGCAGCTTCCCGAGCAGCACGCCGGCGGCCAGGCTCCCGACCGACCGACTCGCCAGGGCCATCAGCCAGGGACGGATCCAGGTGCTGTCGAGGAGTTCGGCCGGGCCGAATTCCAGCAACAGCCCCCGCAAGGTGCGCCAGGCGGCCGCGATCGACTGTGGCAGCGAGGGCGATGGTGGCGCGCCGCGCAGCTCGCGCAGGGTGGCCAGACCGTAGTAGCCCACGTTCTCGCCGATCGTCGCGGCCACGACCACCGCGGCCAGCGGACCGCTTGTCGCGTGCGCCAACCAGGCGCCGGCCAAGGCGCCGATCGTCCCGGCGCCTTCGAGAGCCGCGTAACGCCGGAACCAATGCCGGGCCTTGGACTGCATGGTGGATCGGGTGATGACCATCGAAACCTCGTCCCCTGCCGATGTCGACCTCGTTGCGGCCGCCTGTTCGAACTGACTTGCGGCACCTACTGTATCCGACTACCGTTATTGCATCGTTACCACCGTCACGTGTGGCGGCCGAACGCCGCCACACGGCGCAGGACCGCGCGGCGCGACCCGCGCATGGAGTCGATGTGGCCGACCCTCCCTTGACCATCTCGCTCCTCGGTCCGCCGCGCTTCGAGCGCGGCGGAGCCACCGTTCTCGCCTTGCGATCACCGCTGCCCCGGGCATTGCTGACCTGCTTGATCCTGGCCGGCGCTCCGGTCGAGCGCGGTCTGCTCTGCGGCCTCTTCTGGCCGGACATGCCCGAGGCGCGCGCCAGGCAGAACCTGCGCGTCGCCCTGACGCGACTGCGCAGCGCCTTGCCGGGGCGGATTCTCGCCGATCGCCATGAGGTGGCCTTCTCCGTCCGCGCCGACGACGAGGTGGATGTGTTGGTGCTGCGTCCCGAACTCGAGGCCCTGGCGGCTCCTTCGCGCTCGCCACGCGACGGCAGAACCGTGCAGGCGGCTCTGGATCGACTGCGCAAGCCCTTGGGGGCCGATCTCGATGGCCCGGCGACGCCCGACTTCCGTGCCTGGCTCTCCGAGCGGCGTGCTGACTGGGATGTCCTGGTCACCGCGGCGCTGGCCGGCCTTGCGAAGCCCGATCCGACCGAGGCGACCGCATCGCCTCAGGCGCTGTACGGGGCGCAGTCGCCGGAGGATGGCGGCTGGCTCGGCGAGACGCTGCGCCGCAATCCGCTCGCCGAACCCTTGGCACGCCAACACATGCTCGATCTGGCGCGGCGCGGCAGCCACGATGCAGCCTTGGCCGAGCATGCGCGCCTGAGCGCGGCCCTCGGCGCGACGCTGGGGCTGGGGCCGGATGCGGCGACAGAGGCGCTTCGCGCGCGCATCGTGAAGGCGCGTGGTCGCGGTCGACGGCATAACCTGCCATCTCTCTCCTTGGACTCGGCCGCCTCGTCGGTAGAGGCGGGACCAGGCGGGATCGCGCAGCGCCTGTCCGACTGGCTCACCGATTCAAACCGGCGTCTGGTCTCCTTGATCGGCGTCGCCGACCCGCTGCGCCGCGGTATCGCCTGCCAGGCGGCCTGGCTGGCCCTGGACAGCCTGCTCGACGGCATCCTGTGGGTGCCGCCGCGGGAGGAGGCCGCTGGTGCGCCTCTCGCCGTACGTCTGGTTGGCGCTCTCGGTCAGTTGGACGGCGCCGCCTGCCCTGTCACACAGGTCACCGAACACCTTGCCCCGCTGGAGCGGCTGGTGGTTCTCGACGGTATCGACGCGGAGCCCGGGGCCGTCGACGCCGTCGAGCGATGGTTGGACGCAGCGCCTGCATCGCGCTGGCTCGTGCTGAGCACCGCACCCCTCGGGTTCGTCTTCGAGCATCGCTTCCGGCTCGAGGACTGACGACCTTGGCCAGCAGCGTCGAGACGCGCCCGTCCTCGCCCAGACTGTCCGTGCGGCTGCTCGGTGGCACGGCGCTTTCACTCGGCGATCGACCGCTGCCGCTGCCGTCCGCGCGCAAGACGCGCGCCCTCCTGGCCTACCTGGTCCTCGAAGGTGGCATGGTGACACGCGATCGCCTCTGCGCGCTCCTATGGCCGGAGGCTTCGCGCGACAAGGCGCGCCTCAGCCTCCGCGTCGCGCTCAGCTGTCTGCGCCCGATGCTCCCCGACCGCTTGCGCACAGAGGGCGACCGCCTGGGCTTCGTGGCGCTGGAGGATGACAGGGTCGATGTGCTGGCGCTGCTCGAATGCCGCTGGGACCGCGGGGACCATGCGACCCTCGCCAAGGCGGCGGACCTGCATCGGGGGCAATTGCTGGAAGGCCTGTCCAGCCTTGACAGCCCGGAGTTCGATACCTGGTTGTCGGCCTGGCGCGAGCAGGTCGACCGATGCCTGCGTCACATCCTGCTACGGCTGGCGCAACTGGAGGCGGCGAGCGGTGGCGAGGCTCTCGGCCATCTGCGCCGCGCCTGTGCCATCGACCCGTTGCATGAGCCGACCGCGGGCGCGATGATGCTCGCGCTCGCCAGGTCGGGCGAGCACGCGGCGGCTCTGGCCCGCTTCACCCGGCTGCAGGAGGCGCTGGACGAATCCTTTGGCGTCGAGCCCTCCGTGGCGCTGCTGGCGCTGCGCGAGCGCATCCTTGGCGCGCGAGCCCGCAGCGGCCAGGGCGCGCTTCCCGCGCCGCCGACGCCCTTCGTAGGACGCGAGACGGAGATCGCGGCGCTGCTGGACCATCTGACAGATCCGGAACGCGGGCCGGTCAGCATCGTCGGACCCGGCGGCATCGGCAAGACACGCCTGGCAATCGAGGTCGCCCGGCGCTTGGACCGGCTCCACCTGGACGGCGTGCGATTCGTTGCCCTGGCCGGCCTGGCGCCCGGAGACAGCATCGCTCCGAGCCTGGCGGCGGAGATCGGGCTGCAGTTGGTGGGGGCCGCAAGCGCCCTGGACCAGGTCAAGGAGGCCCTCCGCGATCGGGAGCTGCTGCTGCTGCTGGACAACTTCGAGACGGTCGCCGGGCAATCGGAGGAGGTGGCGCAGCTGCTGGCGGCCGGGCCCGACGTACGCATCCTCGTCACCTCGCGCGCGCCGCTCGATCTACCGCTGGAGCGGGTGCTGCGACTGGACGGCCTGTCCTTTCCCGCCGCCGGCGGCGAACCGTCACTGCTCGAGCGGCACGGCGCCGTGGCGCTCTTCGTCGCAGCCGCGCGCCGGGTCAAGCCGGACTTCGCGGCCGAGGCGCAGCTGGAGGCCATCGGCGACATCTGCCGCCGGGTGCAGGGGTTCCCGCTGGCCCTGGAGCTGGCCGCGCCATGGGTGGCCGATAGCGACTGCGGCACCATCGCCGAAACGCTGGCCAGCGACCTCGGCGCGCTTCCCGGCGCCAGGGGCCTTCCGACGCGCCACGCCAGCCTCGAAGCGGTCTTCGAGCATGCCTGGGGCTTCATCAGCGGCGAGGAGCGCATCGCCTTCGCCCGCCTTTGCGTGTTTCGCGGCGGCTTTGACGCCTCGGCAGCCGCCGCTGTCGCCGCGGTGCCGCACATGCTGCTTGCGTCCCTCATCCGCCGTTCCATGGTGAGCCACGGGGGCGGCGAGCGCTACACGATCCACGAGGTGCTGCGCCACTTCGGCGCACTGCGGCTGGACCGGACGCCGCTCCTGGCCCAGCGGGTCCGCGACGCCCATGCCCGCTTCTACCTGGAGCGCTTCGCGGCCACCGTCGCGCGGCAGGGCGCGGCGGACCGCGCCACCGTCGCCCTGGTGGAAGGGGATCCCGAGAACCTGCAACTCGCCTGGCGCCACGCGGCAGCCGGAAGGAGCCATGACGTCCTCGCGGACTGCGCCGTCGATCTGGCGGCCTATTACTATGCCCAAGGGCCCAGCCTGCTCGGCATCGCCCTTTGCGATGCCGGCTCCGCCTGCTTCGAGACCTCCGGCATGGCGCCGGCGCTGGCGGCGCGACTCATCGCCGAGCGCGGCTTCTTCGCATTGCGCGTCGGCGATCGGGAAGGGGCCGCGGCGTCCGCCGAGCGGGCGCTGGCGCTGGCGACGGCGCATCGCCAGAGCGGCGGCTCCGTCGCCGACGAAGCCATGGCCGTCGCCCTGCGTCTGCGTGGCATCCTGCGCCGCGACGCGGGCGCCCTGGACGCGGCGGCCGAGGCGCTCGACGCCGCGGTCCACCACGCCCGACTGGCCGGCTCGAAGCAGCTGGCGGCAGAGGCGGCCTACCATCGCGCGGGCATCGCCGTGTATCGCGGCGATCCGGCCGCCTGCATCGACAGCACGCGGGCGGTGCTCGACACGATCCGGGGACAGGGCTTTCCGCGCCTCGAATGCGCGATCCACTTCACCCTGTCCGTCCTGCAGGACCGCACGGGCGACATCGATGCCGGGACGGCATCCAGCCGCGCCTGCCTGGCATTGGCAACGGCCATCGGCTACCGCTTGGGCGAGATGAACGCCACCGCCTCGGTGGGTGTGTTCCTCTACCGCCGCGGCCGGCTCGTCGAAGCCTTGACGCATCTGGAGCGCTCGGTACAGCTGGCCCTTGACCTGGGGCATCGGGCGACGGAGAACGCGGCCCGCCTGTCCGCGTCTACCGCGCTCGTCGATCTGGGCCGGCCGGCGGAGGCCGCGTTCCATCTCGAGCGCGTACTGGCCCAGACTGACGCCGACGGCGCGACGCGCAGCCAGGCCGGCGCCCGGTTGCGGCTGGCCTATCTGCAGCGCTCGAGCCAGGACCACGTGGCGGCCGCGGCCAACGCCGAGCTGGCGCTGACCACTTTCCAGTCGCTGGGCGACGGCGCCAACGCAGCGCTGGCACGCGCCGAGATCGGGCGCTGTGCCGGCCTTCGGGGTGAGATCGCGCTGGCGTGCCAGAGCCTGGACATCGCCATCGCTTCACTTCGAGCGGTCGGCGAGCGCACCCAATGCCTGACCGCAAGGCTCGATCGCGCCCGGCTGGACGCGCCGGATGCCACCCCGGCGGACCGGCTGGCGGAAGCTACCGCCGTCCGTGATGAGGCGGCCGCCGCCGGCATCGACGCGTTGATCCCGGCAGCCGAGGTCCTGCGCGGGCGCCTCCTTGCGCCATCGGACCCAGCGGCGGCCGAGGCGGCCCTCGCCTGGGCTTTCGAGCGCTACAACGCGGCCACCCTGCCCCATCGGGCGCTCGACGCCGCGGCGGCCCTGGCCCACTGCCGACTGCGTGCGGGCGCCGCCGATGCGGCCCGCCGGCTGGCCGAAGGACAGTTGGAGCCCCTGTTCCGCCACCGCCTCATGGGCTTGGAAGCTCCGGCCGACACCCTCGGGGATCTGCGTGCCGTCCTGGAAGGCACGCGGAGCGCCCGCGCCGCCGACCTGACGGCCTGGATGGCGCGCGGGCAGGGTGAGCACCCGATCGACAGACCGCCCGCTACGGGCTGATGCCGGCGCGGCCGCTGGCGGGCGTCGCCTTGCCGCCCCCCCTCACAGCGACCTGAGCCAGCCCTCGAAGAAGCGCGCCCCCGCCTCCAGCTCGGCGACCGCGATCCACTCGTCCTCGGTATGGGCCTGGGCGATGCTGCCGGGCCCGATGGCCACGGCGGGGATGCCGCCCGCTGCCAGATAGGCGCCGTCGCAGAACCAGGGCGCGCCGGCCAGGGGCGCGCCGCGGCGCACCAGATGACGCAGGAAGGGG
>JBGAUA010000067.1:0-16762 GCA_044228875.1 Anaerolineae bacterium
GACCGCGGCCGCCGCGGGCATCGGCTTCCCCGTGCTCATCAAGGCCTCGGCCGGAGGCGGCGGGCGCGGGATGCGCGTGGTCGAGCGGGCCGAGGACTTCGCCGACGCCGCCCAGGCCGCCGCGGCCGAGGCGCTGACGGCCTTCGGCGACGACCACCTGCTGGTGGAGCGCTACTTCCCCGACTCGCGCCACGTGGAGGTGCAGGTCATCGGCGACAGCCAGGGCACCGTGCTGCACGCCTTCGAGCGCGAATGCTCCATCCAGCGCCGGCATCAGAAGATCATCGAAGAGTCTCCGTCGCCCAACATCAGCGGGGCGCAGCGCGAGGCCATCACCACCGCCGCCGTCGCCCTGGCGCGCGCAGTGGGCTACACCAGTGCCGGCACCGTCGAATTCCTGGTGGACCTGGAGGGCAACTTCTACCTTCTGGAGATGAACACCCGCCTGCAGGTGGAGCATCCGGTCACCGAGATGGTCACCGGGTTGGACCTCGTGGCCCTGCAGATCGCGGTGGCCGAAGGGCGGCCCCTGCCCTTGGCGCAGGCCGACATCCAGCAGCGCGGGCACGCCATCGAATGCCGGCTCTACGCCGAGGACCCCGCCAACGGCTTCCTGCCGTCCATCGGCACCCTGGCGCTGTACCGGCCGCCGCAAGGGCCCGGCATCCGCTGCGACGACGGCGTGGAGAGCGGCTCCAGCGTCACGCCCCATTACGATGCCATGATCGCCAAGATCATCAGCTTCGGCATGGACCGCGCAGGCGCCATCGCCCGGATGCGGGTGGCCCTGGCCGACACCGTGGCCCTGGGCGTCACCACCAACCTGGACTACCTGCAGGCCATCCTGGCCCTGCCGGCCTTCCAGGCCGGAGAGACCACCACGAGGTTTCTCGAGCGCCACCTGACGGGCTGGCCGCCGCCGCAGCCGCTCGGCGAACTGGAGTGGCTGGCCTTGGCCGCCTTCGAATCCCTCCTGGGCGGCGCCGCCGCCGACACCGCGGCCTCCTTGTCCGCGGCCGCCGGCCTGTGGCGCGATCCCTGGTCCCACACCGAAGCCTGGCGGAACCTGCGATGAAGATCGAACTCAAGGTCGGCGACGAGAGCCGGACGCTGCGGGTGCTGCGGCGCGGCGAGCAGCTGCGTATCAGCTTCGAGGACGGGCGCACCGTGGAGGCCCGTGTCTGGACCGCGGCCGACGGCACCTTGAGCCTGGAGGCCGGTGGACGGACCTTGCGCCTGCGCGGCTGCCGCACCGGCCCCGCCGACCGTCAGGTCTGGCTGGCGGGACGCACCCTCGTTTACCGCCGGCTGGTGGCCGGTGCGCCGGTCGGCGCCCGCGGCGGCGAAGACGCCGGACTGTCCGCAACCATCCCCGCCCTGGTCGTCGAGGTGTTGGTGGCCCCGGGTGACGTCGTGGCCGCCGGCGACAAGTTGATCCTGCTGGAGTCCATGAAGATGGTGCTGCCCATCATCGCCCCCCATGCCGGCACCGTGCGCGCCGTTCACTGCGCCAAGGGGGACGCCGTGTCTCCGGGCATCGCCCTGGTGGAGCTGGACGCAGTCGCATGAGCCCTTACGACCAGTCCCTTCCCCCCCGCGTGCGGGTGGTAGAGGTGGGCCCGCGCGATGGTCTGCAGAACCTGAGCACGCCGGTGCCCACCGCGGCCAAGATCGCCTTGATCGACGGCCTGTCGACCCTGGGCTTCGACCGCATCGAAGCCGCGGCCTTCGTAAGCCCGCGAGCTGTGCCGCAGATGGCCGACGCCGCCGCGGTGATGGCCGGCATCCGGCGCCGGCCCGGCGCCCGCTATGTCGCCCTGGTGCCCAACCGCCGGGGCACGGCCCTGGCCCTGGATTCCGGCGTGGACATGCTCAACTTCGTCTGCTCCGCCACCGAGTCCTTCAACCAGGCCAACCTCAACCAAAGCATCGGCGCCAGCCTGGCCGCTCTGGCCGAGTCCATGCCCCTGGCGTTGGCCGCCGCCGTGCCCATGCGCTTGACCCTCTCCACCAGCTTCGGCTGTCCCTACGAGGGTTATGTAGATCCTGCGTGCGTCCTGGACATCGCCCGGCGCGCCGCGGACCTCGGCTGCGCTGAGATCTGCCTGGGCGACACCACCGGCATGGCCAATCCACGGCAGGTCTTCCGCCTCTTCGAGCGGCTGATGGCCGCCCTGCCGCAGGTCACGCCAGCCGTCCACCTGCACAACACGCGCGGCAGCGGCGCGGCCAACCTCGTGGCCGCCCTACAGGCCGGGGTCACCGTCTTCGACAGCTCCCTCGGCGGTCTGGGCGGCTGCCCCTACGCCCCCGGTGCCACCGGCAACGTGTCCACCGAGGACATGGTCCACATGCTGCACGAGATGGACGTGGAGACCGGCGTGGACCTCCACGGCCTGATCCTCCTGGCCCGCGACTTCGAGCAGACCCTGGGCCAGACCCTGCCGGGGCAGGTCATGCGGGCGGGCGAGGCCTACGCCTTCTCCTGCCGGCTGCCGCACACCGCGTAGGCGGACGACGGCGCCCGCCTACCGCGCCTTCGTCCGCAGCTCCAGCTGCCAGCTCGTGACCTTGCCGATGCCGACCCCCGACTGGAAGTCGTCGTCGATGATCAGCTTCCAGACGCCCTTGGCGTCCATGCCCTCGAAGGCCGCGAGCCCGGCGCCGGCCTCGGTGGTGTAGCGGCCGCCGTCGGTCGGGGGGCAGTTGGTCTGGATCGCCGCCGCGGCGTCGTCGTCGAGCACCGCGTCCAGGTCCACGGCGAAGCCGCAGATGTCGGTGAACATCTCGGAGCGCAGGTCCAGGTGCTCCAGGTGCACGTCCAGGTCCTGCAGCACGTCATGCTTGACGCTCAGCCGCAGGTTCACGTCGTCGACCACACATTGGCCGGGCACCGCCGGGAAGTTCACCGTCAGGTTGTCCTGGAACACCGCGGCGCCGGCCCGGTCGTCCGGGATGTCGCCCGGCGTGCCGACGGCGATGATCTTCTCCGGGCAGATGGCGCGCTCGCCCGGCTGGCCGGGGCAGAAGGCCACCGCCGGGCCGGCGAAGCAGTAGGCGAAGGGCTCCTGCCGGGCGGGGTCGTTGGTGAAGGGGATGCCCCGGTCGCCGGCCGCCTCGTCGCCGGGCACGTCTTCACCCAGGCGGGCGCCGGAGCGCTCCACCGACACCGCGCCCAGCCCCAGCAGGCTGCGCAGGAAGAAGCCTTCCGGGTCGAAGACCTCGTGCTCCCAATGGGTGGCGGAGATGATGGCCGAGCCCTTGAAGCCGGCGCCGAGGTAGCCCCAGGTCTGCAGATCCATGTACTCCACCTGCCGGTCGGCCAGCTTCTGGCAGACGTAGTCCAGCAGGCCGTTCTGGTCGAAGATGTACACCGCGAAGTCGGTGAAGCCGGGCTTGGTGACCAGGTTGGCCACCGCCAGCTCACTGGTCACGCCGACGCGGCCCAGATCCTTCAACAAGCTGGGGATGGCGATGAGCCCCACGCCGCTCTCCAGGCCGCCCGCGTTGGCGCCCACCTGCCAGTCGAAGGCCTTGTGCTCCGGCAGCAGGTTGTAGGCCAAGGCCTCGATGGGTGCCGACCGGGCAACGTCGCCGTATTGGATCATCTGCACCACGCCGACGATCCGCGGCGCATCCACCTGGTTGGCGCCCGGCGTCCACCAGTCCTGGCTCTCGACGCGCACCGAGCCCACCCAGTTGCCGGGCAGGTTATGGACCAGGGGCAGGAAGAAGCTCTGCGAGCCGCGCGGACAGACCCAGTCCACCAGGGTGGTGACCACATCGCCTGAGCGGTCCAGGAAGTACACCTTGACCTTGGCCGCCGTGCGGCCGCTCATGTTCATGATCTGCAGGCCCGTGTCCCAGCCCTGGTACTCGCTGTAGACGAGGGGGCCGAAGGCCACCAGGTTGCCGTCGGAGACGACGGTCCGGTGCATGTCGAAGCTGTAGTCCAGCTCGGAGGGCTCGCCGAAGTAGGTCATGAGGACATCCTTGCCCATGATGTCCACCGCCACGCCCATGGGCTCGGAGGAGCGGATCCAGGCTGAGCCCTGCCAGTCCGGGCCGACGCAGTCCGAGGCGTCGAACTGGTAGGTCTCACCCGGCGCCAGGGTGCTGATGTCGCAGATGGTCGCGCGCAGGCAGTCGTCCTGGGCCCGGAACCAGATCTCCACCGAGGAGCATTCCAGGCCGCCGTTCTGGATATACAGCACCGTCTCGAAGCCGGATCGCCCCGCCTGCACCAGGGGCGCGTAGTAGCCGAAGCCGCCGAAGACGGGGTCGTAGTCGCCCAGGTGGGATCCGGCCAGGCCGTTGTACTTGCTGGTGACCACCACCGCCGGCGTCTCGTTGCCGGGGCATTCGCGCAGCACCTCCGCCGCCAGGTAGCCGTCGCCGACGATCTGCGCCTGGTTCAGGCCGGCGAAGGTGAGGCCTTCGTTGTAGGCCTTCTTGAAGCGGCGGTAGTCGTCGGCGTCGCCCACGATGCCGAAGAAGAGCGTCTCGCACATCAGGTCGGCCGCCACGTCGTCGAAGCCCAGGTCGGTGACGCCCAGCTCCGACAGCTGGCGAGCGGAGAACTTGAAGAGCATGCCGCTCTTGGAACCGGTCGGCACCTGGGCGCCCATCAGGATCCAGCTGGCGCCGGGCACCAGGAGGCCGGTGCACTCCACCTTGAGCGGGCCGGCGGCCTGCGGCGGGCAGAAGCCGGGCGCGCCCCAGGTGACCAGCACCGCCTTGGCGGGATCGCAGCCCAGCAGCTGGACCTCGATCATCGCATGGCAGACATCGTCCTGGCCCAGGAAGTTGAGGATGGGCAGGTGGATCTGGCCGCCGAGCTGCCGGTTGGGGTCCACCGTGGGCAGGCAGTCGACGGTGACGCAGTCCTCCAGCAACAGCTCGGTGTCCAGGCTGCCGTCCTGGTTCTGGTCGTACTCCAGCTTCACCGGGACACAGGCCACGCTGCCGATGCGGGTGCCGCCGCGCACCCGCACCTTGACGTTGACGGTCAGGAGGTTGGCCGGCGCAGCCGCGGTGCCGGGGATGTTGCCGCTCCAGATGAGGCCGCCTTCGGAGACCGTGCAGTCGCCGCCGCTGCCGCCGGTAAAGCTGCAGCTGCCCGGCACGCCCAGCAGCGCGGAAGGCAGCTGCATGCCGACGCGCGCGCCGGTGGCCGTGCCCACGCCGGAATTGAGGAAGGCGAACTCCACCTCCAGGATGTCGCCGGGCGCCGTGCAGGAGAAGGGCTCGGTCACGAAGAGCGCCGCGTCCTGCGCCAGGAACACGGGCGGGGGGATGGTGGTGGCGGTGGGCGTGGGGGTGGGCAGGCAGTTGAGGGTCTGGCCGGTGTTGGTGGCCCCGCGGGTATGGTTGATGGGCCCGGCCCAGGTGAACTGCGAGTACTGGAAGCCCGTGCCCTGCAGCTGCAGGGACTGGCCCAGGGGCTCGGTGCCCGCCTCGGTAACGCCGATGTCCGTGCTGATCAGGCCGTTGGCCGGCCCGCCGACGGCGGTGAAGCTGCCCTCGTAGCTGAGGAACTGGATCACGGCGTTGGCCGGGTTCACCAGGGCGAGACCGTCGGGTGAGCCGTTCTGGATGCCGTTTGCCGCCACGCCGAAGTTGAGGGTGCCGCAGCTCTGGCCGTTGTTGGGCAAGGTGCCGGCCAGGTTGATGGTGCCGTAGGTCGCGCCGCCGGTGCCGTTGTACAGCACCACCGACCAGCCGGTGAGGTCGGTGCCGGTGGGACCGGCGATCTCGACGCCTTCGTCGGCATCGGTGCCGGTGTTGTCGTAATGCAGCTCGTTGATGAACACCGACTGGGCGGCGGCGGACCGCGCCTCCGCGACCCACAGCAGGAGGGCGGCCATACAGGCCAGGATCGGCGGCAGGCGGCGCGCGATGGTGTGCGACATCGGTGGAATTCCCCCTGGGAGCATGGCGAAGCCGGCCTGGCAGCCGGAACATCCGCCGCCATCACCGTCATTAACGACCCTGGCGCCCGGCGGATGCGGGGGCTGGGCGTTAACTTCTCTAAACGGGGGGCGGGGACGACAGACTCGCCGTCACCCCCGCCCGAATCGCGGAAGCGCTCGCGGACCTTGGTCGTCTACGGGCAGGGCGCCGCGTCCTGGTTCCAGGCGATGAAGCCGTCCATCACGAAGCGTCGGGCCGTGCCGTCCATGAAGAACACCTGGTAGCTGCCGGTCACGGTCGCCTTGGTGAGGTCCATGGTGTCGAGGCCGCCGATGACCTGAACCGACTGCAGCAGCCGGCGGTCGCAGATGCCCTGGGGCTCGAGCGGCGCCAGAGGGCCGAAGCAGGGTGCGATGCGGCAGCGGCCCGGTCCGCCGGGGCCGGAAGGGGTCGCCGTCGGTCGCGGCCCCACCGTCGGTCGCGGCGTCGGCGTTCCCCCGTCGCAGGGCGCCCGTTCGCAGCGCCGCTGCGTGGGCGTGGGGCAGGACGCCAAGGTCTCCTTCTCGCAGTCCATGATGAAGCGCCGCTCAGACACGGGCGCCCCGCCCGACACGCAGCTCTCCCGGGTGTTGAATTGCACGCCGCGCTCCTGCAGCTCGAACCACAGGATGCGGGCGCCATCCTCGCTGAACTGCATGCGCACCGTCCCGCCCCGATGGGCCACGCCGCAGAAACGCGGGCCGGCGGGCGTGGGCGAGGGCGAGGGGGCGGCGGCGGTAGGGCGCGGCGGCTGCGGCGTGCCGCGCTGCGCGAGCGCCGGCGCGGCGGTCCAGCCGCCGCCGACGACGCCGACCAGGAGGGCAGAGGACAGGGCGATTCCCAGGGACCGGGACCGCGAGCGCACCGAGGAACGGAAGACCATCGCAGGCTCCTCATCCACTGGCCGCGGCGCGGGGCGCCGGGCGGCTCGGCTTCGAAAGGACCGGCGGCGATCCGCGGCGTCGAGCGGACCGAGGCCGATCGGGTTGAACGTACCGCGGAAGGGCGCCCTGCCGCGGGGGTATCGACGACGGAACGATAGGCGCCGAGGCACAGCGATGCAAGAGGCCCGGCGCGCCGTTCAGCCCGGCTCGGGATGCCGCAGGTACACGAACCAGTACACCAGGCCCACGAGCAGCCCGCCGCCGACGATGTTGCCGAGCGTCGCCGGCAGCAGGACCCCGGTCAGGAAGCCGCCCCAGCTCATGGTCACGAAGGCTTCGGGCGCGCTGACGATGCCGGCCCAGAAGGCCGCCGGAGCCAGGTCGCGGGTGAGGAGGGCGGCCGGCAGCAGGTACATGTCGGCGACGCAATGCTCGAAGCCGGCGGCCACGAAGGCGGCCACGGGCGGTACCACCGCCAGCAGACGGTCGGTGGTGGAGCGGGCGGAGAAGCTCAGCCAGATGGCCAGGCAGACGAGGGCGTTGCCCAGGACGCCGAGGACGAAGGTGGCCAGGAAGCCCTGCCCGAACTTGCCCTCGGCCACCGCCAGCTGCGCCGCGCCCACCGCCCCGCGTCCGAAGCCGTAATGCCCGGCCCCGAAGGTAAGGGCGGCCGTGCCCAGGGCGCCGACGGCGTTGCCGAGATAGACCAGGCCCCAGTTGCGCAGCAGCCGCCCCGTGGTCACCTGCCGCCCCGCCCAGGCCATGACGATGAGCAGGTTCCCGGTGAACAGCTCCGCCCCGCCCACCACCACCAGGATCAGGCCCAGGCTGAAGACCAGGCCGATGAGCACCCGGGCCAGGCCGAAGGGCAGTTCGGCGGACCCCGCCGCGGCCACCGTGCTGAACATCGCGCCCAGGGCGATGAAGGCCCCGCCCAGCACGGCCAGGGCAAAGGTGACGTCCGCCGGCAGGGCGGCCTTGCGAATGCCCAGCTCCTGGGCGCGCCGCGCCATCTGCGGGGGGAGGAGGGCGTCGATGCTGGGGTCGGTCACGGGGCCTCCGGGACATCGGGTCGAACGGGCGGCGGTGCGACAGGCGCAGGGCATGGTAGCGCGAGGCGGAAGGCGGCGCAAGGGGACAGCGGTTCCGCCCCCCTCGCTGGGGAAGGAGCCTCGGGCCCTCCCTCCGGGAGGACGCGACGGGCTCGGCCCAGGCCACCTCCACCAACCTGCCCCGCCGCATTTCACTCGCCCCTGCCAGCGAAATCATCTTGACCCTCGGCGCCGCGCCGCGCATACTGTGGCCGGCAATCCTCGCGATGACGGGTCGCTTCGTCGGCGCCGGTGGCCGGGGTCGCCGGATCAAAACTTCCAGACGGGCAAGGAGTGCTTGCGTGACCGGCGAAACAGGTGTCGAAACGAGAGCCGCGGGCCGCTTCCCCCCCTGGTCCGCGGACCATGCGCGGTCGGTGGTCGCGCCGCTCCTCCCCCAGCGCGGCGCCCTGATGCCCATGCTGCACGCGCTGCAGCGCGCCTTCGGCTACATCGACGCGCAGGCGCTGCCGCTGCTCGCGGAGCTCCTCAACCTCTCGGTGGCCGAAGTCCACGGCGTGGCCACCTTCTACCGCGACTTCCGCGACGCCCCGCCCAAGGGCCCCATCCTGCGCCTCTGCCGCGCCGAGGCCTGCCAGGCGGTGGGGTCGGAAGCGCTCGCCGAGCACGCGGAGCGATCGCTGGCGGCGGCGGGACCGACGGCCGCCTGGGAGCTGGATGCGGTCTACTGCCTGGGCAACTGCGCCCTGGGCCCCTCGGCCACCCTCGACGGCCGCCTGCACGCCCGGCTGGACCCCGCTCGACTGGACGCCCTGCTGGCGGACGCCCGGCTGTCCGGCGCCACGCCGGCCGATCCTCGCGAGGCCCGCGCATGAGCCCCGTCACCCTGTACATCCCGCGCGACGCCGCCGCCCGTTCGGTGGGCGCGGACGACGTCGCCGCCGCCGTCGCCGCGGCCGCCTCGGCTGCCGGCCGCGCGGTCGACATCGTCCGCAACGGCTCGCGCGGCATGCTGTGGCTGGAACCGCTGCTGGAGGTGGACCGGCCGGAGGGCCGCGTGGCCTACGGCCCGGTGGCGCCGGCGGACGTTCCCGGGCTGCTCGCGGCCGGCCTCTTGGACGGAGGCGAGCATCCGCTGCGCCTCGGGATCACCGACGATCTGCCTTGGATGCGCGCCCAGCAGCGCGTCACCTTCGCCCGCGTCGGCCTGAGCGACCCCTTGTCCCTGCAGGCCTACGAAGCCCAGGGCGGCTGGACGGGCCTGCGCCGGGCCCTGGCGATGGACCCGGGAGAGGTGGTCAAGGAGGTCACCGACTCGGGGCTGCGCGGCCGCGGCGGCGCGGGCTTCCCCGCCGGCATCAAGTGGAACACCGTCGCCCAGCAGCCCGCGGGCCTCAAGTTCGTCTGCGCCAACGCCGACGAGGGCGACAGCGGCACCTTCGCCGACCGCATGCTGATGGAGGGCGACCCCTTTTGCCTTGTCGAGGGCATGGCCATCTGCGCCCGCGCCGTGGGGGCCAGCGAGGGCTACATCTACCTGCGTTCGGAGTACCCCGACGCCATCGCGGTGATGGGCGAGGCCCTGGACCGGGCCCGCGCGGCCGGCTGGCTGGGCGCCGACGTCGCCGGATCGGGGATGGCCTTCGACATCTTCCTGCGCGAGGGCGCCGGCTCCTACATCTGCGGCGAAGAGACGGCGATGCTGGAGAGCCTGGAGGGCAAGCGCGGCGTCGTGCGCGCCAAGCCGCCGCTTCCGGCCATCGAGGGTCTCTTCGGCCGGCCGACGGTGGTCAACAACGTGCTCACCCTGGCGACGGTGCCGGCCATCCTGGCCGGCGGCGCCGCCGCGTACCAGGCCCTGGGCATGGGCCGCTCCCGCGGGACACAGGTCTTCCAGCTGGGCGGCAACGTGAAGCAGGGCGGCATCGTGGAGCGGGCCTTCGGCGTGACCCTGCGCGAGCTGGTGGAGGACCTCGGCGGCGGCACCCGCAGCGGCCGGCCGCTGCGCGCGGTTCAGGTGGGCGGGCCCCTGGGGGCTTACCTGCCGGCCGACCAGCTGGATGTGCCCATGGACTACGAGGCCCTGTCCGCCGCCAAGGCCCTGCTGGGCCACGGCGGTGTGGTGCTCTTCGACGACACGGTGGACATGGCGCGGCAGGCGCACTTCGCCATGGCCTTCTGCGCCGAGGAGAGCTGCGGCAAGTGCACCCCCTGTCGCATCGGCGCCGTGCGCGGCGTCGAGGTGTTGGACCGCATCATCGCCGGCGAGGACCGCGAGGCCAACCTCATCCTGCTCGGCGACCTCTGCGAGGTGATGACCGACGGCTCGCTCTGCGCCATGGGCGGCCTGACACCCTTGCCCGTCCGCTCGGCCCTGGCCCATTTCGGCGCGGACTTCCAGGCCCCGCCGGCCGCCCTGCCATGACATTGCGCCGCGCTCCAGCCGCACTTCATGGTGTGGCGGGGGTGCTGGCCGCACATGTGCGACCCTTGAGGGAGGGAACCCCATGATCATGAACCCCCTGCGCGAACGCGACCTGGGCACGCCGGCCAGGAAGGGCGAGGCGACGGTGCAGCTGACCATCGACGGCCAGAGCGTGGCCGTGCCGGCCGGAACCTCCATCATGCGCGCCGCCGCCCTGGCGGGCGTGGACGTGCCCAAGCTCTGCGCCACGGACAGCCTGGAGGCTTTCGGCTCCTGCCGGCTCTGCCTGGTGGAGATCGAAGGCCGCGCCGGCACGCCGGCTTCCTGCACCACGCCGGCGGCTGCCGGCATGGTCGTGCGCACCCAGAGCGACAAGCTGGGGCGCTTGCGCCGTGGGGTGATGGAGCTGTACATCTCGGACCATCCGCTGGACTGCCTCACCTGCGCCGCCAACGGCGACTGCGAGCTGCAGGACATGGCCGGCGCGGTGGGCCTGCGCGACGTGCGCTACGGCTTCGAGGGCGAGAACCACCTGGGCCAGGCCAAGGACGAGAGCAACCCCTACTTCGCCTTCGATCCCTCCAAGTGCATCGTCTGCAACCGCTGCGTGCGGGCCTGCGACGAGGTGCAGGGGACCTTGGCCCTCACCATCCAGGGCCGCGGCTTCGACAGCAAGGTGGCCCCTGGCCCAGGCAGTTTCTTCGACTCGGAATGCGTCAGCTGCGGTGCCTGCGTGCAGGCCTGCCCCACGGCCACGCTCTCGGAGAAGAGCCTGATCCAGCTGGGCCAGCCGCGGCGGGTGGTCGAGACGACCTGCGCCTACTGCGGCGTGGGCTGTTCCTTCCGCGCCGAGATGCAGGGCGAGACGGTCGTGCGCATGGTGCCCTCCAAGAGCGGCGGGGCCAACGAGGGCCATTCCTGCGTCAAGGGCCGCTTCGCCTGGGGCTACGCCACGCATGCGGAGCGGCAGACGAAGCCGCTGCTGCGGGACAGCATCGACGCGCCCTGGCGCGAGGCGAGCTGGGAGGAGGCCATCGCCCACACGGCGGCGCGCCTTCAGGACATCCAGGCGCGCCACGGGCGAGGATCCATCGGCGGCATCACCTCGTCGCGCTGCACCAACGAAGAGGTCTTCCTGGTGCAGAAGATGGTGCGGGCAGCCTTCGGGAACAACAACGTGGACACCTGCGCGCGGGTCTGCCATTCGCCGACGGGCTTCGGGCTGAAGACGACCTTCGGCACCTCGGCGGGCACCCAGGACTTCAAGTCGGTGGAGCAGGCCGACGTCATCCTGCTGATCGGCGCCAACCCGACTGCGGCGCATCCGGTGTTCGCCTCGCGGATGAAACGCCGCCTGCGCGAGGGCGCGCGGCTGATCGTGTTGGACCCGCGGCGCATCGAGCTGGTGCGCACGCCGCATATCGCCGCGGAGCAGCACCTGCAGCTGCGGCCGGGAACCAACGTGGCGGCGATCAACGCCATCGCCCACGTGATCGTCACGGAGGAGCTGGTGGACCAGGCCTTCGTGGACGCCCGCTGCGAGGCGGACAGCTTCGAGCATTGGGCCGCCTTCATCAGCCGGCCGGAGCACAGCCCGGAAGCCACCGAGGCGCATACGGGCGTGCCGGCGGACCTCCTGCGCCAGGCGGCGCGGCTCTATGCCACGGGCGGCAACGCGGCCATCTACTACGGCCTGGGCGTCACGGAGCACAGCCAGGGCTCGACGATGGTGATGGGCATGGCCAACCTGGCCATGGCCACGGGCAACATCGGCCGCGAAGGCGTGGGGGTGAACCCCCTGCGGGGGCAGAACAACGTGCAGGGCTCCTGCGACATGGGCTCCTTCCCCCACGAGTTCTCGGGCTACCGCCATGTGTCGGACGACGCCACCCGCGAGATGTTCGCCTCACTATGGGGCGCGGAGCTCAGCGCCCTGCCGGGTCTGCGCATCCCCAACATGCTGGACGCGGCGGTGGGCGGCGAGTTCATGGGGCTCTTCGTGCAGGGCGAGGACATCGCCCAATCGGACCCGAACACGGCCCACGTGACGGCGGCGTTGAAGGCGATGGAGCTGGTGGTGGTGCAGGACCTCTTCCTCAACGAGACGGCGCGCTACGCCCATGTCTTCCTGCCCGGCACCTCCTTCCTGGAAAAGGACGGCACCTTCACCAACGCCGAGCGGCGCATCAACCGGGTGCGCCCGGCGATGCAGAGCCAGACGGGCAAGCAGGAATGGGAGGTGGTGGCCGAGCTGTCCGCCGCCCTGGGCTACCCGATGCATTATGACGACGCTTCACAGATCATGGATGAGATCGCCCAGCTCACGCCCACCTTCCGCGGCGTGTCCTTCGCGCGGCTGGACGCCGAGGGCAGCATGCAATGGCCGGTGAACGAGGCGGCCCCCCGGGGCACGCCGATCATGCACGTGCAGGGCTTCGTGCGCGGCAAGGGCCATTTCATGGAGACGCCCTTCGTGCCCACGGAGGAGCGCTCGACGCGGCGCTTCCCGCTGCTCTTGACGACGGGGCGCATCCTCAGCCAGTACAACGTGGGCGCCCAGACGCGGCGCACGGCCAACGTGCTGTGGCACGAGCGGGACGTCCTGGAGATCCACCCTTCGGACGCGGAGCTGCGGGGCATCCGTGACGGCGACCCGGTGCGCCTGGCGAGCCGCGTGGGCGAAACGACGCTCCCGGCCCAGATCACCGACCGGGTGCCGCCGGGGGTGGTCTACACCACCTTCCACCATCCGGAGACGGGCGCGAACATGGTCACGACGGAGTTCAGCGACTGGGCCACCAACTGCCCGGAATACAAGGTGACGGCGGTGGAGGTGGCGCCGGCGAGGTCAACGGCGGCCGCGACGGCGGTGCTGGCGGGTGGCGACGACGCGGCCCAGCACGAGGACAAGCGCCTGGACGCCCTGGCGCGCATGGCCAACCACATCGCGGCCCAGTTCCCACAGCTGGGCGACGGCGAGGCCGCCGACCAGGTGGCCGCGCATATCAAGAGCTTCTGGGAGGCGGACATGCGCGCCGACCTGCTGGAGCTGGCCGGGCGCGAGCCGGGCAAGCTGGAGGCGCGGGCGCGGCTGGCGGTAGAGCGGCTGGGCGGGGAGCGGGTGGCGGCGGATTAGGCTCCACGCTGGATGTCAATCGGGTGCATCCAGCAACCATTCGTAGGCCGGCTGAACCTGAACAGAGGGCGCGGCCACGGCCCGGGCCTGGTCGCGCGTGAGCACCAGCAGGCGCCGCTGGGCGCGGGGGTGGTCGATGGCGGCGTCGGCGAGGGCGCGCAGTTCACGCTGCAGGGTGCCCGGGTCGGTCGGGTCGGCACAGACTTGGATAAGGTCCGGCGCTGCACCGGGGTAGCGGGCCAGGAAGTCCACCTCATAGCCGGACGGCGTCTTCACGTAGCCTTGTTCGGCCTTGCGGCGCAAGAGTTCGATGTGGACGACCGTCTCCAGCGCATGCCCCACGTTGCTGCGCCCGCCGCTGTCGAAGGCAGCGATGAGCCCGGGATCGGCGGGGTAGATCTTACGAGGGTTGGAATTGCGCTGCCGCTCCGAGTCGGTGGCCAGAGGCAGAGCCGAGATGACGAAGGCATCCAACAGCTGGTCGATCATGGCATGCAAGGTGTCCTTGGCCACACCGTAGCCTTGGGCGCGCAGGTCCAGGTGCAGACGATGGACGCTGAAGAGGCCCCCGGGATTACGCAGGCATTGGCGGATCAACCAGCGCAGGGCCGATACTTGGCTGATGCGATGACGTTCGAGGATGTCGCGGAAGAGAACCGTGTCCACATAGCTCTGGAGCAGGTCGGTGCGGATGGGCGCCGCAACACCCTGTGATTCGGGGAAGCCGCCGGCACCAAGATATTCGTCGAAGCGGTTCTCCACCAGCGAGCGTTGGGCGCTGGTCCAGCCAGCGGCCTCGATGGCCGGCTCCTCGCCACGGTGGCGTAGGAACTCGCGGAAGCTGAAGGGCCGCACGATGGTCTCCATGCCGCGGCCCCTGAGAGAGGTGTGCACCTCCCGGGAGAGCATCTTTGCCGACGAGCCGGACACGACGACTTGAACCTTCTCGGTATCCATCACGCGGCGCACGAAGCGCTCCCAGCCATCCACGAGCTGGACCTCGTCCAGCAGCCAGGTGACGGTATGGACGCCGCGGGTCTCAGGAAAGCGCCGGTAGTACGCCTCCAGTAACAGCGCCAGCTGATCGGATTGGAGGTCGGCAAGGCGATCGTCATCGAAGCTGAGCAGCAGCACCCGTTCGGTTGGCCTGCCCTTCCGCTGTTCGGCCTGCAACTGCCTGAGGTAGGTCGTCTTGCCGGCGCGCCGCATGCCGGTCACGGCGTGAATCTTGCCGGGAACCTCGGGCAATCGCAGGTCACGGGGAGTGAACGACGGCAGCAAGTCGGGCGCCAGGGCGGCGTTGAGGCGGTCCAGGAGAATGGGGTGGAGGTCACTCATGCAACCAGTCTAGCGCCAATGTGTCCTTCTGTAAAGGACAGATTCCGTGGGATCCGGCCTTCTGGGAAGGACACATCAACGCGTCGGCCCTACCTGCGCCAGGGCACTCGCCAAGGCGATGCTTCACGCTCTGGATTCTGGCTGACTTCATGCTCAGTCGGGCTGATCTAGCCCCGAGTCGGCGGAGGAGTCGAAGCCGGGGTCAGGAGGCCACGTGATCGACTCGAAGTCACCGGCTTGCTTCCGCTGCAATGACTTGGCCGTCGGAGCGAAAAGCCCCGACGAATGACACGTTTCCCGATTCGGCTGGGATTGACGCGACCAGGTGGCCGGCGGTATCCTGGCCCGCCACCGCGACAACTTCGCTCGCCTGGGCCGATGGCCCTATTCCGACCGTCCCTGGAGGCCTGTCCCATGTCCAACCGTCCCAAGTGGTTCCTGCCCGTGTCCATAGCCGCGCTGCTCTGGAACGCCATCGGCTGCATGGCTTACCTGGCCGACGTCCGCTTGGGTCCGGAGGACGTGGCCCAGCTCAGCGCCGCCCAGCAAGCCCTGTACCAGGCGCGCCCCAGCTGGTCAGTGGCGGCCACGGCCTTCGCGGTGTGGTTTGGAGCCCTGGGCAGCCTGGGACTGATCCTGAGGAAGGGTTGGGCGCAGGCGGCGCTCCTGGTCTCTCTTCTGGGGGTCATCGCCCAGGACCTGCACTTCGCTGGCCAGCTCGATGCCATCCGCCAGTCGGACAGCACGGCCCTGCCTCTGCAGGGCCTGGTGTTGCTGATCGCGGTCGCCCTGTGGCTCCTGGCGCGCAAGGCCAGGCGAGAGGGCTGGGTGGGCTAGTCTGTTGTTCACTGTGCTGTAGCGCGTCGCCGACCGCCCGGGGACAAAGCAGCCCGGGCTCGTCCATTGGAATGTCCCGGCGGGACAACAAGGTGTAGCGCTACGCTGCCACGATGATCGCTCTAGCGTTCCAGGGCGCTTGACCGCGGCGTAACTGGTGTTCGTCCTTCCCGGAGGTGAGCCAAGACACTCTCGTGCCCGGTACCTTCAGGACGTCCTCGAGGGCCCGGCTCCCTCTGGAAACGGAAACGCCCATGGGTCTGATGTCCAGGCTTGACCAGCAGTACGGGGTCTACAAGTCGAACCGGTGGATGCGTTACTTCGCGATCTTCTGCCGCGTTGCGTTGGCCTTGGGCTTCATTCCCTCGGGCATCGTCAAGGTGACGGGCGAGCGCTTCACCGCCCTGCCCGCCAATCACCCGCTGGGTCATTATTTCGACGCGCTGCACCTCACCGGTTTCTACTACACCTTCATCGGCCTTGGCCAGCTGACGGCGGCGCTGCTGCTGCTGATCCCAAAGACGACCCTGTTGGGCGCGATGGTCTATCTACCTATCATCCTGAACATCTGCGTGCTCACCTACGCGACGCGCTTCGAAGGCACGCGAATCGCCACCTTCATGCTCTTGGCCAACCTGTACCTCCTGTGCTGGGATTACGGGCGCTTGAAGCAGATCCTGTTCGTCAAGACGCCCAGCGATGGCCACAGTCCTCCGCGACAGGACTCGCGTGGGACCTTCCCCTTCGTGTTCTTCGGCGGCGTCGTCGCGGCCATCGCCGCCGTGATCGTCTTCAACATCTTCGTCTTCGACATCCGCCCGGGGAACTCTCGACTCGAATGCACGAACGTTTGCGTTGGCAACGGGTCCCCAGAGGCCTGCAGGCAGTTCTGCGCCTGCATCTACGACGAGGGCAACACCTTGGATGCGTGCTTGGTGGACTACAGACGTCCAAGGGCTTCGGCGCCGTAGGGAGGTCGCCGGGGAGGAGACTGGGGCCGTTCCGCCGCATGTCGAACGGCCGCCCGCTCAACTCATGAAACGTTGGATCCTCGTGCATGCGACGGCGCGTCCAATATGCGGGATGAACACCGTCATGTCGAGGATGAGGGTCTCATGCCGCGGCAGTCTGGCCTTGC
>JBGAUA010000068.1:0-16440 GCA_044228875.1 Anaerolineae bacterium
AGCGTGTCCGCGACAGGCATCGTAGCGGTATCGACCACGATGGTCGGGCGGCCGCTACCGCCATCATCATCCGCATGGGGCGGTACGTCGCCGCCGGCCTCGGCCACCGCCTCCAGGTAGGTACCCGTGCCGGTGGAGAAGTGGATGACCGGAACGCCGGACCCGCGGGCGATCTCGATCACCCGCCTGCTATAGGGCAGCACGTGGCGACGGTAGTCCGCCGGGCTGAGGGCGCCCGCCCAGCTGTCGAAGAGCTGCAGGGCCTGGGCACCGGCGGCCGCCTGGGCCACGAGGTAGCGTCCGATACGCTCGGCCAGAAGGGACATGAGGCGGTCCCAACCGGCCGGGTCGGCCCACATCAGGCCCTTGGCGCGCTCATAGTTGCGCGAGGCCCCGCCTTCGATGGCGTAGCTGGCCAGCGTGAAGGGCGCGCCGGAGAAGCCGATCAGCGGGCAGCGCCCGTCCAGCTCGGCGCGCACCAGGCGGATGGCGTCGAGGGTAAAGCCCAGGCTCTCCTCGATGGGCGGGTCGGACAAGGCCTCCAGATCGGCGGTCACGCGGACAGGGTTGTGGATCACCGGCCCCTCGCCGCGAACGAACTCCAGCTGGAGGCCCATGCCCTCCAGCAGGGTGAGGATATCGGCGAAGATGATCGCCGCGTCCACCGGCATGGCACGCACCGGCTGCAAGGTCACCTCCGCGGCCAGCTCGGGCGCCTTGATCAGGTCCAGGATGCCATGGCGCTCGCGCAGGGCGCGGTATTCTGGCATGTAGCGACCTGCCTGGCGCATGAACCAGACCGGGGTCCGGTCGACGACCCGGCCGTGGCAGGCGTGAAGGAATCGGTCCCACATTGGCTTCAGGTACCTTTCGGGGTGGGGTGGGCGTCCACGGAGCGAGGCGGCCGCTCCAGGGCGAGCGGCGGGGAGACGGGCGAGGCGACCGGGCCGGTCAGGGCCTCGGCCAAGGCGGCGACCAGCGCGGCCCCGCCGGGCGCCGGGCTGACCACGTCCACCCGGAGCCCCAGGGCGGCCAGGTCACTTGCGGTGCGTGGCCCCAGGCAGGCGATGAGCGCGGCCGCCGGCAGCGCGCGGCCTCGGTCCCGCAGGCCGGCAAGGAGGGAGTCCGCCCCCGATCCGCTGGTGAACACGATGGCGTCCGACGGCTCCCTCAAGGCCGCCAGATCCGCCGCCGACAGCGGACGCGGGACGGTGCGGTAGGCTTCCAGCCGCCTCGGGAGGGCGCCCGTGGCCGCCAGGACCTCCTCCAGCTCCGCGGCGGCCAGATTGCCCATGGGCAGAAGAACCCGGGCACCGGATCGCAGCCGGGGCGCCAGGGCAAGGCTCAAAGCCGCGGCGCCGCCCGCTTCCAGCGCCAGCTCGGTCGCCTGGCCGGCGTGCGCCAGGGCCGCCGCCGTCACCGGGCCCACCGCCGCCACACGCAGGAGCGGCCAGGGTGGCGCCGGCGCCGGGGCCAGGGCGGTCACGGCCCGCGGGCTGGTGAAGACCGCCCAATCCCAGACCCCGCCCGCCGACAGCTCCGCCCGGGCGCGCGCCAGGGCCGCCTCGTCCGCCGCCGGGGCGAAGCGGGTGCTCGCCACGTCGACGGCCCAGGCCCCCGCCGCGCGAAGGGCCCCCAGCAGCCGGTCCTCGAAACGCCCTTCGTCGGCGGGCCGGACCAGGAGCACCCTCCGTCCGGCCAGGAGGAACGTCATCCCTTACCGCTCGCCCCATTGGTCCCTGGCCCGCGTCGGAGCGGCGAGGGCGGCAGGTCGTCCTCGTCGTCGACAAAGTCCTTCGGTGGCCGGTTGGCGAAGCGCATGGTTGGAGGCATCGGCTCGCCGCGGATGATCTTGTCGGCGCCGATCGACACCAGGAGTTCGGCCAGGGTCTCACCGATCTCCCGTGCCGCGCGCATCGGCCCCGACCAGCGCATGCGCGCCGTGCGCGTGCCATCGGCCGTCAGGACCACGCCCATGATGGTCATGCGCCCCTCCGTCAGCTGCGCATGGACGCCGATGGGCACACTGCATCCGCCGCCCAGGGCCGCCAGGCAGCTGCGCTCCGCCAGCACGGCGTAGGCGCTGGGCTCGTCGTCGAGGGGGGCCAGCAACTCACGCAGCCGGCCGTCGCTCTCGCGGATCTCCAAGGCCAGGGCACCCTGCGCCGGGGCAGGGATCATCTGGTCCACGTCGAAGCATTCGGTGATCCGCTCCGCCAGGCCCAGGCGCCGAAGCCCGGCGGCCGCCAGGATGATGCCGTCGAATTCCCCTGACGCCAGTTGGGCCAGGCGGGTGTCGACGTTGCCCCGCAGCGACAGGACGGCGAGGTCGGGGCGGCGGCGGAGCAGCTGCCCGCCGCGGCGGCCGCTACCTGTACCGATCCGGCTGCCTTCGGGCAGGAACTGCAGGGCCCGCCCGCCGCGGGTGATCAGGGCGTCGCGCGGGTCCGCCCGGCGGGGCACGGCGGCCACGGCCAGACCAGGGCTGGGCGCGGTAGGCAGGTCCTTGTAGGAATGCACCGCCAGGTCGGCCCGGCCTTCCAGCAGAGCCGTCTGCACCTCGGTGACGAAGACCCCCTGGCCGATCGCGGCCACCGGACGGTCTTGAACGGCATCGCCCCGGGTGCGCACGATGACGGTCTCGATGCCCAGCTCCAGGTTCGGCCAGGCATTGCGCAAAGCCTCGCCGACCGCCCGGCTCTGGGCCAGGGCCAGGGCGCTGCCGCGGGAGGCGATGCGAATCCGCTCCATCAACCCATCTCCTCCGGCAGGAGGACGCCACGGGCTTCGGCCGGCGTCTCGCGCGAACCTTCGGCTGAGGGCAGGGACCAGACAGCCCGCGGCTGACCGGCTCCGGTTGCTTCCAGGCCGAAGAGTCGCACGACTTCTTCGGCCAGGGCCTTGCCCTGTGGCTTGCCCGCCTGGCGCTTGAGCTCGGCGATGGCCGGATGGATCATCTTGCCAACCAGACCCTGGACCATCGCTTCGAGGACCATCCGACGTTCGGGCTCGACCGGACCGAGGCGGCGGATGGCCCGATCCAGCTCGGCACGCCCCATGGCCTCCGCCCATCGATGCAGGCCGGCGATGGTCGGCTGGACGTCGCGTTGAGCCAGCAGGCGCATGAAGGCGGCCGTCTCCTCGTCGAATAGCGCCTCCACTCGCGGAATGTCCAGGTGACGCTCGACGAGCGTCGCGGCCACCCGAGCCTGTATGTCGTCCAGATCCACCAAGGTGACGCCCGGCAGGTCGCGCACAGCCGGGTCCACGTCGCGCGGTACCGCCATGTCGATGAGCAACAGTGGGTGCGGCGACTCCCGTTCGGCCAGCGCGGCGCGCACCGCGACCGACCCGATCACGAAGCCCGGCGCGCCGGTGGAGCTGAGCACCACATCGGCCCGCCGCAGGGCCTCCGCGACCCGCGCGAGGGGCAGGGCCTCGCCGCCCCACTGCGCGGCCAGCTCGCTGGCCCGTCCGAACGAGCGGTTGCTGACGACGATCCGGGCCGCGCCCAGGCGCAGCAGTTGCTGGGCCGTGAGGAGCCCCATCTTGCCGGCTCCCACCAGCAGGATCTCCCGCTCGGACAGGCCGCCAGTGATCCCCTCGGCCAACTGGACCGCCGCCGACGGCACGCTGGCCGCGCCCTGGCCGATGCGGGTTTCGCGCCGTGCCCGGCGCGCGGCGCGGCGGGCGGCGGTGAACAAGCTCTCAAGCATGGGGCCTGCCGCCCCGGCCGCAGTCGCCGCCTCGCCGGCCTGCCGCACCTGGCCCTGGATCTCGGCCTCGCCGACGACCATGGCGTCCAGACCGACAGCCACGCGCATGAGATGGCGGACCACTGCGGGGCCTGTCAGGGCATAGAGATGTGGCGCGACAGCCGCCGCATCCGCGCCGCCGAGAGCGATCAGGCGCTCCGCGAGCATCTGGATGACGCCGGGGGGAGCCGCGTCGACCAGCACATAGAGCTCGGTGCGGTTGCAGGTGGACAGGAGCGCCGCTTCCCGCAGACCGTCGTGCTGGCCGATACCGGCAGCCAGCATGCCCAGGGCCTGCGGCAGCCGTTCGGCAGGGAACGACAGCTGTTCCCTGAGATCCAGGGGCGCGCTATGATGCGACAATCCGATGCAAATGAGTGTCATGAAGGGGCGATGGTATCACCGATCGCGGCTACGGCCAGTCCAAACACGGTCCGACTCATGGGCGCCTTGTGTAGGTTCGGTGAGCTTTAAACGCCGCGAGGCAGCGTCAGCCTGCCACCGCCACCGGCCGCGGCAGATCCGCGTCGTCCTCGCCCACCCGGTTGACCCGGACGCTGACCGGATGCCAGGTCAGACGGTCGGGCGCGGCGGGGCGCATCAGGTCGGCGACGGCTACGGGGTCGGTGAGTGTCGGGTCGAGCCAGCGCTCGACATCGCGCGGATCCACGATGACGGGCATGCGGTCATGCAGCGCGGCGACCGCCGCGTTGGCGGCGGTCGTCAGGAGCGCGCAGGACTCGATGTCGCCGCCGTCCGGCGCCGCCCAGCGTTCCCAGAGGCCGGCGATGGCCAGGGGGCGGCCATCCGCAGGATGGAGGAAATAGGGCTGCTTGACGCGGCCCTCGGGCCGCCACTCGTAGAAGCCGTCCGCCGGGATCAGGCAGCGGCGGCGGCGGATGGCGGCGCGGAAGGCGGGCTTGTCGGCCGCCGTCTCCGAGCGCGCGTTGATCATGCGGCCCCCGATGGCGGGATCCCGCGCCCAACTCGGGATGAGCCCCCAACGCATGAATACCGCCTCGCGGTCGCTCGAGCGGCTGGCGCGGACGACCAGTACGGGCTGGGTGGGGGCGATGTTGTAGCGTGGCTGCAGCGGCGGAATCCGGGACGGTTCCAGGTCGAAGAGCCTTGCCAGATCACCGGCGGAAACGCTGAGCGTGAATCGGCCGCACATGGCCAGGGTATAGTCCCGGACGGACGATCGGGCAAGTCGCGGCGGCGGTCAGCCGGGACGAACAACGGGGGCGGCCGTGGCCGCCCCCGTGGCGTCGTCTGCTGCCGGTCGGCCGGCGGCTCAGTTGCCCAGCGGACGCCGCTCGATGTAGCGCGTGATGGCGCCGGCGTAGAGCTCGTAGCGGAACTTGCCGCGCTGGAAGCGCTTGAGGCCCTCGGCCACCTTGCCACCGGAGCAATCAGCGCTGATGGACCGCAGACCGTCAACAGCCCGCTGCAGACCATCGGTCGCATACCTGTGCGCCGGCTGCAGGCCGTCGGGGGCATAGATGCCGCTGCCGACGAGGTCGTCGACCATCGATTGCCCGCGGCCGACCAACTCCCGCTGCTCGGCGCTGCAGACCATTTCCGGCTTGGCGGTCGCGGAACTCAGGAAGGCGCCCACTTCGCCGTTCCAGTTGTACACGAAGCCCATCAGACCCGGCATGCCGTAGCGATAGGGATCGTCCTCAGCAGCGTCGGCGAAGGCGGCCGTGGGGCGCACGGCCAGCGCCAGGGCGAACGTCAGGGCCAGGAGGGTGATGGGAAGCTTGCGATACATGTTCAAGAGTCTCCTTACAGGGTGTTGAGCGGCTTTCAGTGGTAAGACGTTCAGGAAGTTCATGGCCACAACGGCTCAGCGTCGCGAAGACGCCTTCCCCTACAGCGGGGACTTGCCCAAGGGTAGCCGTTGGCACCAAGCCGACCTTGACCGTCGCCTGTCGACCGATCGACGGTCCGCGGACCGGTCGCTGACGAAAGCCTGACGGCATCCGAGCGGCGAACCGCGCCATGTCTCCCGGTCACGGCCATGATAACGGGCAGACATCAAGGAATGATGAAGGTCTCTCCGACGTCCGCACCCTGCTGCCGGCGACCTCGCTGCGCACCCTGCCTGGCCCAGGCTCAGGGCGCCGTCCCTTCCAGGGCCGCGCCCTGGAAGCTGAGCGGCAGCCAGACGCGCCAGACGCTCCAAGCGGTGGCGGTCGCCGAGGCGCTTGGCTGCGGTTCGGGAGTCTCGCTGGCGGTCGGTATGGCCGTTGGCCGCGGGAAGGTTGGCCCCGGCCCCGGCCCCGGAGGCTCCGCCGGCGGGAAGGTGGGGAAGGGCACCAGCGTCGGCAGATCCGGAACGGTGGGGGCGACAATGGGGGTACCGGTGTTGATCGGCGTCGGCGGGACGAACTCGGTAGACGTGGGTTCGGCCGTCGGGGGGGTGGCGCTGGGCCGCCCGTCGGGCAGACGGCCCCAGTCCGCCTGAAAGCCGGGTCCCAGTTCCGGGCCCGACTTCGCCGCGCGCCAATCCAGGGTCCGCAGGCTGAGCCGGCCGTCTTCCCCTGCCCCGTCGAAGACCAGGAACAGGCCGTCCGGCGACCAGGCCGGGCGGCGCAGATCGCGCGCTTCATCGCTGTACAGGCTGCCCGCCGCGCCCCGCTCCAGGTCCACCAACCAGAGGGCGTGCCGACTGCGGTCCGTCGCCTCCCGACCAGGACCGCTGGCAAATGCCAGCAGTTCTCCGGACGGCGACCAGGCCGGCTCCACGTCATCCCAGCCGGCGGGGGTGGCCAGCCGCTCGAGGGCGCCATCCGCCAGCCGCAGCAGGTAGATATCCGCCCCGCCCGCCGCCTGCCGCACCTCGAAGGCGATGCGACGGCCGTCCGGCGACCAGGCCGGATTGCGCAGGTAGCGCGCCCCACCCTCCAGGAGCATCAGGTCTCGCGCGCCGCTGCGCCCTGCTTTGACGATGCTGAGAGAGGAGCTCTGGATGGCCCCCTGAAAGCCGACATGACGCACGAAGACGATCTCGGTCCCATCCGGCGACCAGGCAGGGTCGTAATCCTCGAAGCCCTCGGTGACCACGATCTCTTCACCAAGCCCGCGGTCTAGCAGGCGGATGCTGGTGTTCTGCGCCGCGGTCTTGACCACATAGGCCAGGCGACCGCCGTCCGGCGACCAGCGCGGATCGAAGGCCGACACACCGTCGGCAATGGTGAGCGACCGCCGCTCGCTACCGTCCGTCGCGCTGGTGTAGATCTCCTGGGACCCGTCCGGCATGATGGCGGTGAAGACCAGGAGACCCGGGGGCAACGGGGTGTCGGCGCTGGCCAGGGCCACGATGCCGGCCAGCGCCGGGAGGACGGCGGCGGCGAGCAGGAGGGACCGGCGGGGCTTGCGGTTCACGGCGACGATGGCCTCCACGGGCGGGTCGGGCGGGTCGGCGTGGAAAGAACGGCGCTCGACCGGCTCCCGTTATGCCCCGGAAAGGCCCAGATCGAGGGCACTCGCCTGCATCGCGGCCAGCACCACGCCCACATGCGCTTCCAGGGGCATGCCGAAGGCTTCTGCGGCCCGCGCCATCTCTTCCCGGTCCACGCCGGCGGCGAAGGCCGGATTACGCCACTTCTTCATCACGCTGGACAAGGTGACCTGACGCAGATCCCGGTCGGGGCGCACCAGGGCGGTGGCGATGATAAGCCCGGTGATCTCGTCGCAGGCGTGCAGGCCCAGCTCCAGCGGGCTCAAGCGCGGCACCGCGCCATTGTCGGCATGCGACAGGATGGCGCGACGGACCTGCTCCGACCAGCCCGCCGCCGCCAGGAGCGGCTCGCCCGTCAGCGGATGGCCGTCGGGATGGGCCTCGTAATCGAAATCATGCAACAGGCCGACGCAGGCCCACAGCATCTCGTCCTCGCCGCGCAGGCGCGCGTAGTGGCGCATCGCCGCCTCCACCGCCAGCATGTGCCGGCGGAGGCTGGGGCTGGCGGTGTGCTGGCAGACGAGCTCCCAGGCAGCGTCCCGGTCCGGCGGCTGCGCCGTCATCGCGGGTTCGCCCCATCCATGCCCGGGCGCGGATCGACGGTCGCCCCGTCCTTCCACAGCTCGTAGTGCAGGTGGGGGCCGGTGCTGTTGCCGGAGCTGCCTGAAAGGCCGATCCAGTCACCCTGCTTCACCACCTGTCCCTTCTGGGCCAGGGTCTGCTGCAGGTGGGCGTAAAGGGTGCTGTAGCCCTCCGCATGCTGGATCAGCACGCACCAGCCATAGCTGGGCTGCCAGCCGCTTCCCAGCACCACGCCAGCGCCGGTGGCTTGGACGCCCGTGCCCAAAGGCAGGGCGACGTCGACGCCGGAATGGAAGTTGGGGCGACCACGGAAGCTGCGCCAGCCGTAGCCGGAAGTCACGGCGCCGCGCGCCGGCCAGTTGCCGGGAAGCCCATAAACGCGCGGATCCAGGTTGTCGGCCGCGGCGCGGCGCTCCGCCAGGCTCTGCCCACGGCGCTCCATGGCCGATTGCAGCTTCAGGAGCTCGGTGGTCCCGGCGAGGATCCGCCGCCGGATCAGGTCCAGACGGGCCGACTCGGCGTTCCTTCCTCCTTCCGGACCGCCCTGGGGCGTCGCCACGGCGGCCGGGTCCCAGGTCCCGCTCCCCGGGGGCAGGCCCAGCGACTCACGCAAGCGGTTGGCCAGGAAGTCGATGCCGTCCAGCTGGATCTCGATCTGGGCCAGCTGCAACTCGACCGTCTGCAGCTCCTCGATGTCCTGGGCGTCCGTCTGCATGCGGTGGTGCTGGTTGACCACCGCATCTTCCAGGTCGCGCTCCCGCGACTGGACTTCGGACAGGTCCTCCCGGGCCGTGTAGAGTTCGGACTTGAGGCGCTGGTTCTGCCGCAGCAGCCCCAAGCCTCCCACGAGCCATAGGGCGAGCAGTCCGCCGAGCAACCAGCCCGCGCCCCGCGACAGGTGGAGCGACATGCGGCGTTCCTCCTGGTGATGCTGCCAGTCGATCACGGTTCCTCCCGCGTCTGGGCCCGCGGGCCCGCTCCGATCCCGGGGCCGGCAGACCCTGCCTGGGCGATGGCCAGCTGCTCCTCCTCGCTCAAGGCATAGCTCGAGCGCCCTGCCTGCACCGGCTTGGCGAAGACGCGGTCGCCGCCCCGGCCGTGGAGGCTGGACAGGACCACGCCGCTGTTGGCGTCATCCAGGAGCGCCAGGGCGAAGCTCTGGTCCCCGCCGGTGTCTTCGTAGGCGCGATAGCGGATCAGCCCGACACGCTTCAATGCCAGTTGGAGGCGGGACTCCAGGGTGTTGGAACGGCCCTGCAGATGTTGAAGGCCGCCTTCGGCCCCGCTCAGTCGTCGGGCCTGGGCGCCTAGATCCGCCGTATCCGCGCGCAGCTGGTGGATCGCCCGCTCCGCCTCGTCGATGCGGCGCTCGTCCTCGGCCAGGCTCGTCGTGCGACGGTCCAGCTCGGCCAGCCGACCCTCGGAAGCTCTCAACCGAGCCGTCGCCTCTTCCAGGAGCGCCGCCAGATCGCGGCCGTCGGCGCCCGCGGTCAGGGCCCGGTAATGCCGCAGCATGCGGCCGGCGCGGCGCAAGGATCCCAGCGCGAGAAACAAGGACAGCAAGGCGACCAACGCCGTCGCGGCGAGCACCGCGCTGAGCGCGGGTCCTTCCAGGAGGGGGAGGGGAGGGATCTGCGGCATCAGGGACATCCGCTCGTCGACCGCGGCCGGATCATGCGCTCAGACGGTAGCCCAGGAAGCCGGTCATGCGGATGAACTCCAGGGGCCAGAGGGCCATGCGCCGCAGCCAGAAGACCCAGAACTGGGGGTCGTCGGCCTCGGCCAGGGTCCAATGCCCCTCCTTCTTGACGTACAGGAACACGACGACGAGGGCGCCCACGATGAAGTAGAGAACCAGGCCGCTCAGCAGCCCCGGGTAGTCGTCCTTGGAGCCCAGCAGACCCATCGACCCGATGATGAAGCCCAGGGCGAAGAGCAGGCAGAAGCCATAGGCGAAGCCCGGGTTGGCCTCCGCCTGGCCGGTGCGCAGGGGGCTGCCCAGGTACAAGGCGCCGAAGGCCAGGATGACCAAGCCCAGGCCGATCAGCATTCGTTCAAGGTAACGCATGAGGCACTCCCATCGCCGAAAGGCAACCGAAGCCGGGGGATTGAAGACCTAAGCATAGCCCAGTAGCTGCCAGTCGTCAGGCATCCGGCGCCGGCTGCCGTCCCCGCGCGCCGGGTCGGGCGACCTTTGCCGCCCGGCCGCGGGCGGCTACAATCGACGCGCGCCGGCTCCGGGCGCCGGGACGGTCGCGCGCCCGGCCAGGATTCCGGCACCCAACACCCGTCCGGAACGGAACCCGAGGAGTACCGCCTTGAAGCGCACCCCCCTGCACCAGGCCCACGTGGCGCTCGGCGCCCGCATGATCGCTTTCGGGGGCTGGGAGATGCCCGTCTGGTACGCCGGCATCCAGGCTGAGCACCATGCGGTGCGCCAGCAAGCGGGGCTTTTCGACGTCAGCCACATGGGCGAGTTCATCGTGCACGAGGCGGACAGCACGGCCTTCCTGCGGCGGGTGCTGACCAATGACGCCGCGCTCCTGGACGTGGGCCAGGCACAGTACTCACTGCTGCCCAACGCCGATGGCGGCACCGTCGACGACCTGCTGGTCTACCGCCTACCTGCCGGCAAGAAGGGCGGGGCGGTCTACCTCCTCGTCGTCAACGCCGGAAACATCGACAAGGATCTCGCCTGGCTGCGCTCCCAGGTGGGACCGGGCGAACGGGTAAAGATCGACGACCGCAGCGCCGACAACGCCCTCATCGCCCTGCAGGGCCCGCGGGCGGCCCTGATCCTGATGGCGCTTACGAACATGGACGTCTGGAACATGCCCTACTACCACTTCGCCCGCGGCGAAGTGGCCGGCGTCCAGGCCCTGGTCTCACGCACCGGCTACACCGGCGAGGACGGCTTCGAGGTGATGACCGCCAACGAGGACATCTCTGTGGTATGGGAAGCCGTGTTGAAGGCGGGGGCGGCTCACGGTATCCAGCCCTGCGGCCTGGGGGCCCGGGACAGCCTGCGCATCGAGGCCTGCATGCCCCTCTACGGGCACGAGCTGGGCGACGACATCAGCGCCTTGGAGGCGGGCCTGGGCTTCTTCGTCAAGCTGGACAAGCCGGCGATGAACGGACTGGAGCGGTTGCGGCGTGAGCGGCAGGAAGGCCCGGCGCGAAAGATGGTCTGCCTGGAGCTCCTGGACCGCGGCATTCCGCGCCAGGGCTACCCCATTCTGGCCGGCGGCCAGCCGGTGGGAGCGATCACCAGCGGCCTCCTGTCACCCACCCTGGACAAGGCCATCGGGATGGGCTTCGTACCGGCGGCCCACGCGGCGGTCGGGACGGAGCTGGCGGTGGAGATCCGCGACCGCGCGGTGCCTGCCCGGGTGGTGAAGCGCCCCTTCTACAAACGGCCCGAGGGATGATCGGCTCGCCGCTTCCCCTGGCCAGCCTGCAGGGGGCGCGCGTGCAGTTGCGGCCCTATCAGCACGGCTTCGACGAGCGCGAGTTGCGGGCGCTCTACGCCTGGTCCCTGGATGGCGACCTCCTGGCCATGTGCGGCACCCAGCCTCTGGTCCTGGATTTCCGCCGTTTCTGCGAGCTCTTCCAGCAGCAGGTCCAACCCAAGCCCGCGAGCGCGGAGCAGCTCTACGCAATCCTCGACGAGACGGGCCGCATCATCGGCCGCATCGGGCTCTTCGGGCTGCACCGGCAGGTGGACCCCCTGGGCATCAGCGCCCCCGGCGGCGCACAGGTCCGTTCCGACCACGCAGAGCTGGGGATCATGATCGGCGACCGGGCGGCCTGGGGTCGCGGCCTGGGCCGCGAGGCGGTCGGCCTCCTGGTCGACCATGCTTTCAAGGGCCTGGGCTTGTCGCACGTCATCCTCTACACCTTTCCCGACAACGCGCGAGCACAGCGGGCCTTCGCGGCCGCCGGCTTCAAACCCACCCGGACGCTGCGGCGCTTTTCGCTGTCGCAGGGCGCCCACGACGAGCAGGAGATGCGCGTCACCCCGCGGGACCGCCGGCAAGCGGTCCGCGCCGCGACCGGAAGTCCGTGAGCGCCGGCTGGCCCTATTTCGTCGGCGACATCCACGGCTGCTGGGACAGCTACCAGGCCCTGGAGGAACGCATCCACGCGCATGCCGTCAGACATGGCGCGCGACCCCGCATCGTCTCGGTGGGCGACCTGGTGGACCGCGGTCCGGCATCGCCCGCGGTCCTGCGCCACTTCCGCATGGGCGCAGCCGCCGGCACCCATGCCGCCGTCCTGGGCAACCACGACGTGCTGCTGCTTGAGAGCCTGTCGGTCTTCGGCCCGGAGCCGCTCCGCTGGCCGGCGCGGCTCATGCACGTTGACGATCTGATCGCCGCCGGCGAGAAGTCGGCGCGCTGGCTGACGCCCCGCGACTTCCGCGCCTATCGCAAGGCGCTGTGGCTGACCCAGGGCGGCTACCAGACCCTGGCCGCCTACGGCTGCGACCCCCTGGACGAGACCGGCTGGCGGATCGATCCCGACGATCTGGCCTTCCTGCTGGACCTGCCCGTGGTCTGGCAGGACGACAGCTTCGTGGTCACCCATGCCCTGGCCACGCCGACCGCCCTGGCCTTGGCGCGGCAGGCCGAAGGCCGGGGCCGGACGGCGGAAAGCGGGCCGACGGCGCTGGAGGTCAAACAGGCCTGCGATGCCCTGATCTGGAACCGCCGTCCGCCGGACCGGCCCGCCGACCCTGATCGGCTGCATCTGTCAGGGCATACGCCGGTTGGCCGGCCGCGCCGCCGCCCGGCCCTGGGATACATCCAGATCGACACGGGCTGCGTCTATGGCGGCCGGCTGACCGCCCTCTGCGGCCCGACGGGGGAGACCTTCAGCGAGCCGCTGCGCGACCGCGTCGCCTTTTGACCGGCGCGGGCCTCACATCTTCAAGAGGGCCGGCGCGGGCTCGATGATGGCCTCGATAGCCTCCAGGGTTGCCGCGTCCAAGGTCAGGTCAGCCGCCGCGAGGTTCTCCTGCACCTGCGCCGCAGTGCGCGCCCCGGTGATGACCGAGGACACACCGTCCTGCCTGAGGCACCAGGCCAGGGCCATCTGGCCGAGGGGGACGCCCAGGTCCGCGGCGACGGCGGCCAGCTGGCGCACGCGGGCCAGACTGACCTCGGTGATGCCCTGTCGCACCCATTCCAGCTCGCCGGCGCGGCTGCCGGCCGGCATGCCATCGTTGTACTTGCCCGTCAACAGGCCCTGCCCCAACGGGCTCCAGCAGACGATTCCGATGCCCTGCGCCAAGCAGGTGGGCAGGATCTCCGGCTCGATGTGGCGGTCGAGAAGGTTGTAGCGCGGCTGCTCCACCCGCGGCGGATGGGCGCCAAGGCGACGGGCGGTAAGGGCGGCCTCGGTGATCTGAGCCGCCGTCCACACCGAGCTGCCCCAGTAGAGGATCTTGCCCTGGCGGCAGAGGTCGTCCATGGCCATGACCACCTCTTCGACGGAAGTCTCCTCGTCGAAGCGGTGGCAGAAGTAGATGTCCAGGTAATCCGTGCCCAGGCGCCGGAGCGAGCCCTCGACGGATTCGAAGAGGTGCTTGCGGGACAGCCCACGGTCGTTGACGTTGTCCGACATCGCCCAGAAGGCCTTGCTGCTGATGACCAGGTCCTGACGGCGGAAACCTGCCAGGGCCTTGCCGAAGACCCGCTCCGCCTCGCCCTTGGCATAGACATCGGCCAGATCGATGAAGTTCACGCCGCCTTCGACGGCTGCCGTCACCACCTGCTTCACCCCGGCCTCATCCACCTGGGAGCCGAAGGTCAACCAGCCTCCCAGGGACACGGCGCTGATCTTGAGGCCGGATTGGCCGAGACGGCGGTATTGCATGGCTGACTTCCTTTGCGAGAGGGCGATCGTGGAGCGATCGGATATGGGATGGCGGCGAAGGTCCGCAAGGCCGGCAGGTCGGCGAATGGCTCGACGCGATCGGACGGGACGCATCGGACGGCTGGGACGCCACGGTGGGCGGCTCAGTCCGCGGCGGCGATCAACTGCAGTACCGCTGAAGCGCAGCCCCGACTCAAGGTGACGCCGGCGCCACCATGGCCGTAATTGTGCACCAGAAGGCCACTGCCGCAGCGCTCCGCTTCCACGCGCACGGTAGAGCGCCCGGGACGCAGCCCGACGGCCACGCTCAGGATCTCGGCCGCGGCCAGGGCGGGGACCAGGCTGCGGCAGCGCTCCAGGATGGCCTCGGTGACGGCGGGATCGCTTGCCAGCGACCATTCCCCCGGTTCGGTGGTGCCGCCCAGCACGGTGCAGTCCGGGCGGGGAATGATGTAGGTGACCGCCCGCGGGTCGTCAGCCGCCTGCACGAAGCGGTCGGCGTAGCCCGGGCTTACCCGGACGATCTGGCCGCGGATGGGATGCAGGCTGTCGTCGGCCACCAGCTCCCGCGCGCCCAGGCCGCTGCAGTTGACCACCGCGCGGTATCGACCGGCCGCTGCGACCAGGTCCGCCCCGGACAGGTGTTGGTCCAGCTGCACGGACACACTGCGTTCAGCCAGGCGCTCAGCCAGCCAGGCCAGATGCACGGGCATGCGCACGACGGGGACGCGGAAGACCCAGCCGGCTGCCGCGCCAGGCGGCAGTTCGGCCTCCCGCGCCGCGCGGAAGCCGGCCACGTCGTCCCGCCATTCCGGCGCCGGGCCGGACAGCTGATGCATGGCGACGCCCTCGACCAGGGTCACCCCCGCGTCCGGCACCGTCGCGGCCAGATCCTCCAGCCAATGGAGGGTCTCCGAGGCCCAGGCCCGGGCGCGCCCGCTGTCCTCGCTGCGAAAGGGGTACCAGATGGCGGCGGCGATGTCCGAGGTGGTGCGAGGGCTGCCCTCCGCGGCCAGCACCTCCACCGGATACCCGGCCTCGGCCAGGCGCAGGGCCGTGGCCAGGCCGCTCACACCGGCGCCGATGACCAGGATGCTGCTGTAGCCTGGCATGACAGGGACTCCTCGCTGGGGGTGGTTGTGGCGGTCGGCTCGGGCCAGGGAGGCCATTCGATTCAAGTATCGCACCACAAAGGACTTTGAGCGTAGCCGGTGGGTGTGCCGGGTCTCGAGTCCTTCATTGGCCGCGCGGTCCTGCCATCGCGACCCTCAGGCTTCTCGGAGGTGCAGTACTGGTCGACGCCGCGGTCGATCTCCAGTCCACCCCGCAGTTGACGCGTCCCCCCGGTGCGCCCCACAATCGCGATCGATGTCCGACCTCTCGCCAACTTCGTCCACGGCTGATATCGGGCTGATCCGCCATGCCCTGCTCGACGGCGTCTCCGGTGTGGTCCACGCCGTGACCACCCGGGTCGGGGGCGTCAGCCAGCCGCCCTTCAACGACCTCAACCTGGGCCTCCATGTCGGCGACGATCCCCAGCGGGTGCTGGCCAACCGCGCGCTCGTCCTGGAAGCCCTCGGCTTCGTCCCAGGCCAGTTGGTCCTGGCCGCCCAGGTCCACGGATCCCTGGTGGCTCAGGTGGGCCCGGCCGACGCCGGCCGCGGATCCCTGGACGGCGCGACGGCCCTGCCAGGCGCCGACGCTTTGATCACCGCCACGCCCGGCCTGCTCCTGGGCGTGCTGGTGGCCGACTGCGCCCCCATCCTGTTGGCCGACCCGCTGACCGGGGCCGTCGGCGTGGCCCATGCCGGCTGGCGTGGGACGGCGGGCGACGTCGCGGGTCACGCGGTACGGGCCATGGCCAGGGCCTTCGGGAGCCGCCCGGAGGATGTCCGTGCGCTGATCGGCCCTTGTATCGGTCCCGCCGACTTCGAGGTGGGACCAGAGGTGGCGGCGACCTTCCTGGAGTCCTTGGGTACGGACGCCTCAATGCTGATCCGCCCGGGTCAGGGCGACCGCGTCACCGTCGACCTGCCCGGGGCCAACCGGATGCTGCTCCTGCGCGCCGGGCTCGACCCACGGCGGATTCAGATCGACAAGGCCTCTACGGCCGCGCAGGTGGACCGCTTCTTCTCTCACCGGGCGGAAGGCGGACGGACGGGGCGCTTCGGAGGCTTCATCGGCCGGCCGCTGCCTTGAAAGCCCTTGCCCTCCGAGGAGATCGCCTCGGGCGCCTGCTATAGTTCGCGGCGCCGGCGCGGCCGTGCGGCAATGCCGACGTCCGTGGCCGCTCATTCAACCCCAGGAGCCCATCGCATGAACCCGAACCGCCGCAGGGCCTCGCGCAACGACCTCGCCCTGTCCGTCGCCGCCCTGGCCCTGGCCTTGCTGGCCACCGGTTGCCGTTCCTCCGCCACCGAGGATGCAGGCGCCGGTTCCAGCGCGCCCCCCGCCCCGGCGACCTTCGCCCCGCAGGACCAGGGCGCGAGCCCGGCGACCGACGCGGCGGCAGCGCCGCCCGCCGCCTCCGGCCTGGCGGACACCATCGACGCGGCCGCCCTCGAGCAGCTGAAGGCCCGGCCGGACATCGTGGTCATTGACGTGCGCGAGCCCAGCGAGTACAGCGAGGCCCACATCCCCGGCGTGACCCTCATCCCCCTGGGCGAGGTGCCGGACCGCCTGGCGGAGATTCCCAAGGACAAGACCGTCATCCTCACCTGCCGCACAGGCAACCGCAGCGGCCAGGCGGCGCCCTGGCTG
>JBGAUA010000069.1:0-16320 GCA_044228875.1 Anaerolineae bacterium
GGCCTGGCCTTCGGCGTGCTCTGCGTGGGCAGCGCGGCCATCCTCATCCGCAAGCTCGACGGCGCCGGCAGCCCGACGCCCATGGCCATCGCCACCTGGCGGCTGCTCTTCGCCGCGCTCTTCCTCGCCCCCTGGTCCGTTGGCCCCATCCGCCGCGAATGGCCGGGCCTCGGCCGGCGCGACCGCCTGCTGCTGCTGGCCGCCGCCGCGGCCCTCGCCGCGCATTTCGCGCTCTGGATTCCCAGCCTGCGGCTCACCTCGGTGGCCAGCTCGGTGGCCCTGGTGACCACCAGCCCGATCGTCGTCGCCCTGCTCTCGCCCTGGCTGCTCGGCGAACGGGTCGCGCCCCGCGCCTGGACCGGCATCGGCATCGCCTTCGCCGGCGCGCTGGCCCTCCTGGCCGTGCCGTCCGCAGGCAGCGCTCCCCTGGCCGGCAGCGCCTGCACGGCACTGCCCTGCCCCCTCCTGGGCAAGCTCATGGCCCTGGCCGGCGCCGTGGCCGTCGCCTTCTACTTCATCGTCCGCCGACGGACGCGCGGACATATGGGCCTGGTGGCTTACATCGGCCTGGTCTACGGCATGGCGGCCCTCATCCTGCTGGCGGTCACCCTGGCGGCAGAAGGCCTGCCCCTCGGCTACGGCGCACGTGATTGGCTGCTGCTGGCGGCCATCGCCCTCGTGCCCCAGATCCTGGGCCACGGCAGCTTCAACTGGGCCTTGTCCCGCTTGCCGGCCGCCTTGGTGGTCAGCGCCGTCCTGGGCGAGCCCGTTGTGAGCACGTTGTTGGCCTGGCGCCTGCTGGGCGAACGGCCCTCAAGCGGCCTGGTCGCCGGCGGCGCCGCCATCCTGGCCGGCATCCTGCTCGTCGCCCGGTCGGAGGCGGCTCGCCCCGCCGATGGACAGACCGCCGACTGACCGACCATCACCGCACGGAAGGCAAGCATGCCCCACTCCACCCGCATCAGCCTCACCCGACTGCGCGTGCGCTACGCCGAGACCGACGCCTCGGGCATCAGCCACCACTCCGCCTACGTGCCCTGGCTGGAAGCGGGACGGGTGGAATGGCTGCGGGAGGCCGGCCTCAGCTATCGCGACCTCGAGCGCGAGGGCTACAACCTGCCGGTGATCGAACTGCATCTCCGTTATGTCGCCGCGTCGCGCTTCGACGACGCCCTCGTCATCAGGACTGCCCTGTCCGATCTGCGCAGCCGCGGGCTGCGCTTCAGCTACGAGGTGGTCACCGACGAGCAACATCCCCGCCAGGTGGCCAACGGCATGAGCCGCCACGTCTGCTTGCGCAACGGCCAGATCGCGAAGCTGCCGGAAGCCGTCCGCCGGCTGGCCCTGGCGGATCCGTAAGCGGAGCGGGCCGGCCGCTTGATCCGGCTACCCACCACGGTCGGCAGCGCACACGCTCACCCGACAGGCTGGCTGGTATCGCACCACAATGGACCTTGAGAGTGGCCGATGGGTGCGCCGGGTCTCGAGACCTTCATCGGCCTCGCGGTCGTGCCGCTGCAACCCGCATGCTGCTTGGAGCTGCAGTCCTAGCGCATCTTGCTTGCCCATTCCAAGAGCGCCGCCTCGTCCAGGTCCGGCCGGTTGGCGCTGAGTTTGACGCGGGTCTTGTCGGTCTGCCAAACCACGTAGCGCGCGCCCAGTCGGTCGACGTAGACACCGTCGTGCTCGCCCACGGTCACCGCCTTGCCCAGCTTCAGGGCCAGATCCCGCCGTGCCTTGGCCCGTGCAGAGCCCGGCGCATCGGCGCTGAACTGCTCGGCCACCAGGTAGCCTTCCTTCTCGTCCCGCACATAGAACTGGATGACGGTAGGCTCGATGCCTTGACCGTTCTGGGGCTTGCTGACGCTGGTGCTGTAAAGCGTGATGTCCTCGGGCAGCTCGCTCAGCGTCAGCAGCGGATAGGACACCGCCTTGCGGGCCTCGTCGAGGCTGAGCGGCTCCGTGGTAACCGGGTTGGCTACGGAGTCCTGGACGAGGACGTCGGCGTCCGCGGGAGGCTCCAGCTTGAAGCGGGCTGCATCTTCCGGCGGGTCGTAGGCCAACACCCGCGTGGTCACGGCAAACGGCGGGCCGATCTCGGACCGAACCACCCTCTGCGTCTTCACGATCAGGTGCGTCTCGGCATCCAGCCACACCGAGAATTCGGTGGGCGCGTCGCGGCGCAGCGGGTCGTCCTCGGGGCGTCCGCTCAGCCGAATGGCGGGCTTGCCATCGACGGTGTCTTCCGCGATCTCGCCGAACTGGCTCTTCTCGAGGAGGTTCTTGGCAAAAGGCGGCTGGTCCACGATGTTGACGATGCCGCGCGCATTGCGGCTGAAGATCTTGGTCGAGGGATTGTAGCGGCTGATGGTGTCCAGGTCGTCGACACTGACCACGCCCGGGTTGTAGAGACTGTCGGGCGAGGACTCCTCCCGCCGCATGCCCTCGGCGTTGGTCCAGATGGTGATCCTGGCGATGGCCGGAGAGCCCTCGTCGGCGAACACGCTCTCCAGTTGGACCACCGAGTGGGCCGGTTCGGCGGCCACGGCCGTGGCGACGATCGCCGGCACCTGGGCAGCCGCGGCGGTCAAGGTCGGGGGAGCGGGGGTAGGACCGCGGGTGAGGTCGGGAGGGGCCGCGCCTTCCTGGCAGGCAGAAAGGCCGGCAGCAGCGATGACGGCGAGGGCGAGGACATGGAAAGGGCGCGGGGTCAGGTTCATGAAAGGCTCTCCGTGCACGGTCGGGACGGTTGAAGGGCGCGGCCCCCGCAACGTGAGGGCGACGGAAGTCATCGGTGCGCCGAGGCCACCGGACGAGTCGATGGGTTGGATCCGTTCAGGGTGCGCGCTCGATCTGGCCCAACGCCGGTTCCCGTCGGATAGCCGCGGGCCACAGGATCGCACCACCGCAAGGCGGCGGCTCCCAGGCGAGGCCGCGGAAGATGTCGACGAGCTGTTCGCCGTCGGGAGCCACGTGGAGGCGCGCGGTGTCGCCGGCAACAGCGGCCATCAGGGCCAGATCGGCATCGGGACCCTGCCAAGCGACCGCGTCGATCAGCACGCCCCTGGCTCTCAAGGCTTCCGCCTGGGCCCGCACCTCGGCGGGTGTGGTCGGATTGACCTGCCCGTCGGAGAGCAGGACGACCCGTTTCGGCCCGGCAGCCGCAACACCGTCGAGCAGGCTCGCGGCCATGGCCAGGCCCGCATCGATGCGCGAGCCCCGACCGGGGGTCAGCGCGGCCAGACCCGCGGCGAGCGCGTCGGGACTGCTGCCCAAGGGGGCGAGCAACCGCGCCTCGCCGTCGAAGCTCACCAAGGCCAGCCGATGGGGCGCCCGCAGGCGCGCCACCGCCACGGCGGCGGCCTCGCGGGCGGCGTCCAAGCGCGGACGGCCGGCGGTGGTCAGCTCGGACATGCTGCTCGAGCTGTCGAGCACCAGGACCATCGACACCGGATCGGGCTCGGCCTTGGGACACGATTCGCGAAGCAGGAGCGGCAAGTAGAGCGGCTTGGGACGCGGCGTGGATGTGGGCGTCGGTGTCGCTGTCGCGGAAGCCGTGGCGCTGGCTGAGGGAGTCGCCGTTGGATTCGGCGTGTCGCTGGGCCCCACCGTGGGCGTCGCCGTGTCCGTCGGCGGGTCGGTCGCCGTGGGGCTCGCCGTGTCGCTCGGGGTCGGGCTGACGGCGGCGGTCGGCGTGGGCGTCGTAAGGTCGATGCAGATGCTGCCCTTGCGCCCGTCGTTGTTCGCGCCGTTGCCGTCCCCTTGGCCGCCGTCGACGCTCAGGCCGGAGCGCTTGACCGCACCGACGCTGTGGAAGACCTTGATCCGGCCACCGCCACCACCGCCGCCGCCGTCATCGGTCTCCCCGCCGTTGCCGCCATCGGCGATGATCCGCCCGCTGAGGTCAACTTGCCGGCCTTCGATCCACACACCGCCTCCGGCTCCACCGCCGCCGGCATCGTTGGCCGACACATAGCCGTCTTCGCCGTGGACGCTGATGGTTCCGGCCACCACGATGCTGTCGGCCAGCAGCGCCACCGCCGCCCCGCCGTGCCCGCCGCGCGCGGTCTCCGGATCGCCGTCGGCCACGCCCGGCGCGCCGCCGGCCGAACCGCGCTCGATCTCGTGGCTGCAAGAGGCGCCGTAGCTGCGACCACCCTTGGAGGCGCTGGTCCCGACGTTGTCGAGCACGCCGTCACCACCGTCGCCGCCATAGGCGCCGCCGCCGCCGCCGTCGATGCTGCGCGCGCCGCCCTGCCCGTGGCCCGGGCCTTCGCCGTCGCGCAGTGCCTGCCCGCGGAAGCCCCGAGCGTCGCCGAGAATGCTCGTGCCGGACTCCAGGACGATGCTGTCCGCCCGCAGGATCAGCTTGCCGCTGTCTTCCGAGCCGGAGAAGGCACGGACCTCCAGGCGAGCCCGGTTGCGCAGCAGGACACGGCCGAAACGCAGGTCACCGCTGAGGGTGGTGCTGCGTCCATCGAGGATCAGGTCGGGCAGCGGCGTGGCCGTCGGGGCGACCTGGGCGAAGGCCCGACCGCCGCTCGACGGCTCTGACGACACGGCCACGGCCATGGCCGCGACAAGGAGCACCGTCGCGCCACGCCGCGAGCTGCCTGACGGCCGCTCAGAGCGACTTGAACTGCTCGAAGGGCTGCTGGCAGGCATGGCAATAATGGAGGGAACGGCAGATCGTGGGTCCAAACGCGTTCTCCAGCTCGGTGTCAGGCGATCCGCAGAATGGGCAGGCCGGCGCCGTCTCCGGCGCCGCATCGACGCGGAGCAGCACCAGATCCTGGTCGGCAACTCGCCGCATCATCATGGGCGGCGGAGCCAACCCGATGGCCTTCATCCGCTCCCTGGCCTCCGGTGCGATCCGATCACTGGACCAAGGCGGGTCGAGCAGGATGTCGACCGTCACGCGCGACGCGCCCAGACCGCGCACGCAGGCCTCGATCTCCTCGCGCATCACGTGCAGCGCGGGGCAACCGCTGAACGTGGGGGTGATGGACACGGTGACCTCGTCGCCATCCACTGCCACCGATTGGACGATGCCCAGCTCGACGACCGAGACGACCGGGATCTCCGGATCCTTGACGGACTGCAGCGCCGCCAGGACCGACTCGGTGGTCAACCGAGGCGTGCTCCCCTCACTCACCACTCCGCCTCCGGATCGGAGCGATACAGGCCCTGCATCGCTGCCAGCAGGCTGACCAGCTCCGGGCCGTGTTCGCCACGGCGGCCTCCCATGATCGCGCCCTCGGAGGGCGGCAGGATGAGTCCGGCGCGCTCGAAGCGGGTCGCCACGGCCGCGCGCCAGAGTGGCGCGAGGGCTGCCGATTCCGGCACCAGTCCGGCGGCCACCAGGTCGCCCTCGCCCTCCACCGGTTCCCAGAGTGCAAGGGCGTAGGGCCAGAGGAGATCGAGTGCCGCCTGCAACCGGCTTTTGGCCTCGGCGCCGCCCTTGGCCAGGCGCTCGAGGTAGGCCTGGCCGTGCAGCAGGTGGTACTTCTCCTCCTGACGCAGCTTCCGGGCGGCGTCGGCCAGAGGCTTCCAGGACGACACGATCAGGGCATCGAGCCGCAACACCTCGGCCAGGTCGAACAGATACTGGCGTACCAGGCTGAAGGCATAGTCGCCGCGCTCCAACTCCAACAGTCTGGCGTTGCGCCAATCGGGCGCGTCGCGCAGGAAGGCCTGCCGATCCGGCGTGCCTTCTCCAAGGTCCTGGCGCAAACCGTACCAGATCTTGGCATGGCCCAACTCGTCCTGCGCCATGCTGGAGAAGGCGATGTCCTCCTCCAGGATGGGACCGAGTCCGGTCCACTCCGCGTCGCGGTGACCGAGGAGCATCTCGTCGTCGGCCAAGGCCAGCAGGTACCGCTTGAGGATGTCGGTCAACTCGGGCGGCGGCGCATCGGCGACGGCATCGAGAACGGGATCGTTCATCAGGCTCCCTCCCGACGCGCGCGATTGGCGGCCAGCTCCGTCTCGGCGGTCTTCAACACGCCTTCCACGTGGTCGTCCCGGTCGGCGCGTCCGCGGATCTTGTCCCGGCGCAGGCCCTGGAAGCCGCCGGGCTCGCGGTACATGCGGTCCGTGGTGTGCTCGAAGACATCCGCGTCGGCATAGTCGGTGGCGTGGATGCAGTGGACCGGCACGACCCACAGGTTGACGCAGATGCCGCGCCGCGCGAAGTTCTCCTTGGCCAGAACCAGGGCGATCTCCGCATCCGGCGCATGAAGCGAGCCCACGTGGTGGTGGTGCTCGCCGCGGCGCTCCTGCTGGAAGACCTCGTATACCGTCCACTCCGTGTCAGCGTGGCGATCGCCCGGATCGTGGTCGCGGGCGAAGCCCAGGCCTTGGTGGTACGGATCGAAGCGCCAGTCACGGGAGTAATGCGGCATGGCCGCTGAAGCGACAGTCGGCTCGCTACCAGGTACCGCGGGATCAGCATTCATGTCAGGCCGCCTTCGGTAGCGCGATATGCGGTTCCAGGGCTCGCCGCAGCCATGAGCCTTCGTCGTAGATCAGGCGGCGAAGGGCGAGTCGCTCGCGGTTCATCGGCCCGTCGCCGTTGATCACCCGGAAGAATTCGCTCCAATCCGGTTGCGTGATGGTCCATTCGCCGCTCTCTGCGTCCCGCCGAAGGCCCTTGTCGGGGATCTCAATACCGAGCTCGAGGATCTTGGGCACGAACTTCTGCAACCAGATCTGACGCTGCTCGTCGTTCGTCTTGGGCTTGATCCCCCAGCGCTGCAGCACCTCGGTGTGCACCGACTGCTGGTCGGGAGGACCGAAGAACATCATCGTCGGCCACCACCAGCGGTTGAAGGATTCCTGGCACATCGCACGCTGCGCGGTCGTGCCGTTGATCAAGGTGACCACGAGGTCGTAGCCCTGCTTGAGATGAAAGGCCTCTTCATAGGTGATGCGGCGCAGCGCTCGGCTGTAGGGGCCGTAGGAACCCGTCTGCATGATGGTCTGGTTGACGATGGCGGCGCCGTCGATGAGCCATCCGACCATGGCGATGTCCGCCCATGTCTCGCAGGGGTAGTTGAAGACGTTGGAGTACTTGCTGCTGCCGTTGATCAGCTCTTCGATCATCTCGTCGCGCGGCTTGCCGAGGGTCTCGGCGGCGCGATACAGGAGCTGGGCGTGGCCCACTTCGTCCTGCACCTTTGCGATGAGCGCCATCTTGCGCTTGAAGCCCGGCGCATAGGGAATCCACTGCCCTTCCGGCAGCGCGCCCATGAGCTCGCTGTTGGCATGCTGCTGGATCAGGCGGATGAGCTGGGTCCGGTAACGCTCTGGCATCCAGTCGCCCGGTTCGATCTTCTCTCCGCGCGCGATCCGCGCCTCGAACGCAGCCAGCCTGTCTTCGTCGGTCATGGGTGGTCCTCCTGGGTTGCGTGCGCCTGACGGGCTACAGGATACCACGGTTGCCTGTGGCCGCGGCAGTATCCGCTGGGCGGAGCGCAACGAAAAACCGGGGAGCGCCAGCGCTCCCCGGTTCGAACCATCAAGAGTCGGCGGGTCCGTCGGCGGACCCCTGCGATCACGGCGCCGCGGTGGGTTCCGTCTCGCCGTCAGCCGGAGCGGCGCCCTCCGGCGCTGCCTCATCCACCTCGGGAACCGCGCCAGGGCAGCTGTCGGCGCTGGCGCTGGTGCGCAGGCCGACGCGGTGCCCGCCGTAGTCGTTCATGAGGTACATCACGGTGTCCGTCGTGGCGGACGCGGCGACCACCGAAGGAAGCACCGAGAGGTCGCTGGGAACCCGCTGGTCTTCGAGCAGGTACACCAGGCGGGCCTTGGTCAGATCGCCGCCGGGCATGTCCAGGCGATACAGCCGGGACTCCCAGACGAAGACCAGGCTCTCCCCGCCCTTGAGAACGCTGAGGCCGACGGGATCCGTCTTCCACCCCAGCTGGCGCGGCAGGCTCGCGCCCGTTCCCTGCTCCTTGCCACCGGCCGCCGCCGCCATCCGGCGAATGAGCGTGCTGCCGAACGCGGAGTCCGTGACGGCCGATCCGCCCTCCGCGGACGCGCTGAACGGCGTGTTCATCACGTAGAGGCTGGCACCGTCGTCGGCCCAAGCCGCATGCGGCGCGCTGCTGTCCTTGAAGCTGCGAACCAGCTCGAGCTTGCCGGACGCCACATCCAGCACCGAGAGGCTGGTCTGGCCGGGAACCGCGCCGCTGTCCGTGCGCACGATCGCCAGTTTGTCGTTGCCGGGCGACCAGACGAGGCGCATGAGGCCGCGGCTGGTGACGGCCGGCGTGCGGCGACAGCTGATGCCAAGGCAGGGTTCCGGAAGCTTGTGGCTGACCACCACGCCCTTGCCGTCCTTGCCGCTGTCGTAGACGAAGAGACCCTGATCCGGGCTGCTCAAGTCGAAGACGCGGAGCTCGGCCTGCGGCCCGACGGCTGCGGCGACCTTGTTGCCGTCCGGCGACAGGGCGAAGGCCTGCACTGCCTCGGTGCCGACGGTGCTGTTAAGGCCGATCAGGGTGAGGTCCTTGGTCTCCGGCGAGTAGTTGGCCACGCCCTCGGCCGGAACGGTGCCGGCGTAGAGCTTGGCATAGCCGCCCGGAATGTCGCGGCGGTTGACCGCCACCACGAAACGGTTCCCGGCGTCATCCACCTGGACCTCGGCCATGGTCTCCTGCAGGGCGACACCTTCTTCCGGCTCCACGCCATCCTCTGCGGTGGCATAAGGCACCAGGATGTCGGTAGCATCCCAGGTGGTGGCCAGGTGCCGCTCGGTCGCCTGGACACTGTCTCCGCCCAGGTCGATGACAGTCAGCGCGCGAGAATCGCTCGGCCAACCGGCGTCTTCAGGGAGCGAGGCCGGCTTGGCATCGGTGACGGTAAGGATCCGGTTGCCGGCCGCGTTCATGTCCGCCGATACCACGTCGGAGCCGAAGGCCGGCAGGCATGGCCCGTTGCCCAGCATGGCCTCGGGGTCGATCTCGATGGGCGGAGCGCAGTTGCCGTAGCCGCCTACGCAAGGCATGTACTTGCAGCCGGCGGTGGTGAACAAGAGCGACAGCAGCACGCAGGTGAAGAAAGCGCGCGGGAGTTGGAAGCGGTGTGCCATCCGTGGATCTCCTCCTCAGAGCGGGATGATTGCGAACAGGGGCATTGTACGAGGTTGTCCGAACAAGGCAACCGCGAAGGATCCGGACGTTTCGCACCGGCCGGCGCGAAACGAGGCAGGGCGATGGTCACCGGAATCAATTGCGCATGAACGGGCCTGTCGGTATCGCGACGAAGGGGATCGGCGGGACCAGCGGACGCGGCGACCTGACGCCGGACGAGGGTCGTCCGGAGAAGGTCTGGGTAGTGTAACACGGCGCGCGGGGTGAAACCCTGACTTGCGGCAGACAACATCCTGACCAAGCAAGGGCCGGCATGACGGGACGCCAAGGGTTGAAACCGCCGGGACCGCCCGTGGACCGCGACATTGCGGCATGACATTGCCGGCCCCCGATCGGTCTCTTCGCAGCCATCACCGCTCGGCTATAATCGTCAGTCGCTTTCCCGCCCGTCTCGACCCGTTCCATCCAGGTCGGGCCGATTCCATCAGGCAGGCGCCATGCCCCACGGTGAATCCCCGGTCGTACCCGAGAACCGCGGCCCTGGGCCCCCTCAGCCCTCTACACCAGGCAGAGGGAATGGCCTTCTGGGGTTGACCCGTCCGCGCCTTGGGACGCTGGGCATGATCACCGTATTGTTCAGCAATGTCCTGGCCTTGACCTCGCCGGGCCCTCCGATGCGCCTGCTCAGTCTGGCGAGCCTGATCCTCGGAGGCGCGCTGGCGCTCTCCGGCGCGAGTGCACTGAACCAGTACCTGGAGCGGCATCCGGACGCCCTGATGCGCCGGACGGCCGGACGACCGCTCCCCAGTGGTCGGGTCTCGCCGAGGGTGGCCGGCCTGTTCGGCATGCTGCTCACCGTGAGCGGTCTGGTGGTACTGGCTATCGGCGTTGGACGGGCGACGGCCGGCTGGACGCTCGTCGGCGTCCTGAGCTATGCGCTCATCTACACGCCCATGAAGCCACGGAGCAGCTTGAACACCCTGGTCGGTGCCCTTCCAGGCGCCATCCCCGCCTTGATGGGCTGGTCCGCGTCGCGCCCCCTGACGCCCGACGCCTGGGTGATCTTCGGCGTGCTCGCGTTGTGGCAGGTGCCCCACTTCCTGGCCATCGCCTGGCTCTACCGCGCCGACTACCAGCGCGCCGGCTTCCAGATGCTGGGCGGCGGACCCGCTGCCGGCGCCGACCTCGGGCGGCAGAGCACACTCTTCGCTCTGGCCGTCCTGCCCTGTTCGCTACTGCTGCTGCAACGCGGCTACGGCGGTCCTGTGTACGGCGCCGGCGCCCTTGCCCTGGGGCTGTACTATGTGAGTGCCGGCCGCCAGCTGCAACGCGAGCCCTCGCCGCTCAACGCGCGGCGTCTGCTGCGGGCATCCGTCATCTATCTGCCGCTCTTCTTCACCATCCTGGTCGTCGATCGCCTGCTCTTCGCCGCCTGACTTCCGCTCCGTGCCCGGTCTGACCGGACTGCTTGACAGCCGCGGATCGACGGGCCATAATAGAACGTACGTTCTAAGAGGAGTCAGCAGCCATGTCCCAGTCCACCCTCGCCTCGCGCCTGTCCTATCCGCTGTTTCTCGCAGTCATCTTCGCCGTCGCCGCGCTGGACCGGCATCCGCTCTCCGCCAGGGCCGCCGCCCGGCCGCAAGCGCTGACGACGGTCGACGTCGGCAGTTTCCCGACCTCCGCCAAGGGCCTGCTGCTACGACAGTCCGGAATCAGCGCGACGCCCTGGTCTGCGGCGACGTCGCAGCTGCCTCCAGGTACGGCGCTGTCCCTGAACGGCCTTCTGCGCTTGCACGTCGGATTGCGGCGCGTTTCGGTCTACCGTGTCGCGACCGTCGGCCAGGAAAGCATCCAGGGCTGGGTCGCCGGCGACTCGGTGCTGGTGCAGGCGGGATCCGTCCCACTGGTCGACTTGCGGGGCGGCACCCTGGCTCAGACGGCCCCAGCGGCCGCAGGAGCCGCGACGACGCTGCCGGCGGCGACGGAGCCGGTGATCGCGAACGCCGTCGCGCCGCTCCCGGTGCCGGTCTGGTTGCCCCCGAGCGTCCGCCGTTGGGAAGCGGCGATCATCGCGGCGGCACAGCGCCACGGCATCGATCCCGCGCTGCTCGCCATCATCGTGTTGGTGGAGTCAGGCGGCTGGTCGCGCGCCGAGAGCCCGGCAGGCGCCTTCGGGTTGGCCCAACTGATGCCGGCCACGGCGGCGGAGATCTCGGCCGCCGCCGGACACGGCGGATCGCCGGATGCCTGGCGGGACCCTCTGGTGAACATCGACCTGGGTGCGGCCTACCTCGCGGCGCAATCTCGGGCTTTCGCCGCAGACGCACGCGGCGACGAACGCGAGAGCATCCGGCTCACCGCCGCGGCCTACAACGGCGGGCCTGGGCGGCTGCGCCGGAGTCTGGACGGCTGGGGCTCTACCTTGCCGAGCGAAACACTTCGATACCAGCGCTGGGTCGTCGGGATGTGGGACGAACGTATGGCCGTTCAGAGCGCCCATTTCGAGGATTGGCGCGCAGCCGGTGGCGAAAGACTGCTGAGCGCGGCGGACGCAGAACCCTAGGGCGCGGAAACGCAGGCTGACCGACGTCGCTTCACGCCGGCGCCCGCTCCGGACGCATCGCCCTGACCAGGTCCGCCAGGCGATCGGTGTCAAGGCGTCCCGGCTGACGCTCCACCGACTGCCAGACATCGATCCCCCAGGGCTTGACCTCAGCCAGGGCGCGACCGACGGTATCGGGTGCAAGCGCGTCGGAGGCCAGGAGAATGGGCAGGCGAACCGCCACTGCGGCGGCGGCAGTCCAGGCGCGCGAAGCTGGACCGGCCAGGTGCAGCAGCAGGGCCGGCGCTTGCGGCGTCCGTAGATGAACGCCACCGACGAAGGGCCTGGTGTTCAGGTCCACCGATTCCGGAGACTCAACCGTCAGTGCCTTGAAGGCGTGCAGCGATCCATAATGCTCCACATCCTGCCGGGTCTCGCGTCCGAAGAGCTGGATCATGTCGAGACCGCTCTGTCGCGCCACGCGCTGCACCAGCGACCTGGGCGTATTGACGAAAATGCCCACCATCTGCGCCCGGCGACCGATCGCCTGACGGATGTCCCAGGCCTGCGGGATGTCCACCACGCGCGGGCTCTGCGACCAGAACACGCAGGCGATCAAGTCGGCGCCGAGATCGACCGCACGGCGAGCGTCCTCCGGATCGGTAAGACCGGAGACCTTGAGATGAACATGCCCGTCGCTCACGACTGCCTCCCACGCCGATTCGGGATCCCGTGCTGCGTTCTCACGGGCAACCCGCTTTGTAGATCAGCGGGTTGAAGATGGGATGAAAGGGTTTGCCGAGGTCGAGCATGCTCAACCAGAGCCGGCGAGGATTGCTGGGACCCGGCGGCAGCGCCGGGTTGGACGGTTGCCGCCAGCCGTTGACCTGTTCTGGATTGGCCACCGCATCACTGATGGCGGCGACGGGAACCCGACCGGTCAGACTGGAGCAAGCTCGGCCTTGGGCCGGCTCGGTCGCCGTGCCCTCGATGCCTCTCGTAGCGGTAGGCGTGGCCGTCGGCCTCACGGTGGCGGCCTTGGTGGTCGTCGGCGTGGCCGTGGCGGTCGCGGGGCAGGTCAGCGCGATGGTCGTCTCGGCGTTGAAGCGCCGGCCGTCGTCGAACAGCGCTTCGATGCCGACCGTCGCCGGCCCGGCGGCCACCGCGCCCACGCGAAGCTGCCAGGTCAGCGAGGCCGTCGCTCCGGCCCCGATCTCCGGCAGCGCCTTCTGCAGGGTCTCGCCCGGCGCCAGGTTCAATCCCGCCGGCAAGGTGACGGTCGCCCGACCGCCCTTTAGAGGCAGCAGGCCGAAGTTGCTGACGAAGAACGCCAGCGTGAGCGCCTCGCCGCATACAGCGTCCAGAGGAGCCGAGACAAAGGCCTCGCCGCCACCGCCGGCATAGAGGCCATAGGCCGTGGCGTGCTCGCGGGTGCCGCCGGGCGCCAGTCGGACGGGGTCCCAGTACATGGCCACCGCGCTGTCGCGGGTGACCACCTGCGTCGCGTCCACCGGATAGTCCCAGCGCGAGTTCTGCATCAGGTACCAACGACCGATGAGAAAGCGGTCGGGCGCGGCAAAGGCCGCGTCGCGCAGGACGCCCATGCCGCGCAGCTCCACGACGTCGAAACGCGGCGACGCAAAGGCCAACCAGTAGTCCGGCACGTCGCTACCGCGGTACTCGCGCTCATGAGCGACCGTTCCCTGCCCGGGGATGAAGTACGGCGCCCCGTCATTGGTGTCCAGCCTGACATCGAAAAGGGCACGCAGACCGACGCTGACCGCCTCCGACCCTTCGTTGCGCAGGAGGTATCGGGCTTCCACCATGTCCGGCCGCTTCGTGAAGCGATTGGGCTTGAGGGCGAGGGTCTGGGTTACCGCGATGCGATAGGGATTGGTCCAGCGCCAGACATTGGCAACCGTTTCGCCGGTCACCGTCTGCGGCGACGGGTCGAATCGGGCCCAGTCCACCGTCCCGCGCGACCCGACTGCCCGCACCGTCGTGTAGCTGAAGCCGACGGTGCTGGCACCCGCGGGCTCGAAACCATAGAGGAGCCGGCGATCGTCATCCAGATCGGTGCCGGGATCCCCGCCGGTCGTGCCCATCACCCAGGTGCCGGCTGGGCCGATGTCGGCTCGAACGAAGGTGTTGGCGAGCCTCGCGCAGCGGCCCTGGCAGGGATGCAGCTGTGACTGTCCGCTGACCGGCAGGACGGCGATGACCGTGATGGTCATCGCCAGGGTCGGGATCATCCATCTTGCGGTGCGCATCATGGACCTCTCCTTTCGACCTGTTCCGTGGCGTCCCCTCAACCGAGGCGCTTTCAGTTGACGGCACGCGCGGGGTGGAACGGCTTGCCCGGATCGATCGCGTAGTAGGCATGGGCGCCGCGGGTGACGCGCTTGACGAGCCCTTCGTTGATCGCCACCTTGATCATGTGCTTGATCGCGTTGTTGGACAGGGCGATGATCTCCTTGTTCCGCAGGCCGCGGAGCGCGTCGTAGACCTGGATGAACAGCACCGGTTCCTCGAAGCTGCGCATCGCTTCCTCGAAGACCGCCCAATCGGCGTCGGTGAGGTGCAGGTCCTGCTCATCATCCGTCTCGATCGCCTCGTCATCCACCGCCGCGGGCGGCGCTTCGGGCGCAAAGTGGCTCAGCCTGTAAGGATCCTCGTCGGGCAGGAACACCTCACTGACCGAGCCGCTGGTGAACACCTTGACCAGTCCGCGGAGCTCGGCATCACGGACGAAGTCCCTGAACTTGCTGAAGGCGCGACCAGAGCGGTCCCGCACCTTGTGCTCGTCGAAGTCCGGCGCGACCTCCATCATCAGGAGCTTGACCCCGGCGAGGGTCGTTGCCGCGCCCCGCTCTCGGCCCATCCTGACCGCATGCACCACCGCGGCATAGGGATCCTGGGCCTCTCGCGGCTGCTGCCGGTCCACGTCTTCGTCAACCTGGTTGTAGAACAGGAACTCGTCGGCCGATTGGGCCAGATGGCTCGCCGTGGCCTGGGCCACACCGATGACCACGGTCTTCTTGCCCTGCTGCCGCACCGCGTTGACCAGCGGGATGAAGTCCCGGTCACCGGTGATCAGGATGTAGGTGCCGATGTTGCCGAAGGCGTAGAGGGTCTTCATCAGGTCAATGCACAGGTGCATGTCGACGCTGTTCTTGATGGGACGCCCCATGCGGCCTTGTTCGCGATCGTAATGGTAGGTCGGGACGTACATGGGCTCGATGGCGTTGGCGTACAGGGCGTTGGTCACCCGCGGGTAGCGGTACCAGTCGGCATAGGCCCGAGCGATGGTCACCCGGCCGTAGCGCTGGCAGAGCTCCATGATGGACTCGAAGTTGGGGTTGGTCTCGTAGCGGTTCCGGACGGAGATGTAGATGTTCTCGAAGTCGATGAACACCGCGACGTCGGTGGCAGGGACCTGGAATTGGGGAAAGCGGTTCATGTGCCTTCAGCGATTGGGAATCGGTCCGAAGTGGGCATGCCTACCCCGACGGAGACAGCCTGTGCGGCAACACCCTCTCCGTTGAGGCGAGCCCTGTGCGACCCTCGCGCTGTACGCCTGGGCTGGCGGAGTGGCGCTCAGCATCCGCGACTGGCGGCAGTATAGCAGGCGCGCCGCTGCTCTGCGAGCCGACCGTGACCGTATGCGCGTCGGCGTTGACATATCCGCCGATACACCTATAATAGGTGAGTTGGAGTGAAGTGGTCTGCGTCCCGTCTACCATCAGCAGCATGCAGGAGGATCCTCCTTGTCGATCAAAGACTTCAACGCCATCCGCATCAGCCTGGCTTCGCCCGAGGAAATCCGGACCTGGTCCTATGGCGAGGTCACCAAGCCGGAGACCATCAACTACCGGCGGCTGCGTCCTGAGAAGGACGGGCTGTTCTGCGAGGCGATCTTCGGGCCGACCAAGGACTGGCAGTGCTACTGCGGCAAGTACAAGAAGATCCGCTACCGCGGCATCGTCTGCGACAAGTGCGGCGTCGAGGTCACCCGAGCCCGCGTGCGCCGCGAGCGGATGGGGCATATCGAGCTCGCCAGCCCGGTGGCGCACATCTGGTACACCCGCCGCGTCCCGAGCTACCTGGGCATCCTGCTCGACATCTCGCGCCGCAACCTGGACCGCGTGCTGTACTTCGCACAGTACATCGTCACCAAGGTGGACGAGGACGAGCGCGGGCGCATCCTGCGTCGGCTCGACGAAGAGCATCAGGCCGCCGTTGCGGTCCTCAGGTCACGGACGGGCGACGAGGCGGAGGCGGTGCGCGGCATCGTCGACGAGGCGCTTCGGGAGTTGCGCGAGTCCAACGATGCGCGCAAGGCCGATGCGGAAGCGCGCCTGGAGCGTGAGACCGGCATCCTGATGGCCGCCGCCGCGCAGATGCAGGACGTGCTCAATGGCTTGCGCGACAAGCCCGCCGCGCAGGACATCGTGTTCGCACCGACCGGCGCGACCGTGGTCGAGCGCGGCGAGACGGTTACCGCGACCCACCATGACCGCCTCAACGAGCTTCTCCAGGTGCGCCTGTCGGACCTGCAGATGGAGCTGGACGATACTGTCAAGTCGGACGAGCAGCGCTACCTCGCCGAGCGCGAGCAACTCATGCGCCAGCATGAAGGTCGCCTCTCGACCCGCGACCGACAGATCGAGAGCGAGA
>JBGAUA010000006.1:0-56962 GCA_044228875.1 Anaerolineae bacterium
TGGAAGGGTCGGAGGCTACGATCGGGGAGACCCTTGATGAAGCGTGGTGAGGTCTGGTGGGTGGATTTCGCCGGCGCACAGGGCGGCGAGATCCAGAAGCGGCGGCCGGCGGTCATCCTCAGCAACGACCAGGCCAACCAACATCTCAACCGAGTCCAACTGGTTCCGCTCAGTTCGCGGGTGGAGCGCGTCTTCCCCAGCGAGGCCTTGGTACAGCTGGATGGCCGCCCCTGCAAGGCCATGGCCGACCAATTGACCACAGCCAGGAAGACGCGTCTTCTCCGCCGGGCCGGCGAGCTGCGAGCCGGCGACCTGGAAGCGGTAGAGCGGGCAGTGCGCTTGCAGCTGGGACTGAATTGACAGCGGACACCTCAGACCTCCCGCAAAAGACACCCCCTCTCCCAGCCGTATTGGGAGAGGGGGCCGGGGGGTGAGGGCGTCCCCTACCTACACGGCAAGCTCACCGCGATCCGCCGATAGATCGCCGCCAGATCCTCACCCGTGGGAGCCAGGAAGGCGTAGCTGCCGTCGCGGGCCAGGGCGCGCAGGAAGGCGGTGTCGGCGTCGGCGCCCAGGCCCACCGTAAACACCGAGACATCCGAGGCCCGAGCCAGGGCGGCGAGCTGCAAGGCCCGCGCCTCGGTGCCCTCGCTGGGGCGGCCATCGGTCAACAGCACCACCGCGCGGCGCGAGCCGTCGCGGCCGCGCGATTCCAGCTCGCCCAAGGACTTCTCCAGGCCCAGGTCGATGCGCGTGCCGTTGCCCAGCACCAGTTGGTCCAGGCGGCGGCTGACGGCATCGAAGTCCTGGGTGATCACGTACTCCCGCCGCGCCTGGCCGTCGAAGCTCACCAGGCCCACCCGGTCCGTGCGTGGCGCCATCTCGGTCAGCAGGCCGCGCGCCGCGGCCACCGCGGCCGCCAGCTTGGTGCCCTGCATGGAAATGGAGCTGTCCAGGGCCAGCACCAGGTCAACCCCCGCCTGGCTCTTGACCAGACAGGCCTCCTTCAGGACCAGCGGCAGGTAGACCGTTCCCGGCACGGGAGGCGGCGTGGGCGAGGCCGGACCCAGCACCAGCACCTGGGGTACGGGGAAGTCAAAGCTGTAGCGCCGGCCGTCCGCCGTATAGCTGGCTGAGGCCAGACGGTTGGTGGGCAGGCGGCCCGCATGCAGCGGCGTCACCTTGAGGCTGAAGCGCAGCCCCCCCGCCGGCGCCACCGGCAACTGCCACGTCACCGAGCTGCTGTCCTGGGCGGCGGCAGGCGGCTGGATCGAGGCCGGGTCCAGGCGCACATCGGTGCTTGCCTCGTCGCGCACCGTCAGGTCAGTGGCAACCACCTCACCCACCGTTCCGCTGAGCTGGCTGTAGATGGCGTTCAGCTGGTCCGCCGATGGGGCGAAAAAGTAGCGCTCGGGCCCGCCGGCCATCGTCACGAGCAGCTCCGTGACCACGTCGTCGCCGAGGCCGACGACGTATACCAGCGCGCCCCGGCCCCGTGCGCGGGCCGCCGTGCGCAAGGCGTCGATATAGGGCTGGCCCTCGCGGGTGGGTTTGCCGTCCGTCATCAGGAGCAGAACCGGCATGGCCCCTGGCCGGCCGGCCTCCGCCAGGTGGTCCAGGGCCCGCTCCATGGCCGTGCCGATATCTGTGCTGCCGTCGGAGCGGATGCTGTCCAGGACGGCGCGCAAGGCCGCGCCGTCCCCGGTCAGGGGCTGGTCCAGCGACACCAGGTCTGAGAAGGAGACCAGGCCGGCGCGGTGGCGCGTGAGGTCCAGCTGGGAGACGAAGCGACTGGCCGCCGCCCGCGCCGCGTCCAGCTTGAGGCCGCTCATCGAACTGGAGCGGTCCAGCACCAGCATGATGTCCGCCTGCCGCTGCGTACCCGGCCGGCATTGGATGTCCAGGCCCAGCTCGATGGACACCGATTCCCCGAGGGTGACGATGTCCGGCGCGGCGCGCTTGCTGCCCGTCACCGTGCAGGGCGGCGTGGCCGGTGGGGTGGCCGTGGGCGGCGGGCCGCCCCCGGCCGGGTCGTAGACGAAGATGGACTCCGACGCCGCGTCGATGGCGTAGAGGCGCCCGCCGGCGCCGGCGGCGATGTCGCGCAACCTCACGTGGTCGCGGCCGGGCGCCGGGTCCGCCTGGATGAGGCCCAGCGGGGCGCCCGCGGCATTGAAGGCTGCGATCCGCCCGTCGGCCCGGAGGACATGGACGGTCCCGTCGGGTGCCACGGTGATGCGCTCGCCGCCCTGGTCGGGGGCGATCTCCCAGCCGCCGATGCGACGGCCCGTGGCGGCCTCGAAGCGGTGGACCAGGCGGTCGGCGCCGCCCACGCCCCAGAGCGAGCCGTCGGGTCCCCGGTCCAGGTCGTTCAACCAGCCGTAGGGCGCGTCGGCGGGGCGATGGGTCCGGATGGGGTCGCGCCGCGACGGATCCTGGTCGAAGACCGTCAGCTGGCGGCGCATGGCGTCGGTGGCGTAGACCGCGCCGCCGTCGGCGGCCAGGCCCAGGCCGCTCAGGCAGTCGCAGGCCTTGTCCCACACCCGTGCACCCGCGGCCGTCAGCTTGCGCAAGCCCACCGCGCCCTGCACTGGGGCCGAGGCCACATAGACCGTCCCGTCAGCCGCCACGGTCAGGTCTTCACCGCCGCCCAGGTCCAGCACAGCGTTCGGGCGGCCGTCGGCAGCCGCCAGGCGGCGGACCGCGCCGAGACCCGCGTCGATGATCAGCACCGAGCCGTCCGGCGCCACATCCAGAGCGGCGGGCGACAGGAAGCTTGAATGGTCCAAGGGCCGGGCCATGCTGGCGGCCAGCAGGCGGCCGCCGCCCAGATCAAGCTGCCGCAGGCCTTGGCGGCCGTCGGGGGATCCGCTGCCGCTGGTGATGGCCAGGCGCGAGCCGCCCACCGCCAGGCCACGTGCCGGGGCGAAGGACTCCCCGGCCGGCGGCAGGTCGGCTTGGCGGTCACCAGCGGCGCCGAAGACGGCGACGCGGTCGAGGATCCCGCCGGCCACATCCGAGGGGTACAACACCAGCAGGCGACCCGTGGCGGCATCCGCGTCTACGGCGCGGGCCCCGTTCAAAGGCAGCACCCGGTCCACCGGCAGCCCGCCGGCGCTGAAGACCTGCAGGCGGCCGTTGCCCGCGTCCACCACGGCGACGCGGCCGTCCGGCATGACCGCCAGGTCCTCCGGGTACTCCATCTGTCCCGTCGAGGAACCGGTGTCGCCCCAGCCGCCGAGCCAGGCGCCGCTGGGGCTGAAGCGGTCGATGAAGCCCCAGGGCAGCCGGCTGAGCACGTAGACCTCGCCGCTGCCGGGCGCCACCGCCACGGCATGCGGTGCGAAGCCGAAGTTGGGTCCGCCGGAGCGCCACTGCCCGACGGGGCTGCCGTTGAGACGGAAGATGGCCACGCGGCGGTTGCCGCTGTCCACCACGTAGACGCGGTCGCGGCCCAGGTCAACGGCCAGATCCCGCGGGGCGCGCAACGCGGCGACCCCGTCGCCGCGCCCCCCGAAGCTGCTCAGGACCGTGCCAGAGGCATCGATGGTCACCACCCGGTCATGGCCCGTGTCGGCCACCAGGAAGCTGCCGCCGGCACCGGCGGCCACGCCGCCGGGGTCCAACAGGCTCTCCGGCGCATGGCCGCCGCTCCAGACGGCGCTGCGCGACCAGGACTGGCCGCCCGATTGCGCACGCAGCGCTGTCGCGGGGCCTTCGGGGGCCGCGGCGAGCGTCAGGCCGAGAGCGGCGAGTAGGAGCGACAGGGCGCCGGGGCGCGGTGACGGAGGTGACAGGGCTTCGTGGGCAGGTGGCATCATGGCTTCTGGTTCCTCGGGACAGGGGGCGTGGGACAAGGTAGAACGCTGTGGCGCGATGGGGGTTATTGACGATCCGGTCGCCGGCGCCGCAGGGTGGCCAGCGCTGCCAGAGCGCCCAGCCCGTCGATCACCACGTCCCGCGTCCGCCCTGTGCGCCCCGGCACGAAGGTCTGATGCCATTCGTCGCTGGCCGCCCACAGCAGGCAGATGGCCAGGGCCTGCGCCTGGGCCGCCCCCGAGGGGCGCCCCTCGGGGGCCAGGGCCCGCAGCCAGAGCCGCAGGAGCACGGCATAGGCCAGGGCATGCAGGCTCTTCTTTACCATGAAGTCCATCCAACCAGCGCCCACCTGCGGGAGGTTCGGCCGGTCGCTGAAGGCGTAGATGAGGGCCATCCAGGCCAGGGGAGGCAGAGTACGGGCGGCCATCGGCGGCGTCACGGGCGTTCACCCGCGTACAGGTCCAGGACCGCCGGCGCCAGGAGCGACCAGCGAAAGTGCTCCCGCACCCGCGCCTGCGCCCCGGCCGCTAGGCGCGTCCGCAGGGCGGCATCGTCCAGCAGGTTGCTCACCGCCGCGGCGAAGGCCGCGGCGTCGCCCGGTGGGACCAGCCTGCCGCTCTGCCCGTCCACGATGACCTCCGCGCTCTGCCCCACGGCCGAGGCCACCACCGGCATGCCTGCCGCCAGCAGCTCCAGCAACTTGACGGAGGACTTGGTGCGGTTGACGAGGGTGTCGTCGAAGGGGTACAGGGCCAGGTCGGCGCTGGCCATGAGCGCGGCCAGCTGCGTCGGTTCCACCCAGCCGCGGTCGTCGATAGCGCCTTCCAGACCGCGCGCGGCGGCCAGACCCGGCAGACACCGCTCCTCCTGGAAGAGTCCCTGTCCGGCCACCAGCAGGCGCGTCTCGGGATGCCGCCGGCGAACGGCGGCCAGGACATCCAGCAGGAAGTCCAAGCCGAACTCGAAGAAGCGGGTGTAGAGGAGGAGGCTTGGGGATGGTGGCGGATCTGCGGCTTGCGGCCCCACGCTCTCGGCCTCCTCCTTCAAGGCTGCCGGGAGAGCCGGAGGCAAGGCGTCGTCGATGGCGTTGGGCAGGTAGAGGACGCGGGTGGGCGGGACACCCAAGGACCAGGCGAGGGTTTCGAGAGCGCGGCTGGCCACGGTCACGGCGTCGGCGTGGCGTCCGAGGCCCGCGCGCTCCTGCCAGGCGAAGAAGCGCCGCTGCCAGGCGGGGTAGGGTTCGAGGTCGTTCCAGCCGCCGGCGCCTTCCCAATCGTCGGTGTCCAGGACGAGGCGCGGTGCGGTGCGTCCGGCAAGGCGGCGCCGGAGGCGCAGCAGGAAAAGGGCCAGATGGCTGTACGCCTTGGGCTTGAAGGCATGGACGACGTCGGGCCCTAGAGCCAAGGCAAGGCGGGCCATGCGGACGGCGACCAGCAGGTGGCCGATGCCCGGCAGGCCCAGGCCACTGAGGGAGACGTTGACCAGGCGCAGGCCTGGCACCTCGTCCTCCCAGGACCGATTGGCCTCCTCGGGCCGCTGCCAGGGCGGCATGATGACGGTGACCTCGTGCCCCAAGCGCGACAGGGCGCGCGCAAGGGGCAGGGCCCTTGCGCGCATGGTGCCCTTGGGCGCGAGGCCGAAAGGCCCCAGGAAGACCAGCCTCATTCGACGGTCACGCTCTTGGCCAGGTTGCGCGGCTGGTCCACGTCGCGCCCCAAGGCCAACGCCGCATGGTAGGCCAGCAGTTGGGCGGGCACCACGTTGACGAATGGCGACCACTCCTCGGCCACGGCGGGCACGTGGATCACCGCCTCCGCCAACCGGCCGATGGCCTCGTCGCCCGCCGTGGCCACGGCGTAGACCACCGATCCGCGCGCCCGGATCTCCTCGATGCTGGAGAGCAGCTTGGGGTAGGTGGCCGCCGCCGTGGCGAAGGCCAGGACCGGCACGTTCTCGTCCAGGAGGGCCAGGGGTCCGTGCTTGAGCTCGCCAGCGGGAAAGCCCTCGGCGTGGATGTAGCTGATCTCCTTGAGTTTGAGTGCGGCCTCCATGGCCACAGGATGGTTGAACTGGCGGCCGATGAAGAACATCGATCGGGCCGCGGCGATGCGCGCGGCCACCGCCGCCACCTGAGGCTCGACCGCCAGGGCCTGGGCCATGGCCTCGGGCACCCGGCGCAGGCCGTCCAGGAGAGCCGCCTCGTCCGCCGCGCTCAGGATGTCCCGCCGCCGGCCCAGTTCGATGGCCACCAGCGCGAGCACGGCCAGCTGGCCGGTGAAGGTCTTGGTGGCCACCACTCCCACCTCCGGACCCACGCGCAACAGCAGGGTGGCATCGGCGCCTCGGGCCAGGGAGCTGCCGACCACGTTCGTCACCGCCAGGGTGGGCGCACCGGCGGCGCGCGCCAGGCGCAGGGCGGCCAGGGTGTCGGCAGTCTCGCCGGACTGGCTGACCAGGACGACCAGGCTCTGTGGGCCCAGTACGGCATCGCCGTAGCGCAGCTCGCTGGCGATGGCGACCTCGGCGGGCAGGCGTGCCCAGCGCTCCAGCCAGAGCTTGGCCAGCTGGCCGGCATAGGCGGAGCTGCCGCAGGCCACGAGGCAGACCCGCTCCAAGAGCGCCAGGTCCAGGGCGTCGAGTTCAGGCAATGAAAGGCCCGCACCGAGGAGCCGGCCACGCAGGGTGTCGGCCAGGGCATCGGGCTGCTCGTCGATCTCCTTGCGCACGAAGTGGGCATAGCCGCCCTTTTCCGCTGCCGTGCTGTCCCAGTCCACATCCACGATCGCCCGCGCCACCGGCCGGCCCGCCAGGTCGGTGATGGACACGCCCGCAGGTCGCAACAGCGCCACGTCGCCGTCCTCCAGCAACATCACGCGCCGCGTCTGCGGCAGGATGGCGGGAATGTCGCTGGCCAGGAAGCTCTCGCCGGCGCCCAGGCCCAGGACCATGGGGCTGAACTGCCGCGCCGCCACGAGCGCTTGCGGGCAGTCGGCGCAGAGAACCGCCAGACCGTAGGCGCCTTCCACCTGCCCCAGGGTCCAGCGTACGGCGGCGGCCAGGCGTTCGGCGGCGTCGGGCTCCGCGGCCAGCCGGTCCAATCCCTCTTCGACGAGGTGAGCCAGCACCTCGGTGTCGGTCTCGCTGGAGAACCGGTGCCCGCGGGCGATCAGGCCATCACGCAGCTGGACGTGGTTCTCGATGATGCCGTTGTGCACAAGGGCGATGCGCTCCGCTTCGTCATGGTGCGGATGGGCGTTGGCCGTGGTGGGCGGCCCGTGGGTGGCCCACCGGGTATGCCCCAGGCCGGTGCTTCCGGGGGGACTGCCAACGGACGCCAGGTCCGCGGCCAGAGCGCCCAGCTTGCCTTCGCGCTTGCGCAACTGCAGGCGATTGCCGTCACCCTGGATGGCGATACCCGCCGAGTCGTAGCCACGGTACTCCAGACGGCGCAGGCCGTCCATCAGGATGGGCGCGGCCTCGCGCGCGCCTACATAGCCGACGATACCACACATGGATCCCTCTCCAGTTCGTTGGCGCCGCGGACCACCGACTGTCGGCCGGCACGGCGTGGCTGGGGGCCGCCCCGCCAGACCCGTGGACGACAGGCGCCACGCGCCGCGTCGCCCCATCGATCGGGGACGGCCTTGAACTGGCACCGCCGGCCTCTTGTCCCAACGGTCACCCGCTGGTTTTGCGGTCGGCTCTGGTCTGCGCCAAGGCATCGCGCAGGGTTGGAGAGGGTCGTACCAGGGGCCGTGCCAGGCCCCGGAGGCATCCACCGATCGATCGATCTTCACGGCGCTTGCGCCGCTTGGCCCGGAGCGTCCGGGAACCTCCACCTCGTCACCTCCCCCGCTCCGCCGACGGCCGCCACCCGCCGGAAAGATGTCGCGCCGTCTCAGGGGGGCGAGACCCCCGAAGCCGGGCGCGGCGCGCTGGGGAGACCTGGTGCTCGTCTGCCCTCTGTCAGGATGTGATGTGGATCGCTGGGCGGCTCCTTGGCGGCGCCGACGCATGGGCCAGTCCCTCGGCCCGGAAGAAGGAGATGATAGGGGGCGAGAACAGGGGCGGCAAGCGCTTCGCTTTGAACAGCGCGAGTATAGCCTGCCTGCGCCAGCATTGAGTGTCCGTCATGGACGTTGCGGGTCGACAAGGGCGTGGGGCCGCCAGATCGGGACCAAGGCGCCGCGCCGCTTCAGCGCCCGGAAAGGATCCAACTCGGCCCGGACGCTGCCAGCCGCAACAGCGGCACCTCGCCTCCACCGACCAGGTCCTCCAGCCACAGTCCCGTCTCGTCCGCGCGTGCCGCAAGCGTTCCGCCGGGAGCGATGGCCCAGTCGCCGGCGGCAGTGACGGAGCGCGCCAGGGGGCGGATACGCGGCGCGCCATCCGCCCCGTTGCCCGCCCGCAGGTCGATGGCGAGCAGACGGCGACCACCGGGATCCGCGGCGGCGGTCAACACCAGCAGCCGGCCGTCGGGCCGGGCGAAGACGGTCTGGGGGCGGCTCTCAGGCGGCAGCAGCCGATCCACCTGCAGGGGATCGTCCAAGGTAAGCAGCTGCAGGCCGGCGCCCGCCAGCCATAGCGCGGGGCGGTCCGGCAGCCAGCCGACCGCTGCGGGGATCGGCAACGGCAGGTTCAGGATCCGCGGCGGGTCGACGCTCAAGTCCATGGCCAGCAGATGGTCCTCGTCCGGCCTCTGCGCCGCATCGGGTTCATCCGCATCATCCGCGCGAGCCGGGCCGCGGGCCAGCAGCCAGCGCCCGTCGGCCGACCAACCGAGGGGCAGACCGCGGATGCCCATGTCCCGTGGCCGGCTGTCTCCCAGGCCCAGCAGGCGCAGCCGGCCGTCGGAATAGGCCAGGCGGCGGCCGTCGCGGGACCAGACCAGGGCCTGGGCGGGCTGGGGGTCGACGATGGCGCTGCCGCCGCCCGGCAGGCGCAGGTGCAGGCCGCGTTGGCTGCTGAAGGCCACGGCTCCGGTAGCGCCCGCCGCGTACGTGATAACCCCCAGGTCCGGCGGGCTGAGCAGCTCCATGGGGCGGCCCGAACCCGGCAGGCGCCACAGCCCCGTGGGGCTGTCGGCCAGGAAGTAGAGATCGGCGGGCAGGATGCGCGGTGCCGCGGTGGCGGCGAACCGCCCGGCCCGGCCCGGTGCTGCGGGCGTTTCCTGGGGACGGAAGGCGGCCAGGGTGCCGGCGACGGAGGTAACGGCGCGTGGCGGCGTGGCCCGCGGCGCGGCGGTAGCCAGGATGATGGTCGGCCCGTCCTGGGCCACGTCAGGCCCGGGGGTGGGGGTAGGCCCCTGGACCAGCACCTGCACGGTGTTGCTGGGCGGCAGGTCCACGGCGAGCAGCCGGACATGGGCCTCGAAGGCGCGAGCTGCTTCGTAGCGGTGATCCAGTGTGAACACCCTGGCGGTCCGCCCTTCCACGCAGCCCTCGGCCGGCGCGATCACCACCTGGCCGTCGTCGCGGCTGTCGAGCACCCAGGCCACCGTGGGGCAGTCGAAGTTCGCGGCCTCGGGCGGCAACTCTCCAAGCAACCGCGCCGTGAACCGCACCTTTAGCGGCGCCGTTCCGCGCAACGGCTCGGCGCTGAGCTCCAGCCGCAGGGCGCCGGACGGGGCACCGGCATCCGGCGCAAGATCCGCGGACAAGTCCACCGGCTGGCAAGCGGCCAGAACGATGGCTGGAAGGAGGAGCCAGAACTGAACGCGCATGAGCTAACGATAGCTCAGGCAGCCCCCCACACGGCGATCTCCTCCACGGAGATCAGCGGCCCCTGACCGATGCCCGGGCAGCGCAAAGCCTCCCACTCCCAGGTGGCGGCGTCGGTGAGCAGCTCCGGCCAGAAGGGGTAGCGGCGGCATTGCGCCGGTCGCGCCTCATAGACCCGGCAGCGCAGATCCTCGCCCAGAAAGGGACAGGCGCCGTCGGGCCCGTCGACCAGACGCAAGGCGCCGCGAACGTTGACCATCCAGCGGCGGCGGAAGGCGGCCTGCCCCATCGCCAGGGCCGCGGCCATCGCCCGTGCTTCCGCCCGATCCAGACGCACCTGCCCGGGCCGGCTGCAGCAGGCGCCGCAATCGGGCTGGCAGGCGAAGCGAAGGCCGGCGGCGGTGAAGGTCGGCGGGCGGCGCTGGGGAGCGGGAGCTGGCGGCTTGAGAGGGAAGGGAGCTGGCATGGGGAGATGATAGGCCGTGCGGGCAAGGATCCGCTGGGTCAGGCGATCGAGGAGCGCCTGTGCATGCATCCCCCAATGGTCGCTGCAACCGATTGATGGTCAGTTGCCGGCGAAGTCGGCCCGTCTCGGCCCCTCACCGCTCTGCCAGGAACCGCTCCACGGCCGTCATCACCCCGATCCGTCCCGCCAGGCAGTCGGCCTCGTAGTCGATCAGCCAGTGGTTGATCAGCGAGCGTGCGGTCTGTAGCTCGCGGAGCATCAGCCAGGTCAGGGGGCCGGCCTCATCCAGGAATCCGGTGTTCGCGAAGGATGCTTCGGCCGCGGCGCGGTCATAGTCCAGGCGGCGGATGTCCACCTGCCAGCCGCCGGCCCGCCAGGCGCAGCGCGCATAGGCGGCGCGAGGATCGCCATCGAAAGGCAGTCCTACAGAACCGGGATTGACGACGAGGGTGTCATCCACGCGCCGGAGGAGTGGCCGATGGGTATGCCCCGCGGCGAAGAGCCCCGGAGCCGGCCGGCCGACCCGCGCGCGGATGGTCTCGTCGCTGCTGTCCGGGTAGATCCCCTGGCGGGTGCCGAGCATGGAGGCATGGGTCACGCGCACCTCGCCGCCGTCGGGGGCGCCCAGGCTCAGGGCGAATGGCAGTTCGGCAAGCGCCGCCGCGGGCAGGCCCAGGCGGTGGTAGGTCCACAGGGAGCTCTGGGAGATGGAAAACTCGGGCGCCTCGGGCGCCAACGCCACCTGCTCCCGGCTTGCCACGTACTCCTCGTGGTTGCCCCGCAGCAGCCGCCAGCCCTCGCCCTCGGCCAGTGCCGTCAGCAGCGCCCAGCATTCCGCTGGACAGGGCCCGCGGTTGATCGCGTCGCCGGCGAAGACCACCGCATCCGGGCGCCAGGTGCGGATGTCCTCCAGGACCGCCTCGAAGGCCGGCAGGTTGGCGTGGATGTCGGAGAGGACGGCCAGCTTCATGGTAGGGCGCCTGGGGATGGGGCTGGGGCGATCGGCGCGGCGCAGTGGCCGGGCGGCCGTGGGTCGGTCCTTGCGGTCGCGAGGATGACTGCCGCCGTCAAGCCCCCCGCCGCCCCCCGGCCCCGCGCGGCGGAGCGGCTGGCACCTGCGGCGCCGCCACATCCACCATCCCGCGGCCCACCAGGCCGTCCAGGGCTTTGATGAGGCCCACGCAGTAGCGCGTCTGGTTGTTGGGGAAGTCCAGGTCCACCATACCCGCGCCATTCTTCACCCGCAGGCTGAAGCGGTCCTGGCCGCTGTAGCTGGTCAGCAGCTGGTAGACCTGTCCCAGCAGCTTGATGTCCGCCTGGTGGTCGGCGGAGCGGGGCACCTGGACCGTCAGCCGATAGGGCGCGGTGCCGCGCTCCGCATCGCCTTCCGGCGAGGCGGGGGGCGGCGCGGGTCGCGGGATGGCGGGCGACGTGTTCGGCGGCGGAATCACCGTCGCCGCAGCCGAAGGCGCTGCGGTCGGGACGGCCAGGGTCGACGAATTCGCGGACCGTGCCGGGCTGGCGCCCTGCTGGAAGGGGGAGAGGTCGTCCTCTCCCGCCAGATCGCCCCAACTGGAAGGTTCCGCTTCCGCAGCCGGCGCGTCCAAGGGGGCGCCGTCACGGTCCGGGTCCACCGCGGGCGGGACGGCCGGGGCCGCTTCGGTCATCTCCGCTGCCAGCCGGAGTCGGACCTCCGGGTCGAATTCGCGAACCAGGTCGGCGATCACCTGCACCCGGTCCTCGCGCGCCTCCACCTTGCCGGCGATCTGCAGGATGGCGTCCGGACGCCACAGGTCCTTCGTCTCGGCGTAGATGCGCGGGAAGACCGTCACCTCGATCGCCCCCTGCAGGTCCTCCAGCCTGGCGAAGGCCATCGGCTGACCCTTCTTGGTCATGATCACCCGCAGGTCCGTCACCATCCCGGCGATGGTCACCGGCCGGCCGTTCATCGGCGCTTCGATCTCGCCGATGAGGGTGGTCACCGCATCGTTGACCGCATCCGCAAGGCGCTGCAGCGGGTGGTCGCTGATGTACAGCCCGATCAACTCCTTCTCCGCCGCCAGGTCCTCGCGCGGGTTCTCGGCCACGTTGGGCAGTTGGCCCAGCACCGATGCCACCGCCAGGGGCTGGTCCGCCCCGAAAAGGCTCATCTGGCCGGCCTGGGCCGCCTGATGGTGGCCGCCCGAATAGCCCGTCAGCTTGTCCAGCACCGCCAACAGCTGGCCGCGCTTGCCGAAGGCGTCCAGGGCTCCGGCCTTGATCAGGCTCTCCAAGGCCCGTTTGCCCACCGCGCGCAGATCCACCCGCTGCGCGAGGTCGTCCAGGCTGGCGAAGGGACCTCCGGCGGTCCGTGCGCCGACGATCGGTTCGACGGGACCCTCGCCGACATTCTTCACCGCTGCCAGCCCGAAGCGGATGCCGCGGCGGCGCTGCGGGGGCTGCCCCATGGCCGTCTGGCGAGCCTCCTCCACGGCGTCGAGGGTCTCGATGGTGAAGTCCATCTCCGAGTGGTTGACCGAGGGCGCCAGGAGGGCGATGCCCATGCGCCGGCAATCCGCGGTGATGAGGCCCACCTTCTCGACGTTTCCGCGCTCCACCATGAGCAGGGCGGCCATGTACTCCACCGGGTAATGCGCCTTCAGATAGGCCGTCTGGCAGACGATGAGCGCGTAGTCGGCCGCGTGGGCCTTGTTGAAGCCGTAGCGGGCGAAGGTCTCGATATCGTCGAAGATGCCGCCCGCCGCCGCCGCCGGGATGCCACCCGCCACCGCCCCATCGACGAAGGTCTGGCGGTGCTCGAGCAGCTTCTCCTTGAGCTTCTTGCCCACCGCCTTGCGAATGGTGTCCGCCTCGCCGGCATTGTAGCCGGCGAGGTCGCGGGCGATCTGGATGATCTGCTCCTGGTAGACGATGATCCCGTAGGTCTCCGCCAGGATGGGCTCGAGGCCGGGGTGGCGATAGGACACCTTCTCCCGGCCGTGCAGGCGGGCGATGTAGGTGGGGATATATTCCATGGGCCCCGGACGGTACAGGGCGATGGCCGCCACCACGTGCTCGAAGCGGTGCGGGCGCATCTCACGCAGCATCTTACGCATGCCCGCGCCCTCCACCTGAAAGACGCCCGTCACGTCGCCGGAGGTCAGCAGCTGGTAGATTCCCGGGTCGTCCAGGGGGATGTCGTCCAGGGTGTAGCGCTTGCCGTGGTAGCGTTCGATCATCTCCGCCGCGCGACGGAGCACCGTCAAGGTGGCCAGGCCCAGGAAGTCGACCTTGAGCAGGCCCAGGAGCTCCACGTCGCCCATGTTGAACTGCGTCACCGGCAGGATCTGGGTAATGTCCTCACCGCCGGCCGGACCGCTGTCGCGCGTGGGGCGGGCCAGGGGCAGATACTCCGTCAACGGCCGGTCGCTGATGACGACCCCGGCGGCATGGGTGCTGGCATGCCGGGTCACGCCTTCCAGGCTGCGGGCCGTGTCGATGAGCTGGGTCGCCTCCTCCTCGGTCTGGTAGATGTCGCGCAGCTCCGGGGTGAAGAACTCGCTGGGGGACTCCTCGGAGGGCGGCCGCAGGGCGTCGTCGATGGAGCATGGCTTGCCCGGCAGGGCCGGCACCAGTTTGGCGATGCGGTCCACGGTGGCCAGCTCCATGCCCAGGGCCCGGCCGGCGTCGCGGATGGCAGCCCGGGCGCCCATGGTCCCGAAGGTGATGATCTGGGCCACACGGTCATGTCCGTATTTCTGGAAGGCGTAGCGGATGAGCTGGTCGCGCTGGTCGTCGGGGAAGTCCAGGTCGATGTCCGGCATGGAGATGCGGCTGGGGTTGAGGAAGCGCTCGAAGATCAGCTGGTGGTGCAGCGGGTCCAGGTTGGTGATCTTGAGGGTGTAGGACACGATCGCACCGGCGCCAGAGCCGCGGACGTTCCACCACACGCCCTCCTGGCGGGCGTAGCGGCAGAGGTCCCAGACGATGAGGAAGTAGTCGTCGAAGCCCATCTGGCCGATGACCGACAGCTCGTAGTCCAGCCGGGCGCGCACCGGCGCGGGGAGGGCATCCGGCGAAGCTGCCCCATAGCGCTCACAGGCCCCCGCCTCGCAGAGCCGGCGCAGGAAGACCGCCGCCGTCTGTCCATCAGGTACCGGGAAGCGCGGCAGCTTGTAGGCGTTGAAGGTGAACGACACATCGCACATCTCGGCGATGCGCGCGGTGTTGCTGATGGCCTCCGGCTGGCCGGGGAAGAGGGCCCGCATCTCCGCTTCGGTGCGCAGGTAGAAGCTGTCCCCGATCTTCATCCGCTTGGGATCGCTCATGGTGGTGCCAGTCTGGATGCACAGCAGCACCTCATGGGTCCGCGGATCCTTCTCGGTGGCGTAATGCACGTCGTTGGTGGCTACCAAGGGGATGTCCAGCGCCTTGGAGAAGTCCAGGAGCGCCGTGTTGAGCCGCGGGATGAACTCGATGTCGTGGTTCTGCAGCTCGATGAAGTAGCGGTCGCCGAAGACCTCCTTGTACCAGGCCAGGCTCTCCCGCGCGGCATCCAGCCGGCCGTCGATGATCTTGGAGGGGGCGTCGGCGCCGGGGCAGCCGGAGAAGACGATCAGGCCCTCCTGGTACTGGGCCAGGAGCTCGCGATCGACGCGCGGGCGGTAGTAGAAGCCCTCCAGCTGCGCGCGGCTGACCAGCTGCAGGAGGTTGCGGTAGCCTATGGCGTTCTGGGCCAGCACCGTCAGGTGATAGGGCTTGCGGTCCTCCGGCTCGCGATCGAAGCGGGTGCGCCGCGCCACGTACAACTCGCAGCCGATGATGGGTTTGATGCCCTGCTTGATGGCCGCCTGGTAGAACTGCACAGCGCCGAACATCACCCCGTGATCGGTAAGGGCCAGGGCATCGAATCCGCGAGCCTTGGCCGCCTTCACCAGGTCCGGCACCCGCGCCAGCCCGTCCAGAAGGCTGTACTCGCTGTGCACGTGGAGGTGGGTGAAGCCGGGCATGGGGCGTGCCTCGTGGGAGATCATGGAGCGGGCGCCGGGCGCGCCGGGAGTCGCGGCGGCGGGAGGGGGGATGCGGATTATAACATGGAACGCCTGTTCGGGGGGCGGCGAAGGGCGGCGCATCGATCGGCCTGGAATTGCCAGCCGCTCCAGGTCGCTCTACGATCTCCGGCCGCCATCGCTCCAAGCCAGGAAGCTCGGTGGTTCGAGGTATCCAAGCCAGCCCCCCACCTACCCCGTGATCCCTGCCATGCACGCCATTCTTCTGCCGGCCCTCGGCCTGCTCAACGTCGCCTGCCTGACCTTCGTCGCCGTCTATGCCCTCCGGCTGATGGTCCTGACCGCCTTCGCCCTGCGCTCGGCGCCGCAGGGTCTACCGGCGATGGTGGGCGACACCGGGCTGCCCTTTGTCACCGTCCAGCTGCCCCTGTACAACGAGCCGGCCGTCGCTCGGCGGGTCATCGACGCGGCCTGCGCCCTGGACTGGCCGACCGACCGGCTGGAGATCCAGATCCTGGACGATTCGACCGACCATACCCGGCGGATCGTGGACCGGCAGGCGTTGCGCTGGCGGCAGAACGGTCGGACGGTGAACGTGATCCGTCGCGCGGACCGGGAGGGCTTCAAGGCCGGGGCCCTGCGGCAGGGCACCGCCGTGGCCCAAGGCGAGTTCATCGCCATCTTCGACGCGGACTTCCTGCCGGCGGCTGACTTCCTCCGCCGGGCCATGCCCTACTTCGGCCCGCGAACCTGCGCCGTCCAGGCGCGCTGGTCTCACCTCAACGATTGCGAGAACCTCCTTACCCGCGTCCAGGCCCTGGCCCTGGACGGCTACTTCATGATCGAGCAGCGCGTGCTGAGCGAACGCCGGGGCTTCCTGACCTTCAACGGCAGCGCCGGGATCTGGCGCAAGGCCGCCATCGTGGATGCCGGAGACTGGAGCGGTGATACCGTCGCGGAGGACACCGACCTCAGCTATCGGGCCCTCCTGGCCGGCTGGAGAATCCACTTCGTCTCCCAACTGGATGTGCCCGCGGAGCTGCCGGCCTCCATTCCGGGCCTCAAGACCCAGCAATACCGGTGGGCCGCGGGCACCACCCAGGTGCTGCTGAAGCTCGCCCGGCCCATCCTTCGCTCTGGGGAAAGCCGTTGGCGCAAGGCCGTCGCCCTGTCCACCCTCGGTCGGCACCTCTCCCACATCGTCATGCTCCTCCTGCTGCTGAGCGCGCCGGCGATGTGGCTGGCGCCGCTGCCATTGGGCGTCGCGGGCGGCGCTTTCTGGCTCATCCCCCTGTCCGCCCTGAGCTTCTACGGTCTGGCCCAACGCTCGTTGTACGCCGACTGGAAGCAGCGTCTCCTGATCTACCCCCTGGCCATGATCCTCAACCTGGGCATGTCGGCCAACAACGCCGTGGCCGTGCTTGCCGCCTTGGCAGGGCGACGGCCCGCCTTTGAGCGGACGGAGAAGCGCGGCGCGGCGGAGGATCGGCCGCGTTCAGGAGGCCGGCAGGGACCGGGTGGATCCGGGGCGGCCTTCCGTCGCGGCCGGGTGGTGGCCCTGCTGGAGCTGTCGCTGGGCGCCTATGCCACCGCCGGCCTGGGCCTGGCCCTGGCGCAAGGGGCTTGGGGCCCGGCGCTCCTGCTGGGCCTGTTCAGCGCCGGTTACACGCTGGTGATCGGTCTGGGCCTGGTGGATCGCCTGCGCGGCTCCCAGATCTCCCTGGGCCGACGTTGGGCGGGGGAATGGACGAGGCGCCGGGGCCGGTTGGACGTTTCGCATGTGGTCGCGCCGGGCTTCCACAGCCCGACCGTCCATCCGCTCGACGATGCTGAGACGGCTCGGGCGGACCAGTGACCGGACAGGCACGCGTCGGTGGATGTGTGACCTTCGGCACCCTCAACGGATAGCGGCTTCAGCCCACCTCGTCCAGCCCCTCGTTGGGCCGGTAGGCGCGGCCGGTGCGCAGGGCGCGGCCTACCTTGACGTACTTCGCCGCCCAGCGACGCCCCGGGTCGGTCTCCTCGGGACGGAGGGTGCGCTTGACCTGTGCCGGCAGGCCGGCGACCAGACTGCCCGGAGGCACCCGCATGCCCTCAGGCACCAAGGCTCCGGCGGCGACGATGCTGCCGCGGCCGATGACCGCGCCGTTGAGTACCCTGGCCCCCATGCCGATCAGGCAGCAGTCCTCCACCACGCAGCCGTGCAGGAGGGCCATGTGGCCCACCGTCACCTCGCGCCCCACGATGCAGGGCCATTCATCGGCCACGTGGAGCATGGAGAGGTCCTGGATGTTGCTGCCTTCGCCCACCTCCACCCGGTTGATGTCGCCGCGCAACACCGCGTTGAACAGCACCGTGACCCGGGCATGGATGACCACCTCGCCCACCAGGACCACGCCAGGCGCCAGCCAGGCATCCGCGGCCACCTGGGGCAGCGTGTCGCCGTAGGGCAGGAGCAGGGCCGAAGGCAGATCGGGAACGGTCATGACGGTCATCCCCTTCCGGGCAAGGCCGCGCGACGGGCCGCCGTCGACCAGCGGCGCAGCGGCGGACCCAGCCGTTCGATGAGCGCGCGGCGGTGATCGTAGGCCCATTCGGCCAGGAGCAGCACAAAGGCCATCGCGGCCAGGGGCCGCCAGAGCTCGCGTCGGCCGGGCGACGGGAGCGAGATGGGCGCGGAGGCGTCGCCGGCGGCTGTTCCGGCCGTGGCCAGCGGGTTTCGCGGACGGATGTCCAAAGGGCGCGTCGAGACCATGTTGACGGCGAAGGCCGTCTCCTCCGGGCCGTCGGGGCCGGTCGCCAGCACGCGGTAGAGGCCGACGCGGCCCGTGCCGGCGAACGCCGCCTGCCCCGAAGCGATCGTGAGCGCCGTCTCCTCGCCCGCCGGGTCGATGATCCGCGCGGCTTCAACGCCGGGCGCCAGCCGCAGGGCCAGCGGTTCGCCGAGCGCCGCCTCGCGCGGCGGTTCCACCAGGCCCCGGGGTGTCAGGTTCTCCACGGCCGCGGCGATGAAGAGCGGGAAGGCCGGCAGGAGCGGCAGGTCGGAGTCCCGGAGGTCGAAGGCCATCAGGAGGGCTCGCTGGCCGTTCAGGTGGCCCTCGGCCACGAGGGGCCAGGTGACGCCGTCCGCCTGGGCGGTCACCAAGGGCGTCCAGCCCGGGCCCAGCGCCAAGGCCTGTGCCCGCAGGATGGCCGCTTCGGCGAAGCCGGTGTCGGCCAGGAGGGGGTGCGCGGGATCGGAGATCACCGGCTGTGGCAGCTCGAGGACCCGGTCCGTCGGACGCAGGGCGTCGGGACTGCCGAGGGCCAAGGGCCCGCGGGGCGCCACCAGCAGGAGGGGGCAGTCCGGCAGCCGCGCCGGCAGCAGCCCGTCCAGCACCGCCAGATCGATGAGGCCCCAAGGCCGATCCACCTCCGCCGCGTCCAGGTTGCGCACGCTCGCCACCGCCGGCAGGAGCCCCAAGGCGATCTCGAGGAAGCGGTTGCCCTCGCCCACCAGGGCCAGTCGCAGCGGGCGGCTCCGCGGCCGGACCACCCAGGCTTCGTCGTCCAGGGGCAGGGCGTCAGGCTGGTCGAAAGCGACCCGCACCTGCGATGTCTCGGGCGGGAGGTCCAAGGTGAAGCCGCTGAAGCCGCCCGGCGGCAGGTCCAGGTCCCGGGCGTCCAGGAGCCGCCCGTCCACCTCCACCAGCAGCCGCCGCCGCGCGGACTGCCGGCCCCCGTTGCCCGCCTGCGCGAAGAGCAGCGGCCCCTGATCGGTGGGACCTTCCGTCAGGCTCAAGGCGCTGATGGCCTGGTTGACCGACGCCTCGCCCAGGGGATCGAAGCGCAGCGCCAGGCCGGCCGGCGGTGGCCCGTCCAGGTCGAAGGCGCCGTCGGAGTAAAGGATCACCGTCATCCCCGGCTGGCCCAGGGCCAGAGACCGTCAGGCCCTCCAGGACCCGGCGGATGCGGCCGGGATCCGTCTCGCCGGCGACCAGCAGCTCCGGATGCGCGTCGAACGCGATCAACGTGAACCGCGCGCCGGGCCGGCCCTCCACCAACGCCAGGATGCGGCGCCGCGCCGCGGCCAGGCGGTTGGGGGCCAGATCGGTAGCGGCCATGGTCGCCGAACGGTCCACGAGGAGGATCAGGTGCTCGCCGCTGACCGCCTGGCGGCTGGACAGCCAGGGGCGGGACAGGGCCAGGACCAGCAGGCTCAGCGCGAGCAGCTGCAGGAGGAGGAGGGGGCTGCGGCGCAGCGGTCTCCAGGGCCGGGCCGCCGGCGGATCCTGCCGCACCTCGCGCCACAGGAAGAGGGAGGGCACCCGCAGCGCCGCCTGGCGCGGGCGCAGCATGTGCAGGGCCAGGACCAGACCCAGCAGGGCGCTCAGGCCCAGGGCCGCGGGAGCCAGCAAGCCCATGGGGCGTCAGCCGGCGCTGACCGACGGAGGTCCGGCTCGACCGCCCCTCACGGCCATTGGCCGCGCCCGACGAGGGGAAAGACGATGCGGGCGCGGTCCTCCCCGCCTTCGGGCGTCGGTGTGGGCTCGGTTGCCTGCCCGGTCGGCGCGGCCGTGGGATCGGGACCCTCGCCCGGCGTCGGCGTGGGCGTGCGGGTGGCCGGCCGCGGCGTGGGCGTGACCGAGGGAGGCAGTGTGGCCGTTGGCGACGGCGTGGCGGAGGCCGGCGGGGGCAAGGCGGTCACGGTGGCGGGATGGGCGCCGCGGCGGCGCTGCATCTGCTCCCATTCCACCACACCCCGTTGGCCGCCGGTGGGGCTGAGGCGCTGGATGGACCACCGAGGCCGCACCTCGATGATGGCGTAGAGGCTGCCATCCGGTCCGGTGGCCAGCTTCCAGCAGCGCCCGGTTACCTTGAAGCCGCCGTCGGGGCTGCCGTCGGGCTTGAAGCGCTCGACGCGGCTGTTGTCGCCCACGCCCTCGTGTACGGGGATGAAGATCCGCCCGTCGGGCGCCACGGCGATGCCCGTGGGCACCGCCGGGAGCTTCCAGGATCCGGCCAGTCCACCGTCGATGCTGTAGCGCATCACGCGAGGGTCGTCGGGATCGTCGTAGACCACGTAGCGGATGCCGTCCGCGCCGAGGGCCATGTCCAGGGCCCAGGGCTCGATGACCATGCGGTCCAGGGCTGCGCCGCCGGGGCTGTAGCGCCGGATCTCGGTGTAGCCGGCATCACCGGCGATCAGAATGTCGATGGTGCCGTCCTTCTCGACGCCGATCGAGCGCACGTAGTCCACCTCGCCGAGCCCGAGATCCCAGGCCACCACCTGTTCCATGGCATCGCTCAGACGGCTGATGAGGCTGAGTGCGGGCAGGTCCGGCTGATCGGGGATGGGAATGGACAGGTCCATGACCATCCCGCCGCCGGGCATCCCCGCCAGATCGTGGATGTCACCGATGCTCATGAAGCCCCCTCGCCAGGCCAGGCCGGAGGAGTACCGATCCAGCCCGATCTGTCCGGTGTCCGTGCCCATGGTCACCCAGACGTCGCCGACCTCGTCCGCCGCCAGATTGGTGGGGAAGTCCGGCACCGCTGCATGGGCCGCCGGCGGCGTTGACGGTGACGCGCCCGACCAAGGCCATCCACCGAGGAAGATCAGGGCGCATCCGACGGCCAGGACGGTCAGCCCGCGTCCGCGGTCGGCAACGGTCGTCGTCATGCGGGGGTCCTCCGGCGTCTGCCTCATGGTCTGCCTCCCGGGGTTCTGTGGTGCGGCCGCCCGCTCAACGCCGAGCCCGCTTGCTCCGAACGCGGTGCACGGGCTCAGAGTTCGGCGCGCAGAGCCGCCAACAAAGCGGCCACGTCTTCTTCGCCATTGTAGCCTTGGATCGAGACGCGGAGAATCGGCCGGTTCTGCCAGAGATAGAGCGGCAGCTCCACGCGATGGCGCTCATAGAGGCGCTCCTTTAGGCTCAGCACGTCCGCGTCCGCAGGCAGCTGCACGGCGACCATCTGCCCCAGTAGATCCGGATGCGGCGCCTGCAGGGCCTGGACGCCGGGCAGGCCGAGCAGGGATTCCCGGGCCGCCATGACCAGGCGTCGACAACGCTGGCGCACCGCGTCCCAGTTGCGTTCCGCCTGGAAGTCCAGGGCGGCGGGCACGGTCAGGAAGGGGGTGACGTCCCGCGTCCCCCAGAACTCGATCTGGTCGATGAAGGGCGAGGGACCGTGGATCTCCGGCTCCCAGCCCCAACTGATGACCAGCGGTTCCAGCAGGCCCTGGGCTTCTGGTCGGGCGTGGAGGAAGGCGGCGCCCTTGGGGGCGCAGGCCCACTTGTGGAAGTTGCCGGTGTAGAAGTCGGCACCGACGGCTTCCAGGTCCACGTCCAGGTGCGACGGCGCGTGGGCGCCGTCGATCAAGGTCAGGATCCCCGCCTCGCGGGCCCGGCGGCAGATCTCGGCCACCGGCAGGATCAGCGCGGTCGGCGAGGTGATGTGGCTGAGGAACAGTACACGGGTGCGCGGCGTCACGGCGGCCCAGAGGGTCTCCACCAGGGATTCGGGAGATTCCACGGGTACCGGGACCGCCGCCAGGCGGTAGCTGAAGCCGCCCCGAGCGGCCAGGTAGTTCCAGGTCCGGTCGCAAGCCCCGTACTCGTGGTCGCAGCCGAGCACCTCGTCGCCCGGGCCCAGCCGCGCCGCCAGACTGCGGGCGACCACGTTCACGCCCACGGTGCTGTTGATCACCCAGACCAGGTCGAGCGGCCGGGCCCCCAGGACTTCGGCGATGCGGTTGCGCGCGACCTCCATGAGCTGGGGATAGCGCCGGGCGATGAAAAGCACCGGCTGGCGCTCCATCTCCCCGATCCAAGCGGCCTGGGCGGCCAGCACCGGCCGGGGGCAGGCACCGAAGGACCCATGGTTCAGGAAGACGACGTCGGGATCCAGGGCGAACTCGGCGCGCAATGCCTCAGGGGAGGGCAGGGGCAAAGCGGGGAGGGACGGCGAGGGCGGCGTCATGCCGAGCCGCTTCCCGGCTCCCAGTCGAGGTCCGTCTCCACCGGCAGCGAATAGTCCACGCCGGCCACGTCGAAGCCGAAACATTGGCGGAAATAGCACTGGAAGCGCGCGAAGCAGCCCCATTCGGCAAGGCGCTCCGTCGTGGCCTTGGACCAGAGCTCCAGCACCTCCGCCTGCACCGCCGGGGCCATCTCCAGGTCGTCCAGGCGGATGCGGCCCTCTTCGTCCGTCTTGGGTTTCAGACCCGGCCCCAGGTGGTCGGCCAGGAGGCGCGAGGCCTGCTCCAGCGGCCCTTCATGGGTGCCGGCGCGCTTCATGACGTCGAAGAGCAGGCTCATGTAGAGGGGCACGGCCGGGATGGCCGCCGAAGCCTGCGTGACGATGGACTTGTTGATGGAGACGTAGCAGCCGCCGCCGAGAGCCCTGTCCAGGGTCTGGTTGAGGCTGGCGCAGGTCACCTCCAGGTCAGCCTTGGCATGGCCGATGGTGCCGTAGCGGTAGATGGGCCAGGTCACTTCGGGACCGAGGTAGGAGTAGGCCACCACCCGCGCGCCGGGGGCCAGAAGCCCGGCGCCCAGGAGGGCCTCTACCCAGCGACGGAGGTCGGCCCCGCCCATCACGGCGACCGTCTCGGCGATCTCCTGGGGCGTGGCGACCTCCAGGGCCACCTCCTCCACCTCTTCGGTGTTCAGGTTGACGGACTTGATCGGAAGCTGCCGGCCGACCGTCTTGAGCACCGACTGGTAGATCTGGCCGGTCTCCGGATCCTGGCGCTTGGGCGCCGCCAGGCTGTAGACCAAAAGGTCCACGGGGCCGAAGCCTGCCCGCAGCCGGTCCATGGCCTGGGCCAGGATCTCGTTGGAGAAGGCGTCGCCGTTCAGGGTTTCCGCCCGCAGGCCGACTTCCCGCGCCTCGCGATGGAAGGCCCTGGTGTTGTACCAGCCGGCCGAAGCGGTGCGATCGCCCTTTGGTGGCCGTTCGAAGCAGACCCCCAGGCTGGACATGCCGTAGCCCAAGGCGCCGGCAATGCGGGTGGCCAGGCCGTAACCCGTTGAGGAGCCCAGCACCAGGAGGTTCCCGCCGCTCCAGGCGGCGGGTTCCCGACGAACCTCCGCCACCTGCCGCGCCACCTGGGCGGCGCAGCCTTCGGGATGGGCCGTGGTGCACACGAAGCCTCGGATTCGGGGCTGGACAACCTGCTCAGGCATGATGAGCCTCCACGGAAGCGGCGAGGGTTGCGGCGGCGGGCAGATCCGGCGCGTCGTCGAGCAGGGGACGGAACAGCCCATCCGGACCCACCGCGCTGACCACGGCTTCGGCCACTTGATCGGCGGCGCGAGCCAGGATGGGGACCTGCCGCGCCGCTGCGGCGCTGAGGCCGGCCCCACCGTGCTCGCGGGAGAGGGCGAAGAGCGCCTCGTAGGCGTCGAAGCAGCGCTGGGGGTCGAAGATGGCCAGGGCTGCCGTCTGCCGCGCACGGTAGGCGGGAAGCCGAGCAGCCACCTCCAGGATGCCCTTGGCGAGGGCCGCGGGGTCGCCGGCTCGGGTGATGACGCCCATCCCGGTCACGCGCACGATCTCCCGCGCCCCGGGGATGTCGGCGGTCACCAGGGGCGCGCCGCTGCGCACGGCTTCGATCTGGGTGGAGGGGAAGCAGTCGGAGCGGCTGGGCAGGGCGAAGCAGTCGATCATCCCGTAGAAGTCGGCCAAGGCCTGCGGTTCGGTCAGGAGGCCGAGGAAGGTGAAGTGGTCGGCCAGGGCCTCCACCTCGGCCCGGTGGCGCTCGAAGAAGCCCTCGTAGCTGATCTCCCGAACCCCGGCGAACACGAAATGGGCATCGGGCCGCGCTGCCAGCACCTGGGGAACAGCCCGGAAGAGGAAGTCAAAGCCCTTCTCCTCGACGAAGCGTCCGGCGAAGCCCACCAGGAAGCGCTCCTCCAGGCCCAACTGCCGGCGCCAGGCGGCGCATGCCGCTGGGTCGGGCGGCGGAAGGTCCACGGGGGCGTAGATGAAGTGCAGCTTGGCTTCCAAGGGCGCGAGCAGGCGGCTGGAGGCGGCATAGTCGCGGGTCTGGGGGATGAGGCCGGTGGCCATGCGGCCGGCCGCGCCGGTCATCTGGTAATAAAGCCGCTCCAGAGGGGCCTTGAGCCGGCCGGTTGGCAGCACCAGGTCGCCGTTGTGGGTGAGGAAGACGGAGGCGCCGGCCTGGCGGGCCAGGGCGGTGGCAGGATAGACCTCCGGGAAGGGGATGTGGATGCTGACGGCATCGATGGCCTCCTCCCGCAAGAGGCGCCGCAGCCGCGGCAGGAGACCGGGGGCGATGAGCGAGCGGCTGACGCTGAAGCGCGGTTCCACGCGATGCACCCGGACGCCGCCGATGACCTCCTCGAGGGGCAAGTCGGGATCGTGCCGCACGGCCAGGGCATGCACCTCATGTCCCCGCGCGGCCAGACCTTCGGCGATCCGCCCGGCGTAGCGGGTCAGCCCGGTCCAGTGGGGGTAGTAGTAGGTGAGGAGGAAGAGTATGCGCATGGGGGAGGGTCGGCCAATCGTATCGCGGGGCGATGGGGCTGTCAAAGGGCCCTCGTAGACGCCCGGACTTGAATGCCGCCGTCCGCTCAGCGCGGGCGTAGCAGCCGAGGTACGTAGATGAGCCGCTTGCCCGGCTGCAAGGTGCGGGTAGGTCGCGCGGAAGGGGTGGCGCTGGCGGTCGTGGGTCTGTCCGACGGCGTCGCGGTGGGCAGAGCCTCGGTGGGCGTCGGCTCCCTACGGGTGCTCGTGGGCGTGGGTGTTGCGGGGGACAAGGTCGCCGTGGCGCTGGCCGTGGGCGTCGCGCTGGGAGCCGCGGTGTCCGTGGGCATCGCTGTGGGCGTCATCGTCGGCGCCACGGGCGCGCCGCCCCAGCGGTAGAGCTGCAGGCGGTTGTTGCCGCTGTCCACCACCAGTACGCGGCCGTCGCGGTTGGCGGCCACACCCAGGGGCCGGTCCACCAGGCCCGGACCGCCGCCCGCCCCGTCGGCGAAGACAGCCACCACCGCGTCAGCGAGCGGCTTCTCCGGAGAAGGCGAGCGGAATACCGTCACGCGCCGGAGATTGAAATCGTCGTTCTCCAACAGGTACAGGTACCGGCCGTCCGAGGAAAGGGACATAGGCCCCCGCAGGAAGCCCGGCGGCACGTCGCCCCGCTCGGGTGCCTCGGCCTCCCAGCGGTGGACCAGGAACCCCTCCAAGGTGTAGGCGCTCAGGCGCGCCTGCCCACGCTCGATCACGTACAAGAGGCCGTCCGGACCCACCGTCAGATCCCGGGGATACTCCAGCGCGTCCTTGCCCGCGCTGCCGAAGCTTCCGATGAGTTCCCCCGTCGGGCTGCGCCGCACGATGCGGTTGTTGCCCGTGTCGGCGATGTAGACGGTGCCGTCCGCGTCTACCGCTACGCCCTCCGGTCCGTCCAGCCCTTCAGCGCTGCGTTGCCGCTGACCCGTGCCGAACGCACCCAGAGGCGTGCCATCGGCCATGAAGATGTGGACCAGGTGGCGATTCGGATCCGCCACATAGACCTTCAAGGCGTCACGCTCCGGCCCCGTTCGCCAGAGGGCCAGACCGGCCGGCTCGCCCATGTCCATGTCCGGGGCGCCGAAGAGGTACAACGGTGAGAAGTCCTGCGCGGCGTCCAACACCTGGATGCGCCGGTTGCCGCTGTCGCTGACGACCAGCAACTGGTCGTCCAGAGCGACGGCTCGCGGCCGGTCGAACTGGCCCGGGTCGCGGCCGAGCCCGGCCAATGAGGTGATGCTGCCGCCGTCCGGTGGCAGCAGCATCAGGCCGGCATCGCCACTGTCCAACGGGTCGGTGCCGGCATAGGGGTTGCTGAGGATTGCGTCGCCGCCAGGAAGGAAGGCGGCTCCCTGAAGATGCAGCTGCAGGCGCGGGTCCACGCCGGCCAGGCCCAGGGCCGGGCCGAGGAGCTTGCCGTCCGGACCGGAGCGCCAGAGCCGCGGGCTGGTGTAGGAGGGCTCGAAGTCGCGGATGATGAAGCGTCCGTCCGTGCTCACGGCGATGCCGGAGGGCTTGTTGAGCTTGTCCTCGACCCGGCTGCCCAAGCTGCTCACCTGGCGCTTCAGCGTGCCGTCCCGGGCGAAGACGACCAGCCGGTTGCGGTTGGTGTCCGCCACCCAGACCTCGTCGTCCGGTCCGATGGCCACGTCCCGCGGATGGTTGAGTTTGTGCGGGTCGCTGCCCGGGCCACCCAGGGTGCCCAGCCACAAGCTGCCGTCGGGGGTGAAGATCTCGATGTCGCTGGCTCCCTCATCCGCCACGTAGACGTTCCCGCGGCTGTCCACGGAGAGGCCGATGGGGTTGAGAAAGAGCCCGGGGCCCTTGCCGGGACCGCCCCATTCCTGGAAGGGCTTGTTCTCGCAATGGGCCTTGACACAGAACTTGTCGTCCAGCCGGTACTGCAGCACCACGGAACGCCCGGCATCGACGACGTAGACGTACTTGCCGTCGGGGCTGACCGCCACATCGCGGGGCTGCCAGAACTGCCCGTAGTTCTCGCCGCGGCGCCCCCACCAGCCCAGATAGGGTTCGGCCGAGGGTTGGAAGACCTGGATCCGGGCGTTTCCGGTATCCACCACGAAGATCCGGCTGCCGTCCGGCGTCGTCGCCACGCCCATGGGCAGGTTGAGCTGCCCTCCCTTGGCCACGGCGTCGATGACGCGCACGAAGGTGGGGCCCTTCGCGGCTTCGGCCTCATCCTGGCCCGGCGCCGCCACCGCCCAGCCCCTCGCCCCCGTCAAGGTGGCGACGGCCACGCCCAGTACCAGCAGGTGCGCTACGAAGCGACACCTTGCCGAACGGACAGACCGATGGTTGTGTGGGAAATCGCTGATCATCCGTGGGCGTACCGGTTGCCCACCGTTCGGGTCGTTGCGGCGCCGGGAGGGCGCCTCCGCAACGATCGGCAGGGCGGGCAATCCTGAGGGCAAGGCCACCGAACACCCTTGGGCAGGGGGCGGAGGCGACGAGGACCCGAGCGATGATGCTTGACTGGGAAGAGAGCCAGGGGGGGCGCCAGGAACGAACCTGACGAACAAGACCATTAACATTATACTGCCCGCACCTGCCGGTGTCTACAGCCACGACCGAGTCGCGTGCCAAGGTCGCGCGCGGAGGCCTGATCACCACGCGCCGGAACCAGGAAGGTGTGCCATGTTCCGTATCCGCATTCCCGCTCGTGCCGGCCGGCCGGCACCGGTTGCCCTGGGCGCCGGAATCGCGCTGGCCCTGGCCTTCACCGCCACCAGCCGGTCGCAGGAACCGCCCGCCGCTAGGCTCTGGTTGCCGGCGCTCCTGTCGCGCGCGCCCATTCCCACGCCGGAGCCGCCAGGCACGCTCGCCCCGACGGCGCCGACCACCGCCACCAGCATTCCCCCGTCGGCGATCCCGCCGACGGCCACGTCCGGCGCAGTCCCTTCGTCTTCGCCCAACCCGACGTCCTCCCCTGTGCCGCTTCCCAGCGCCGGTCCTACCTCCGAAGCGGAGGCCTGCGGCGCCATCCGGTCCTTCGAGGATGGCCTGTCGCCGCAACGCGAACTGCACGTGTCCGAACGCGGTGACGACGCCACGGGCGACGGGTCGCCCGGGCGACCCTTCCGCAGCCTGGTCCCGGCGGCCCGGGCCGCGCGTCCCGGTACCGCCATCCGTCTGCACGCCGGCAGCTACGCCGCGGGCGTCTACCTGGAGAACCTGCGCGGAACGGCTGCGGCACCCATCTGGCTGGGCGGGATGCCCGGCGAGGAGCGACCGCGTCTTCTGGGCGGGGCCAACGCCCTGCACCTGGTCCGGCCCGCCTGGCTGGTGGTCCACGACCTGGATGTCAGCGGCCAGAGCGCCAACGGGATCAACGCCGATGACGCCGGCGCGGTGACCGAGCCCCAGGCAGCCGGCCCGCTCATCTTCCGCGGCCTGGCCATCGCGCAGGTGGGCGGCAGCGGCAACCAGGACTGCCTGAAGCTCAGCGGCATCCATGGCGTCCTGGTGAGGGATTCCACCTTCACCCGTTGTGGCGGCACCGGCTCGGCCATCGACATGGTGGGCGTCCACCAGGCTCTGGTGGCGCGCAACCATTTCCAGGACTTGTCCGGCAACGCGGTGCAGGCGAAAGGCGGCTCGGCCGACGTGGAGATCCGCTGGAACCACATGCTGCGGGCCGGTGAGCGGGCAGTCAACATGGGCGGATCCACTGGCCTGGAGTTCTTCCGCCCCCCCCTGGACCGTGCTGCGGAGAACGCCGAGGCGAGGCGCGTCACGGTACTGGCCAACCGCATCGAGGGCGGCGTCACCCCCTGGGCCTTCGTGGGCTGCGTGGACTGCCTGGTCGCGCAGAACACGGTCATCGAACCCACGCGCTGGCTGATGCGCATCCTGCAGGAAACCAGCAGCCAGGGCGAGTTCCGCTTCGCCCCGACGCGCGACGGCCAGGTGCTCAACAACCTCTTCGTCTTCCGCCGCGGCCAGATCAGGGCCGATGTGAACGTGGGGGGCGGCACCGCGCCGGAGACCTTCCGCTTTCGGAACAACCTGTGGTACGCGGTGGACGATCCCGGACGCTCGACGCCCAGCCTGCCCGTGGCGGAGACGGGCGGCGTCGTGGGTCGCGACCCGCTGTTGGGCGCCGCAGGCGCCATCTCGCGCGGCAGTCCGGCCCTGGGCGCCGGCTTGCCGGGCTCCTGGGCGCCGGGCGACCTGATCGGCACCTGCTGGGCCGATCCGCCGGCCATCGGCGCCCGCGAGGGGCGTTGACGACGCGCCCCCCGGGGTCGTCAGCGGTCGCGGGTGTCGGGGATGCTAGAATCGCAGCATGACCCCTCTTCCGGCGGCCCGACGCTCGGCGACCTGCCTTCTGCTCCTGGGTCTCCTGTCGGCGGCGGCCTGCCGCCGTTCCGGCGATCCGCGCGTTGGCGGCAACGCCTCTCCCGACGCTCCGCGAGGGGGCACGGTGGCCGGCTCGCCCGCGGACCGGCCGTCCTTCGGGATGGGAGAGCTGCCGGGCCGCCTGGTCGTCATGGCCATCGACACCGCCGGGCAGCGCAATCTGGCCCTCCAACTGGACGCCTCCTCCGGCGAATGGCAGCTACTCTGGACGACCTCGGCGATGGGCAACGTCACGGACTGGTCGCCGGCGCCGGATGGCAAACGGGTGGTCTACCGCATCATCCAGCGCTCGAGCCCCACCGACGCCGTCGAGGCCCTGGTCGTCCGCGAGCTGGCGGCGGGGGCGCCGGCGCGCGTCCTGACCGTCGTGGACGCGAGCAAGGAGCGCCTGGCCGGCTTCGTCTGGGCGCCTGACGGCTCGAGCGTGGGCTTCGGCCTGCAGGCGCTTTCGTCCGCGGGAAGCGGCAAGGGGGCCGGCTGGTCGCTGCACGCGGTGTCGCCGGGAGATCTGGGGAACGGCTCGAGCGGCACGCCCGAGACCGCGGCGGCGGAAGTCCTCTGGCAGGCGTCTTCACCGCCCGACCAGCCGTTGTCGCTGGTCCTTGCCGCCTATGACCCACAGCGCGGTCGTGCCGTGGTTTCACAGCTTGCCGCGGACAGCGGGATCATCGCCTCCCTCCGGCTCATCGATCTGGTCGATCGGCGCGAGCTGACCGCCTTGCCCGTCACGATCGCCGGCCTAACGCCCGCGCCCGGCCCCGGCGGGCTGGCCCTGCCGGAGGGGGCTCCGTTGGCCGATCGCCTGCGCCTCCTGGACCTGCCGACCGGCACGGTGCGCGAGCGATTCCGGATGCCCGCAGGCGGCAGCCTGGGGCGCCCCCTGTGGTCCGCCGACGGCCGGCGTCTGGCCCTGGCCGGCCACCCCGATGGCGCGGACAGCGGCCATACCGCGATCCTGGTCCTGGACCCGGCGTCGACCGCGGCCGCGCCGGACCTGCGATTCGACATCCCGGGCGGCGGCGGAGCCCCCCTGGCCTTCAGCCCCGACGCCCGCTGGCTCCTGGCGCAGGCGGGCGGCGACGGCGAGGCCTTCGGCTCGCGCCTGACGCTGCTGCCCCTGGCGGGAGGGGATCCCGTCAGCGCCTCCTTTGCCGTCCCTCCGGACAGCTGGGCCCTCAGCTGGCTGCCCTGACGGCCAGGCCCATCGGCGAATGCTCTTTCCCACCTTCGGCTTCGCGCTCTTCTTTGCCATCGTCTACCCCGTCAGTTGGGTCTTGGCGCGACGGTCGACCGCCTGGCGTGGCTTCGTCCTGGCGGTCAGCTATGTCTTCTACGGCGCCTTCGACTGGGGCCACAGCTACGTCGGCCTGCAGTACACCGCCCTCCTGGCGGTCTCGACCCTGGTCAACGCCGCCCTGGCCCGCGGCATCCACCGCGCCTTGCCGGGCAGTCCGGCCAGGCGGCTGGCCCTCGCCGCCGCCCTGCTGTTCAACCTGGGCATCCTGGCCTGGTTCAAGTACGCCCTCTTCCTGGCCCAGACAGGCAACGACCTCCTGCGCTGGCTGGAGGTCTCCGACCGGATTCCGCTGGTCAAACTGGCGCTGCCGGTGGGCATCAGCTTCTTCACCTTCCAGGCCATCAGCTACGCCGTCGACGTCTACCGCGGGCTGGCGCCGGTGGCCACGCTCGACTTCGCGGTCTATCTGGCCTTCTTCCCTCACGTGGTGGCCGGTCCCATCGTCCGCGCCATCGAGTTCGTGCCGCAGCTGGCGCAGGAGCGGCGGCTGACGAAGGCCGATGCCAGCCGCGCGGCCTGGCTGATCGGCGGCGGGCTTTTCAAGAAGGTGGTGGTGTCCAGCTACCTGGCCACCGCGCTGGTGGATCCGGTCTTCGGCGCGCCGGAGCGCTTCAGCGCCGTGGAGATCCTGGCCGCCATCTACGGCTACGCCGTGCAGATCTTCGCCGACTTCAGCGGCTATACGGACATGGCCATCGGCCTGGCCCTGCTTCTCGGTATCCGCTTTCCGCAGAACTTCGACCGTCCCTATGCCGCGGCCAGCATCCAGGACTTCTGGCGCCGCTGGCATATGACCCTGAGCCGCTGGCTGCGCGACTACCTCTACATCCCGCTGGGCGGAAGCAGGAAGGGCGGACTGCGGACCTACGCGAACCTGATGATCACCATGACCCTGGGCGGCTTGTGGCACGGGGCGTCCCTGACCTTCGTGGCCTGGGGGTTGTGGCAGGGCCTTGGCCTGGCGGCGGAACGGGCCTGGGGCCGGGGTGGCCGGCGGCAGGTCCTGGGGCGCCTGACCACCTTTCACTTCATCTGCCTGGGATGGGTGCTCTTTCGCGCCCAGGGCCGCGGGCTGGAGGGCTTCCAGTTGGCCGGAACCCTGCTGACGCGCCTGGCCACGGCCTGGACGGTGCCGCCGGCGACCGTCATCGGACCACTGCTGGTGGCCGTGGCCATGATCTTCTGGCAACAGCTGCCCGGGCGGTCCATGACCGGACTGGAACGAGGCTTCGGCCGGCTGCCCCTGGTCGTCCAGGGCGCCGCCCTGGGGGCCTTCATCTTCCTCTGCATCATGCTCGGCCCGCGCGGCGTGGCCCCCTACATCTACTTCCAGTTCTGAGCCAGCGCCCATGTCCAGGACCTCGAGGCGAGAGCCCAGGCAGCAGCCCTCCACCGTCCGGCCTCCGGAGCCAGATGCTCAATGGCCGGTGCTCGCCGCCATCTGGCTGGGCCTCCTGGTGGTGGCGGTCCTGGCCTCCGGCCGCCTGTCGGACCTGGCAGAGCGGCAGCCCTTCGGTGCCCGTCGCCGCCTCCTCCTGGGCAGCGCCCAAGCCTGGCAGTCCGCCGTCCAGGCCACCCGGCTGGACGCGCCGGAGCGGGCCTTCAACCGGCTGGCCGCCGATGTGGCCGCCGGGCCCCTGGGCGCCTGGGGACTGGGTCGGGCCGCGGCCTCCAGATCCTCGGTACCAGCGCGGGCGACCGATTCCTTGGCGGGTCCTCCCGCCGGCCCGTCGCCGACCCCCACGGGCGCGACGGCCGCCCCCAGCCCGACGGCGACCTTCGTCCCCCTGCGCACCGTCACCTTGGCGGACCCGCTGCGCGTCCTGGTCATCGGGGATTCCTTTGCCGAGCCTATCGGCTACGAGCTGCAGCGACGCTCCGGCCTGGGCGAACCGCTGAGCGCTCGGCTCGATTTCAAGATCGCCACCGCCCTCACCCGCCCGGACTACTTCGACTGGCCGGCCCGGCTGGGGGAGCTCATGGCCGCCGAGCCGCATCCGGAGGCCTTGGTGGCCGTCTTCGGCGGCAACGAGAACCAGAACATGCTCAGCCCCACCGACAATGCCCTGTGGACGGTGGGGGACCCCAACTGGGAGGAAGCGTACCAGCGCCGCGTGGCGGCCATGATGGACCTCGGCCGGAGACCCGACCTGCGCCTCTACTGGATCGGCATGCCCCCGATGGAGGATGACAGCCACATGGCGGCCGCCCGCGCCATCAACAAGGTGGTCCCGATGGCGGCGGCGACCCGCCCTTGGGTGCGCTTCGTGCCCAGCTGGGACCTTTTCGCCGGGCCGGACGGCGGCTTCACCCCCTTCCAACGCGATGCTTCGGGCGAGGAGGTCGTCATCCGTCAGGCGGATGGCGTGCACCTCACCCGCCCGGCCTCGGACCGCTTGACCGCCGCGGTCCTCGAGGCGATCAAGCGCGACTGGCGCCTGGTCACCCCGACGCCGACCGCATCGCCCACCGTGACGACCATGCCGTCGGCCACCGCCGACGCGCCGCCGGCTAGCCCGCCGGCAAGGAACACTGGGCAACCGACAGGGCGGCCGTCACCCCGACCGGCGCCTTGACCCCCGAACCGACGCAGGGCCGCCCTCAGCGTCTGGGCGCGTTCGCCGTCAGCCAGACCCTCTGCATCCGCGGCAGCACGAGGGGGGGGATGCTGAACCCCTGCACATAGGGCGCCACCAGCCAGGCCTCGCGGCCGGTGAAGAGGGGTACCCAAGGAGCGTCCTCCAGCATCAGTCGCTCCGCCGCCTGATAGTCGGCGATTCGCCGGCCCTCGTCGGGTTCCACCCGCGCTCGCTCCAAGAGGGCATCCGCCTCGGCATTGGCGTAGCCGCCATGGTTCAAGGCGCTGCCCGAATGCAGCAGCACGTCCAGAAAGTCCTGGGCGTCCGGGTAGTCGGCGCTCCATCCCATCGCGAAGAAGGGGTAGCGGCCGGCCGTCAGCTCCGCCTCGAACAGGTCCCAGGACGCCTGCTCGATCTGGACGGACAGCCCCAAGACCTCGTTGATGCTGTCCACCACCGCCGCCATCAGCGGATCCCCGCCGCCGCCGCTGGCGAAGAGGACGATCGGTGGCACCGACTCCGGGCCGCCGTAGCGGGAAGCCGCCAATGCTGCCCGCGCAGCCTCCGGATCGAAGCGGTAGGGACTGAGGTCGGGGTCGTGGCCGGGCAGGCCGGGGGGCAGCAGGCCCCAGACCGGGACCGCGGTCCCTTGCAGGAGCACCCGTGACAGCCGCTCCTTGTCCACCGCCAGATTGAAGGCTCGCCGCAGGTGCACGTCATCGAAGGGGGGGACGCGGACGTCGAAGCCCATATAGCTCAGCCCCAGTTCGCCAACACCCAGCTGCAGCTGGTCCGACAAGGGGTTCAGCGGATCGGCCACGCGTTGGATGTCGCTGGTGCCGACCCCGATCGCGTCCAACTCCCCGGCCTCATAACGGGTCTCCGCCGAGATGGGCCGGAGATCGAAGACGACCTGGTCCAGGTACGGGCCTTCGCCGTAGTAGTCCGGATGGCGCTCCAACACGATCCGCTCGTCTTCGGTCCATTCGGTCAGCCGGAAGGGCCCGCTGCCATTGGGATGGCGGGCCCAATCCTGGTCTCTCTCCAGCTGTAGCGGGTCCAGGGCGAAGGCCGTGGGATAGGTGAGCTTGGCCAGGAAATAGGCCTTGGGCGAGTCGATGTCGATGACGACCGTGCGTGCGTCGGGGTTCTGGAGGCCGATCACCGTCTGCCGCTCGCCGGCCAGCTTCTCCAGGCAGCCGACGATGTCCCCCAGGTAGACCGGGGCGACCACCGACGCGGTTCTGGCATCGCAAGCGCGCTCGATGGCGAAGATGATGGCGTCGGAGGTGAGGGCGGCCCCGTCGTGAAACGTAACCCCTTCCCGCAGATGGAAGGTGTAGCGGCGACCGTCCTCGCTGAGCTCCCAACGCTCGGCCAGATCAGGGATCACCTGCAGTTCCGGCGACAAGGTGACCAGGCCGCTATAGATCTCGTACATGTACGACGCGGAGACGACGTCGCGCACAAGGGCCGGGTCAAGGGTGCTCGGCGCGCCCCCAGGCAGGACCAGGTTGCCGCCGCGGCGCGGTGCTCCTGGCACAGTGCCGTTCGCGGCGGCTCCGGTTGAAGCCGCTGGCGGAGGCGCTTCGGCCGTGGTCGCTGCCGTTCCACGGCCATCCTGCGAGGCCACACGCCCCAGCAGCCAGGTCAAGGCCAGGGCCCACACGCCGCAGAAACAGATCAGGGCGAGCAGACCGCAGCAGCCCCAAAGCCAACGGCTGCGCGACGCTTTGACCGGCGTCGGTTCCCCGATCGCGGGCAACTGGCCCTTGGCCGGAGCGGACAGGCCTTCCGGCTCCGGCGTCTCCTGGTCGTCGGCGCCAAGCAGCGACATCAGTCCATCTCGATGCTGGCCAGATCCGCGGTCACCAGGCCGACCGCCATCAGGTCCGGCGCGGAGCCCCATTCCAGACGGTAGCGCTGCTCGTAACGCTCACTGCGCAGGGTGTCGCGGTCCATTCGCGGCCGCCGCACCCGGAAGACCCAGCCGGGATAGGCATCGACGCCGGCCGAAACCGGACCGGCCTGGCGCGCGATCTCGTCGTCGCTCAAGCGATCCCAGAGGCAACCGGTCGCGCAAGCCATCTCAGCTCCGGCGCCCCGTTGGGCCACCAGGATCGCGCCGAAGGAAAGGGCATAGGCCAGGCCGATCAGTGAACCCAGGGAGGCATAGGCATGACGCCGCCGCAGCCAGCCGGAGGGCCGGGGCGGTGTCAGCTCCTGCTCGATGCCTCGCCAGACCCGCCCACCGGGAGCGGCGTTGCGCGCCTCGTCCAAGCCACCCTTGAGCCAGACGGCCAGGTCGTCGTGACGCCAGCGCTCAACGCCCAGCCCGCCGGCGGGATCGCCGGGCCGATCAGTGGCTGAGGGGCGCATGGGCCAACGTCTCCGAAAACGGCAGGTCCACCCGAGTGCCGGCTTCCATGATCTCCCGCAAGCGCACGCGGCCGTAATGCAAGCGGGACTTGACGGTGCCGGCCGGGAGCGCCAGGGTGGCGGCGATCTCGTGCAGGTCCATGTCCTGCAAGTAGAAGAGGATGACCACGATGCGCTGTTTGAAGGGCAGCAGATTGATGGCCTCGGCGATGCCCAGAGCCTGATCGCCATCCACGGTCTGGCGCTCGGGCGAGGCCGAGCCGGACGGCAGCCGTCGCAACAGGTCGTCATCGGCGCTGGATTCGTGGCGACGGCGGGCGCACCAGTCGTAGCACAGGTTGATCACGATGCGGTGCAGCCAGGGCCTGAGGCTGGCACCCGCCGGGAGCTGCACGCGCTCGAGGTAGCGGTAGGCGCGCAGGAAGGTCTCCTGAAGCAACTCCTCCGCCGCGCCGCGCTCATGCGTGATGGCCACCGCGGTGCGGAAGAGCGGCTCTTTGTATCGGCCATACAGAAGGGCGAAGGCGTCGCGGTCGCCGCGGAGCACCGCGGCCACGCAGGTTGCGTCGTCGGGCGCCGCACCGGACGGGTCGGAGGGGTTGGGGGACATCTCGCGCGCCGCTGTAGTCATGATCATCCCTCTGCTCATGAGGTCACTATAGCATGGGTTCCGACCGGGGCGGCCGCCCGTTGCGACGGCCGACAGGTCCGGTCCAATCTGTCTTGACCTCCATAACGGCGACGGCCGCGCCGCGGTTCACCGGCGGCGGGCGGACCGTCTTCCGGGTCACGACGCGGTCACACCTTTCCCCTCTCCACCGTCACAATGATACGATGAACGTCATGACCCTCGATCCACGATCCGCCGAGGCTCGCGATCGGGCGCCCACCTTGGGTGATCCGGCGCTTGAGTCGCTGTTTGTGGGTCTCGTCCGCGACTACCAGCAGCGGATCTTCAACTACCTGCTGCGGATCGTGGGCGACACCGGGGCGGCTGAGGACCTCTGCCAGGAGGTCTACCTGCGCGCCTACCGCTCACTGGCGCGCCTCGACAGCGCGGCCAACCATCGCGCCTGGCTGTATCGCATCGCCACCAACGCGGCCATGGACGAGCTGCGCCGCCGCAAGCGGCGACCATGGGACGTCCTGGGCCTGACCAACCTGCTGCGGGCTCCCAGCCCCAGCGAGGACGAGCGACTGAACCGGGTGGTCCTTGACCAGGCCATGCTCAGGATCGGCGCCGAGCACCGCGCGGTGCTGTCCTTGTTCGAGTACGCCGGCCTTACGGCGCCGCAGGTCGCGGAGGTGCTCGGCATCACGCCCGAGGCGGCGCGCAAGCGGCGCCAGCGGGCTCGCGAGGCTCTGGCAGCCGTTCTGGGCGTCGAAAGAGACGGTGGCGCGTGAGCTGCGGTCGCGTTCAGGCCCTCATGGGCGTCCCCGCCGAACTGGACCGGGCGGAGCGGCTGCTCCTGTCGCACCACCTTCGGGACTGCGCGGCCTGCCGCGAAGCGATGTTCGAGGAGGAGCGCGTGCGCGCCTTCCTGGCCGGCCTGCCGGAGCTGCCTGTTCCTTCGCGCCTGATGGCCGACCTGATGGCCATTCCCACGGCCGCCCAGGCGCGGCCCGCCGTCGCCGTGGGGCGCTGGCTGCTGGGCCTGGGGCTGGCCATCGGTCTGTGGGGTCTGGCCGGACGGCTGATCGGCCGCCCGATCCCCCCGCCGGCGGCTCCGGCGCCGGTCGCCGCCCCTTCGCGCCTTGCCGCCTCCATGGCCACCGCGACGGCGTCGACCGCCGGGCCGCGCGAGGCGACGAACCGGGCTACCCCGGTCGGCGTCGCGGAAGCAGCCGCCTCCGATCGCCCTCCGACCGACCGACCGCCGCGCCCGGTAGCGCCGCGCCCGGTAGGGGTGGAGGGCGGCCGATCGCGGACTGCCGCGCCCGATTCCCTGTCCGGCGCCGATGCGTCTGACGCCGGTTCCGACAGCGCACCGAACCAGAGCCAGCCGTCCGAGCCGCCGCCGGTGCCTTCGGACGAGCCGGCGCCGACCGCCCCGCCCTTGCCCCGACCATCGGACGCGCCGCCGGTCTGCATCGAAGTGGCCTTCGAGGCCTTCCTGGATCTGGCCGGCGACGGCGGACGCGCCTGCCCCGGCTGCGACGGCCGCTTCGACGAGGCCGATGCGGCCGCCGCGGCCGCCACCGGCCTCACCTTGCCCGGCGCGGCGGTCTACTGGATCGACGCCACCGGCGATAACGGCGCGGAAGGCATCCTCCTGACCGGTGAAGGGGCGATCGCCCGCACGGGTAGCCAGACGCTCTGCGGAACGATGCCGATCACCGTCGGCCTGTCCATCGGCCTGTCGGAGCTCTTCGATCTCTGCCCGATCACGCCCGCCCGGCCCACCTTGACCGTCCAGGACAGCGGCAGCACTGTTCGCTGGGCCGTCGGTCGGTCTGAATGCCCCGTTCCGACCGCGACGCCGCCCGATGGCGCCCCCCAGGAGACTCCGGCCGCGCCTCAGCCCACCAGCGCACCCGCGGCCGCTCCCGATCCGCTGCTCAGCGAGCAGCCCCCTTCAGCCACCCTCGGGACGCGAGGCCACCAGCCGTGAAGGCTTCGACGGCGGACACATCCACCACGGAGCCTGGTCCGTCCAGGCCCGCACTTTACAGGCATGGTATCCTCTAAGGACTTGAGCGCCTTGTCATGATCCCGACCGTCGGCCTCACCTCACGCGTCCATCGGCTCGCGATCGCGGCCTTGTGGTCGTTCGTGCTGGTGCCGGGCCTGGGGCTTATCCTGCTCCTGGCGGCCGACGCGAAGACATTGCATGCGCAGGCTACGGGCGCGCCCAGCCCTTGCCGCCTGGACGTCCGCCTGGATCTCAGCAACAAGCTGGCCTGTCCGCTTGACACCGTCACGCTCACCCTGAGCATCCAGGCTTCCTGTCCCATGGAAGCGGATGGTCGCCGGAGCGAGGTGGTGGGGGTCGAGCTGGAAAACCCGCTGGCGGCCAACCTGCGTGGCAGCAGCGGGACGCTCGGGGGCGAGGGTGAATCCGAAGGCATCCACAGCCTGGGTCCGGTGCCGGGCGAAGGGCTTCAGTGGCAGCTGCGCCTCCTGGCACTGCGGAGTGGCGTCTACCCTGTGGGACAGGACATGCGGCTCCGGCTGCGCGACGACCGCGGACGAAGCGCCGAAGCCTCCGTCCGCGATTCGATTGACCTGGTGGTCAACCCCTGCGGCTATGGCGGCGAAGACCGGCTGCGACAGGTCTTCCTGCCGCTGGCGCAGCATCCGAGATGCCAGGTCAGCCAGGAGGCGGCCGATATCGTCCTGGCCATCGACCGGTCTACGAGCATGGGCAGGACGGGGGTAGCCATGACCCTGTCCCAGGCACGGTCCTTCATCGAGAGCGTCAACCTGGAACGCGATCGGGTGGCCCTGCTGGCTTTCGACCGCGAGCCACAGCTGATCAGCGGCCTCACCCAGGATCGCGCCCTGCTCCTGGCCGCCTTGCAGGGCGTCGGCCCCGGCCGCCTGACGGCGATCGACCGGGCCATCGAGGCGGGGATGGGCATCCTGGGAGCGGGCGGTGACGGCCGCCGCCGGGTGCTGGCCCTGGTCTCCGACGGCCATCAGACCGGCCTCGGCGATGAAGCCGCGGTTCGCGCCGCGGCGCTTCGCGCCCGGCGCTCGGGCATCCGCATCCTCACCCTGGCTGTTGACGGCGAGGACGTGGACCCCAACTGGAAGCTTCTGCGTGACCTGACGGAGAACGCCTCCCGCAGCATCCGGCTGAACAGCGGCGCCGACGAGGCCTCCCTCAGCCGCGCCTATCGCGAGTTGGCCGAACTGTCCGGCTGTCTCGACTGAACTCGACCGGGCCTGGCCGGCCGAGGCTAACGTGGGCCGTGAGGCCCGAAGTAGCGCTGCGGCGCCACCGCCGGCTGCCCGGCCGTGAAGAGGCGGATGAGCAGCAGGCCGGCGATGAAACCGCCGATATGGGCGGCATAGGCGATACCGTCTCCCCCGCCCCGCAATGAGGCGTAACCGCTGAGCAACTGGAAGGCGAACCACAGCCCAACAGCGGCGACGGCCGGCACATCCACCACCGAGCGGAGCACGAGCATGCGCACGCGGCGGTGGGGATAGAGCATCAGGTAGGCGCCCTGCACGCCGGAGATGGCGCCGGAGGCGCCCAGGCTGGGGATGGTGGGATCCCCGCCCAAGACAGCGGTGCTGAAGATGAAAGACAGGGATGCGATCACCCCGACGACGAGGTAGAAGAGCAGGTAGCGCCCGTGTCCCAGCCGGTTCTCGATGTTGTCGCCGAAGATCCACAGGTACAGCATGTTGCCGAAGAGATGGGCGATGCCGCCGTGCATGAACAGGCTGGCCAGAAGCGTGAGGTAGACGGAAACGGGCGTGGGCTGCAAGCCCGGCACGATGAAGGTCTGGCCGGAAGCCGGATCCCGGACCGTCTGGTCTGCCGTCACCAGGTCGCGTCCGCCGAGGATCTCCGCCGGCACGGTGGACCAGGCCATGGTGAAACGCTGGTCGGCCCCCATCCCTTGGAAGACCACGAAGACCAGGACGCAGACGGCGATCAAGCCGAGGTTGACCAGCGGGAAGATGACGCGATCGCTGTTGTCGTCGCCGAGAGGCATCATGGGGGCTGACCCTTTCTGATCGATCCGAAGGCGCCGGGTGCTGAAGGCGGAAGCATTGTACCGCAGGCGATCAACCCCAGAGGAGCAGCCCCAGACCCAGCAAGCCCAACAGCCATGCACCCAGGCGCAGCCGATCCGCCGCGCGCAGCGCACGGCCCCAACGGGCATGCTCTGCCCGACCTCGGTCCAGGCGCCGCCGATCCGCTGGTTCGTGGCCCAGGCCGTGGCGCAGCCACCAGGCCTTGCGGCAGAAGGCGAACCCGGCCAGCTCGCTGGCGCTGCGGTAACGGCGGGGCGTTGGCTTCATCGCATCCCGATACTACAATCGCCGACACGGATCCTGAAATGCGGGGCCGCCGGACGGCCAAGGAGGCAATCCCATGTTGCTGCTCAACCAACTGACCCCCTGGCCCTGGTGGCTGGCGGGCGGCGCCATCGCCCTCGTCACCCTGATCCTGCTGTGGACCACAGGACGTCGCCTGGGAATCTCCTCCGGCTACGAAAACCTCTGCGCCCTGGTCAGCGACCAGCCCTATTTCAAGCGCGAAGCCCTGCGGGGCCCGGGCAGCTGGCGTCTGCCCTTCCTCGCCGGGCTGCTGCTCGGCGGCCTGTTCTCGGCGCTCCTGAGCGGCGGCTGGCATCCCACCTGGTCCCTCGGTCTGTGGGATCAGGCGGTCGGCGCCGGCCCCCTGGCCAAGAGCCTGTGGATGTTCGCCGGGGGCCTGCTGATCGGGGTGGGCACGCGCATCGCGGGGGGCTGCACCAGCGGTCACGGGGTCTTTGGCGTGGCGCACCTCGAAAGGGCCAGTTGGCTGGCGATGCTCTGCTTCCTGGCCAGCGGCATGTTGACCACCTTCGTCGTCCACCGCTTGATCTTCTAGGAGCCACGGCCATGCGCCAGAACGCGATCTTCCTGATCCTGGGCACGTCCTTCGGCTTCGCGCTCAGCCGCGGCGGGGCCACCGACTACGACGTCATCCAGCGTATGTTCCTGCTGGAGAGCTTTCAACTCTACGGTATCCTCGGCACCGCGGTCCTGATCACCGGCCTGGGCCTGCGCTGGATGGAGGCGCGCGGTCGCCGCATGGGTGGCGCGCCGCTTGCCATCCGCTCCAAGCCCTTCAACCGCGGAACCATCGCCGGCAGCCTGCTCTTCGGGGTGGGCTGGTCGATGACCGGGAGGTGCCCGGGGCCGGTGCTGGTGAACATCGGCGAGGGCAAGCTCTACGCCCTGCCGGCCTTCGCCGGCGTCCTGGCCGGCACCTGGTTGGTGGGCCGCTTCTACGACCGCCTGAGGATTCCGATGGGCCTGCCGCCGGCCGCAGAGCGGGAGGGCTGAGACAGCAAGAAGGGGGGCGGGGCGGGCGGGGGGCCCCCCCCCGCGCGCGCCCCCCCGCCGGGCCCGGGCCCCCGGGGGGCCGGGGCCCCCCCGCACGCGGGGCGCCGGCGCGCGCGCCGTCGCCCTCTCGTTACCCGGGTGAGACCCAGCCGTCTTCAGAGTAGCGGCGACGCCTCCGCCGCCCGCGGGTCAGCGGACGGAGCCGGCGCAGGCTCAACCGGCGGTGGCGCCGGCGCTTCGGCCGGCGCTGGCCGGTCCTGGGCATCCCCGCCGGTCAGGCGGTCCAGGAGGCTGTAGATCACCGGTACGATCACCAGGGTGAGAACGGTGGAGGCCAGGAGGCCGCCGATCACCGTCGTGGCCAGCTCCGAGGCGATGAGCGCGCCCTCCGTGAACCCGATGGCTTGCGGGATCAAGGCGATGATGGTGGCGATTGCGGTCATGACGATGGGTCTGAGGCGGTGCCGGCCGCCCTCCATGAGCGCCGTCTTGGCATCCATCCCCTCTGCGCGGTACTGCTGCACCAGATCCACCAGCACGATGGCGTTGGTGGTGACGATGCCGATCAGCATCATCATGCCGATGAGGCTCGACATGCTGATGGCCCGGTCCGTGATCGCCAGGGCCGCCAGGGCGCCCGAGACGGCGAAGGGCAGGCTGAAGAGGATGGTGAACGGGTGCACCAATGAGCCGAAGGTCAGCACCATGATCAGGTAGACGATGAGGATCGAGATGGGCAGGGCGATCAGCATGTCGCGGAAGCCTTCACGCTGCTGGCGGCTCTCGGCTCCGGCGCCCACTGTCACGTCCTCGTCCAGATCCTCGTCCTGCACCACCTCCGCGATGATCTTGTCCGCCTGGTCCAGGACGCCGAAGGTGTCCTGGGTGGTGATCTCGCCGCTGATGACCACGGCGCGCTCGCCGTCGATGCGCGTGACCTGCACCGGCCCGGGTCCCTCGGTGATCGTGGCCACCGCCTCCAGCGGCACGGCGCCCTGCGGGCCGTTGATCACCAAGGTCCGCAGCCCGTCCACCTCGCCGACCATGTCCGACGGGTAGCGGGCGAAGACCTCGAGGGTCTCCGTGGTGTCACCGTCCACCAGTTCCACGTCGCCCAGATCGGCGCCCTCGATCATCTCGCGGAGGGCCAGCCCCACCTGGATGGTGCTCAGACCCTTGGCCACGGCCTTTGCCGGGTCCACCTGCACCTGGATCACCGAGCGGGCTTCGCTGAGGTTGCTGGTCAGGTTGATGATGGGCAGTTCGGTGAACTTGGGGTTCTCCGTCCAGTTGTCCTCGTCTTCAAGGGCCTCCAGAATGCGGTCGTTGGCGTCGCGCAGAGCGGCGGCGTCGTCGCTCTTGATCTGCAGGTCGTAACGGCTGCCCTGCGGGCCGCCGCCTGAACCGGCCGTGACCGTGAAGACCACATCGTCCTCGTCGGCGATCATGCCGTCGTCCACCAGGTCCCCGCGCAAGCCGTCGAGCTCGTCGCGCAGCTCGGCGGCCATGGCCTGGGCGTCTACCTTCGGCGCGAACCATTCGGCCAGGAGCCCCCCGGAGCCTTCATCCGCGGCCTCCTCGTCGCCTTCGTCCTCGGACGTCGCGCCTCCTGCCTCCGCCTTGTCGATGGAGGCGAAGAAGTAGGCCCTGGCGCTGTCACCGCCCGAGAACTGGCCGAAGAACTGGCTGCCGCGGCCCACGGTCGTCTCCACGGTGTCGACGCCGTCCCAGTCCATCAGCAGATCCTCCACGTCCTGAGACACCGCGTCGGTCGTGGCGAGATCGGTACCCGGCGGCAGGGCCATCTCCACTTGGATGGCGGCCTCGCCGAAGCTGGGCAGGAAGGTCTTGTCCACCAGCCCCACGAGCGACAGGCTGCCGACGAAGAAGACGAGGGCCATCAGGAGGGTCAGGAAACGGTGCTCGAGGGCCCAGCGCAGGGTCGGGGTGTACAGGCGCAGGAGCAGGCCCTCGTGGTCCTCGGGCAGGTTGTCGCGGCGCATCAGCCGCCCCGCCACCAGGGGCACCACGGTCAGGGCGACCAGGAGGCTGGCCAGCAAGGCATAGGAGGCCGTGAAGGCGAAGGGCTTGAAGAACTCGCTGGTGATGCCGCCGACCAGGCCCAAAGGCAGGAACACCGCCACCGTCACCAGGGTGGCCGCGGTGATGGCGGTGCTCACCTCGCGGGTGCCGCGGATGACGGCGTCCCGCACCGGCTCGCCGGCCTGGATGTGGCGGTAGATGTTCTCGATCACCACGATGGCATCGTCCACCACGCGGCCGATGGCGATGGTGAGGCCGGCCAGCGACAGGATGTTGAGGGTCAGCCCTTGCATGCGCATGAGGAGCAGGGCCACGACGATGGAGATGGGGATGCTGATGGCCGTGACCAAGGTGGAGCGCACGGAGAAGTTGAGGAAGATGAGGATGACCAGGACGGCGAACAGGCCGCCCAGGATGCCCTCGTTGCGCACGCCCTTCAGGCTGTCCTTGATGAAGGTGCCCTGCTCGAAGACCACATTGAACTTCAGGTCCTCGTCCAGGTCGCCGCTCTCCTCCAGTTCCGTCAGCCTGGCCAGCACGGCATCGACCACCGACACGGTGTTGGCGCTCTGGTCCTTGTAGAGGATGAGGCTCAGCGACGGATCGCCGTCGGTGCGGTTGAAGGTCTCGGCAGGCTCCAACGCGCGGCTGACCTCGGCCACATCGCCCACGCGGACCGTGCCGTCTTCGGCCTGCATCAGGCGGCGACCGCCCGCCATGGGCGACCGCGTATCGCTCAGGCGGCGCAGGACGGCCGTGCGCAGGCTCGAGGGAAGAGCGCTGAGGACGGACGCCGGGATCCGGCGCAGGACCGTCTCCGGGATCTGGTCGATCGCGGCGGGGTCGAGTCTGTCCAGCAGATCGGGCGCCGCGCGCAAGGCGCCGTCCACTGCCGCGGGATCCAGGTTGCCCAGCAAGGCCACGACGGCTTCCTGGTCCAAGCGCGCCAGGGCCTCCGGCGCGGCTGCCACCAAGCCCGCGATCAGGTCGGGATCAAGGGCTCCCAGGAGCTCCGGTGAGCCGCGGAGCAGTTCGTCCACCAAGATCGGGTCCAACTGGCTCACCAGGTCCGGCGCAGCGGACAGCAGACCGTTGATCACCGAAGGGTCCAACTGCGACAGCAGCTGGGGCGCCGACTGGAGCACGGCCTCGATGGTGGCCGGGTCCAAGGCCCGCGCCAGATCGGGGTTGGCGCCGAGGATGTCGGAGACGACCTGGGGATCCAGTTCGCCGAGGAGTTCCGGCGCGGCCCGCAGCAGCTGGTCCAGCATCGCTGGGTCCAGTTGGGCCAGGAGTTCCGGCGCGGCCCTGACCAAGGGCTCGATGGACGCGGAATCCTGTTCGGCGATCAGTCCGGCCAGGCCGCCGGCGGCCTGACCGGACGCCGCGGCCGCACGGGCGGACGTACCGCCTACCTCCGGCGCGGCGGACGCCACGGTGGGCTCGGCATCGTCGGAGGAACCGTCGTCGGCGGGCGCGTCCAGGCGTTCGCGCAGCCGCCGGCGGATGTCCGCCGGCAGGGCGTCCAGAACCGCCTCGGTCACCGGCGACGGGCCGCCCGGCGGCACCTGCCGGATGACGTCGTCGGCGATCTGCTGCAGGAGGTCCGGGCGGGCCGCCTGCAGGGTCCTCACGGCGTCCGGCGTCAGATCACGCGTGGTGGCATAGCCCAGGGCCACCACCTCCGCCGGCAGCCTGATGGCCAGGAGGGTGCGGCTCTGTCGCGAGGACGTGCGCTCCGGCGTTGCGGTGGCCGTCCTGACGCGGGCGCCGGTTGAGGGACGGTCGGCAGCGGGGGTCGGGCTCGAAGCCTCGGGGTCGCCGGCGCCGGGAGCCTGTCCGCCGGGAGCGCCGCCGGGCGGTCCACCCTGGCCACCGCCGAGGGCCAGGTTGGCCAGGTCGGTCTCGCTGCTCAGGCGATGGACCACCTGCAGGGGGATGGTCTTGCCGTCCACTTCCAGGCTGCCGGCCGGGAAGCTGAGGTCGTTGGCCTGCAGGGCGCCCTTGATGGCACCCAGGCTCTGGTTTCTCGCGTTCAGCCGGACAGGATCGATGTCGATGAAGATCTTTTCCTCACGACCGCCGGCCAGGGCCACGCTGCTGACGCCCTCGATGCCCTCCAACTCCTCCAGCACCTGGTCCTTGACGATGCGCTGCAGCTCTGCCGTATCCAGATCGCCGTCGGCGCCGCGCACGGAGGCCTGGACCACGGGCAGGTCGCTGAAGCTGAACAGGACCACCTGCGGGTCCTCGGCGTCTTCGGGCAACGCCACGTCCTTCAGCTCGGCCTCGATGGCATCACGCAATTCGTCCTGGGTGGTGCCGTACTCGGCTCTCAGAGTGGTGGCGGCGAAGCTCTCCGACGCGGAGGAACTGACCTCCACCACCTGCACATCGGTGATGCCCTCCAAGGCCGACTCGATGGGTTCGACGACCGAGTTGGTGATCTCATCGGCCGAGGCGCCGGGCCACAAGGTGACCACCGTGGCCTGCGGGAACTCCACCTGGGGCACCAACTCCTGGTTGAGGTCGGCGGCGGCGAAGACGCCACCGGCCAGGAGGAAGAAGGTGATCAACAGGGTGATCGACGGGCGCTCCAAGGCCAAGCGTGTCAAACGGTTCATGAGCCCAAGCTCCTCAAATAGGGGGGAATTAATGCAGCACTAACTCAGGCTGAGTCTATCGCTTCCAGCCCCGCGCGTCAACTGTTCAGCGCCGCGAGTCGGCACATTCGGCTCCTGGGGTAGAATGCACCCGTCCCGTCCATCCCACAGGAGGTCTATCGGTGCGCGCTCGAACCTCTGTCTTCATCGCCACCAGCGTCGACGGATTCATCGCCCGTCCCGACGGGAGCATCGACTGGCTGCTGGCGGCGAGCGAGCCGGCGGCGGAAGGAGAGGTCGCGGCGGGCGAGGATTATGGCTACGCCGCTTTCATCGCCACCGTGGACGCTCTGGTGATGGGCCGCGGCTCCTGGGAACAGGTGCTGTCCTTCCCCGAATGGCCCTACGGGAATCTGCCGGTGACGGTGCTCAGCAGCCGCGATGTCCGCATCCCGCCGGAATTGGCGGACCGGGTGTCGCGCGACGGAGGCGAGCCCGCGGCGCTGCTGTCGCGCCTGGGCGCGGCGGGTCGCCGCCATCTCTACATCGATGGCGGCGTCACCATCCAGCGCTTCCTGGCCGCCGGCCTGATCGACGAGCTGATCATCACCCGCATCCCCGTCCTCCTGGGTGAAGGCCGGCCGCTCTTCGGCCCCCTGGGCGCGGACGTCTCCTTGGAGCACCAGGACACGCGGTCCTATGCGAGCGGGCTGGTGCAGAGCCGCTACAGGGTGAGGCTGCCATCACCGGACTGACGCGAGAGGCAGCCGGCGAAGGCGGTCAGCCCCGTTCCGCCATCGGGATCCGCAGCCCCTCCCGCGCCGCCGTCGTTCGGGCGATCTCGTAGCCCGCGTCGGCGTGGCGCAACACGCCCATGGCCGGGTCGTTGGTCAGGACGCGCTCCAGGCAGCGGGCGGCGCGCGGTGTGCCGTCCGCCAGGGTCACCTGCCCCGCGTGCTGGCTGAAGCCGATCCCCACCCCGCCGCCATGGTGCAGGCTGACCCAGGTGGCTCCGCTGGCCACGTTGACCATGGCATTGAGCAGCGGCCAGTCGCTGACCGCGTCCGTCCCGTCTAGCATGCCCTCGGTCTCCCGCCGAGGGCTGGCCACCGAGCCCGTGTCCAGGTGGTCCCGGCCGATGACGATGGGCGCCGAGAGTCGACCGTCGGCCACGGCCTGGTTGAAGGCCAGACCCGCGCGAGCGCGGGCTCCCTGGCCCAGCCAGCAGATGCGCGCCGGCAGGCCCTGGAAGGCCACCCGCTCGCGGGCCATCGTGATCCAGCGCCGCAGGCCCTCGTCCTCCGGGAAGAGATCCAGCACGATCTGGTCTGTCACCGCGATATCGGCCGGATCGCCGGAGAGGGCCGCCCAGCGGAAGGGGCCTTTGCCCTCGCAGAAGAGCGGGCGGATGAACGCGGGCACGAAGCCCGGAAAGGCGAAGGCGTCGGCCACACCGGCGTCGAAGGCCCGCTGGCGGAGGTTGTTGCCGTAGTCGAAGGTCAACGCGCCCTGCGCCTGCAGGGCCAGCATCGCCCGCACATGATCCGCCATGCTGGCCATGCTGGCCTCGTGGTAGGCGGCCGGATCCGATCGGCGCAAAGCCTCCGCCTCTGCCGGGCTCATGCCCCGCGGGACATAGCTCAGCACGTCGTGGGCCGGCGTCTGGTCGGTGACGATGTCCGGCCTGAGACGCGCATCGCTCCTGGCCATGTCCGCCAACTGCCCGAAGACGTCCGCCGCGTTGCCCAGGAGGCCGATGGACAGGGGGCGGCCGCCCTCCTTGGCCGCCAGGGCCAGTTCCAGGGCCTCCTCCAGGTCATCCGTCCAGCGGTCCAGGTAGCGCGTCTCCAGGCGGCGCTCCATGCGGTGGCGGTCCACTTCCACGCAGAGCGCCACGCCGCCGTTCATGGTCACCGCCAGGGGCTGCGCCCCGCCCATGCCGCCGAGACCGGCCGTCAGGGTCACGGTGCCCGCCAACGAGCCTCCGAAATGCTGGCGGGCGGCCTCGGCCAGGGTTTCGTAGGTGCCCTGCAAGATGCCTTGGGTGCCGATGTAGATCCAGGAGCCGGCCGTCATCTGGCCGTACATCATGAGGCCCTTGGCGGCGAGGTCGTCGAAATGCGACTGGGTGGCCCAATGCGGCACCAGGTTGCTGTTGGCGATGAGCACCCGCGGGGCGTCTTCGTGCGTGCGCAGGACGCCCACCGGCTTGCCGGACTGCACCAGGAGGGTCTCGTCGCCCTCCAGATCCCGGAGGCAGGCGACGATGGCATCGAAGGCCTCCCAGGACCGAGCCGCCTGCCCCCTGCCGCCGTAGACCACGAGTTGGTCGGGATCCTCCGCCACCTCCGGATCGAGGTTGTTCATCAGCATCCGCAGAGCGGCTTCCTGCGGCCAGCCCTTGCAGGACAGGGTGTTGCCGCGCGGGGCGCGGACGACGCGGGCCTGGGACATGGGACTTCCTCCGGCGAGGGAACGGAACGGGGCGAAGGTGGAGCCGTGGTCTTTCGACGGAGCATTCTATCCAATCCGCGCGCAATTCCGTCGCGGTGGTCTCCTCCGACCGCCGCCACCGGAGTTCCGGTCCCTCGCTCGCGGCTCCGGTTGACGTATAATCCACCGCGATCGCGGGCCGCTCGCCCGACGGCGCGCCACGGCTGACGCGGTCGCTAGCCCCCATCTCGAAGAACCCGGCGACGTCGTTTGCGGCTGATGGCCGGGTGTTTGGCGTTTGGAAAGTTGCCCGCGGATGGTCGACGCTCGCAAGCTGCAATTGGCCGGCCTGTGTCTTCTGGGTCTGGCCTTGGGATCGCTGGCCTATGCCTGGCTGCGCGGGGTGGAGGAGCGCGCCGCTGGGCGGGCCCTGGCGGACCGTGCCCAGGCCGGGGCCCAGGCCGTCGACAGCCTGCTGCGGGGCGCGGCGCAGCGGGTTCGCCTGGCCGGCCAGCTCCCTCCCCGCGGCCGTCCCGGACTGGGCGACCTGGTGGCGGATGAGCCGGCGATGGCGGAGTTGCTGCGATTCGGCATGGACGGACGGGTCCTGGACCGGGCGGGCGGGCCGCCGCTCCTCGCGGCGCGGCCGGGCCAGCAGGAGGCGTCCTGGTACCTGTGGGCGCGCGCCGGCCGCCCCTTCGTCGGCCAGCTGCCGGACGCGGGCGCCGCCCGGCCGGATCTGGTCTTGTCCCTGCCGACCTCCGATGGCGGCGTGGTGGCCGCGCGAATCACCGGGGCAACCCTCAAGACGCTCCTGGACGCGGAGGCTCCAGACCTCGGCCGCTGGCTGCTGGTGGACGATGCCGGCCGCCTCCTGGCGCGCTCCGGCGACGAGGCCCCGGCCGGGCTGGGATCGCGCCTTGCCGGCGAACCGGGGCTGGACCTCGCCCTGGCCGGCGGCGACGACTGGTCGGGCGTGGTTCCGCGGAACGGCGCCGCCACCCTGGCTGCCGCGCGGCGGTTGCCGGCCTCCTGGCTATCGGGCGACGCGGCGAGGGAACCGGTGCCGCGCTGGATGGTCTATGTCGATGCCCCACGGTCGGCGCTCCTGCCCGCCAGCCGACAGCTGGCGACCACGCTGGCCCTGGGCCTGGCCCTTCTGGTCCTGGGGCTGCTGGGCAGCGCCCTCTGGCGTGGCGAGCGGTTTGCACCGGCCGCCGTGGCGCCACGGCCGCCAGGACCGGCGAGCGCCGGCCTGCCGGGCGACCGGGACATCTCCCGCGAGGATCTGGACAGCGTTCTGCGGCGCTTGGACGCCATGGTGGTCCGGGCCAAGGAGGTGGACCGCCTCAAGAGCGAGTTCCTGGCCACCATCAGCCACGAGCTGCGCACCCCGCTCAACTCGGTGATCGGCTACGCGGAGCTGATCCTCAGCGGGGTCAACGGCCCGGTGGACGAGGAGACCCGCCAGGACGTGAAGGCCATCCACGACAACGGGCAGGTGCTGCTGCGCATCGTCAACGACCTTCTGGACCTGGCCAAGATCGAAGCGGACCGGCTGGAGCTGGATCTGGTGCAGCTGGACCCCGCCGCCCTGCTGCAGGACGCCGCCGGCGCCTGGCGGAAGGCGGCGGAGACGAAGGGGCTCGGCCTCACCTGGGAAGCCGAGCCCGGCCTGCCCCGCGTCTGGGGCGATTCGGCGCGTCTGCACCAGGTGCTCTCCAACCTGCTCTCCAACGCCATCAAGTTCACCGAGCACGGCAGCGTGCATCTTGCCGCTCGCGCCGCCGGGCCGGAGATCGCCATCGTCGTGAGCGACACCGGTCAGGGCATCGCCGCCGAGGATCGGGAAACCATCTTCGAGCGCTTCCGACAGCTGGACGGCTCCTTCACCCGCCGCGCGGGCGGCACGGGATTGGGCCTGGCCATCAGCCGCCACCTGGTGCGCATGCACGGTGGGCGCATCGAGGTGGACAGCGAGCCGGGACGGGGCGCCGCCTTCACGGTCTTCCTCCCGGTGGAGGAACAGCTGACGCACATGCGGGGGCGTCGGGTGGGGCCGCTGCTGTGGTGAGCCGCAGCACCTGGGCGACCCTCCGTCCTGGCGCCCGCGACGGCCGGCGCCCGCCGGAGCCATGCCCGCCGTGAAACGCACCGGAGCCGGATGGTCCGGCGGCCGGCGCCCTGGCGCCCGCGACGGAAGCGCTCGGTTCTTGGATCGGCTCAGGGGCCATGCCCCTGGAACGACAACGCGGGCACGGTGCCCGAACCAACGGTTCGGGTACGCGTGCCCGCGTCGCGGCGTGTGCGGTCGGGGTCAGGGTTGGCCGGTGGCGGCCGGTGGGGCCTCTCCCTCTGCGGGCGCGTCGGCATCCGGGGCCGCAGAATCAGGCGCGGCAGCGTCCGGCGCGGAGGGGTCGGCCGCGCTCGGCGCGACCGTGCCGATGCTGATGCTCCCCTGGCTACCCAGCCCGGCGATGTCGATCGTCGGAGCCGCCGGAGCGTTCAAGAAGTCGTTCATGTAGGTGACGAACCAGTCGGGTTCGGCCGGGATCTTGTCGTCGAAGGGGAACTTGTCGATCTTGGCGCGCCTGGCCTCGTCGGTCTTGGCGTCCTTGATCATGGTCAGCCAGTCCTGGACCGCGTTGTCGCGCCGGGTCGTCAACTCCGTCTTGTCGACGGCCCGCGCGGCATCCACGTTCTTGGCATGGATGACCAGGAAGCCGTTGGACGACTGCAGCGCCGCGGACACGCCACCGGCCTTCAGCTGCAGCAACTGATCCAGCTCCGCCTCGTCGGTCAGGCCGAAGTCGGTGTCCGTTTTCAAGCCGTGGCGGGTCAGCCACTTGGCTTCCGCACTCGCGGCGCTGGCGAAGGGGTCCGGCGTGGGCGTGGGGACGGTCGTGGCCGCCGCGGTGGGCGCCTCAGGGGCCACTGCGGTGCCGTCGGCGGGGGCGTCAACGGCTGTCGGCGCGGCCACGTCGGCGGCCGCTTCCGTCCCGGCCGCCTCGGCGGTGGCCGTGGCCTGCAGGAAGATCGGACCGCCCTCGCCGGTGGCTTCGGGGCTCGGCTCGGGGCTGCCGGCGGCAGCATCGTCACCGGCCGCGTCATCGGCAGCCGCCTCGTCGCCGGCCGGGTCGGCGGCGTCAGCTGCCGGTTCCTCCCGGGGACCGAACTGGCTGACCAGATCCGCCCAGCTGGCGCCGCCGGCGGCCGCCTTGGCTGCGGCCTCGGCGCTGGCCTTGTCCACGAAGCGCAGGAACTCGGCTTCCAGCTGCGGCTCCTTGTCCGCGATCTCCGCGCCCATGGCCTTGTTGAGGTTCTCCCGCAGGACGGCTTCGCGGATGACCTTGAGGTACTCGGCCCGGCTCAGGCCGATCTGCTGCAGACCCGGCTCCACTTCCCGGCGGACCGCGCCATCGAACTTGCTGGCGGGGACGGCGGCCACGACGGTCGCACGCTCAGCCGTCGCCAGGGCGATGGCCTCCTCGCTCATCACGGTAGGCGTGGGCATGGGCGTGGACGACGCCGCGGAGGTGGCCTTGACCTCCACCGTCGCCGTCGCGCTCGGCAGGGGGGTGGGCGAACCCAGCAGGGCCAGGCTCAGCCGTGAATCGTTGTTGATGAGGTAGCTCTGGATGTCCGCTTCCGTCACCGTGACGCCACGCTTCTCGGCTTCCATGCGCACCAGCGCCTCGTCCACCAGCAGATCCTGCACCGCCGTGCCCACGCCGTCGCGCTGGTTCTTGGCCATGGAGTTCAGGATGCTGGGGTCGCTGATCGACAGACCCTTGAGGTTCTGGAGATTCTGGATGATCTGGTTGCGCTGGTACTGCACGCGCGGGACGAAGTCCTGGGCGGTGATGGTCTCGGAGGGGCCGTCCTGGCCCAAGGTGACCTTGGCGATGGGCTGGCGAGGCTTGTACCAGCCCTCCCAGTACGCGCCGAAACCCACGATGAGAGCGATCAGGACCAGGACCGGGAGCAGTACCGCCAGCAGGCTCTTGCTCTGCTGGCGTTCCATGCGCTCATGTAGGAGTCGCTTGCGGATCTCGACGGGCGATTCCTGCTTCGTCAGGCCGGCCAGGCGGCGGCGCTTGCCGGAAGCCATTGCCGCCCCCCTCAGGAACGCCCGCCGTAAAGGCGGACGTGATCGGGCGTGTAGGGCAGGAGCGCCATGTAACGTGCCAGCTTGACGGCACGGGTGATCCGGTGCTGGCTGATGGCGTCGACGCGGCTACGACGGCGCGAGCGGATGCGCCCGCCCTCATCCACGAAGCGCTCCAGGACGTCGATGTTCCGGTAGTTGATGCTCTTGGGGTCGGTGTGCATGGGGGCGCCACGGCCGCGCGAGCGGCCGCCGTAGCTGCCACCACCACCACCACCGCCGTAGGAGGAGCCGCCGCGGTCACCGCCGCCGCCGTAGGAGGAGCCGCCGCGATCGCCGCCGCCGCCGTAGCCGCTGCGGCCACCGCGGCCGCTCGGCGGGCCGTAGGATCCGCCGGCGCCGCCGGAGGGTGAAGTGGGAGAGGGACTGGTCATGATCGGATACTCCACGTTGGGTGTAGGGTCTGATTGGGTGATGGTCTAGGCTTGGGGGTTCAGGGACAGCACCTGGGCGGCCACGATCTCCGTCTGCTGGTGCTGGCGACCTTCGGAATCCGTCCAGCCGCGCACCTGCAGCCGACCCTCGACGTAGGCCGGGAGGCCGCCGCTCAAGGTCTGATCGCAGCGCTCGGCCAACTCGCCCCAGGCGACGACGTTGAAGCTGTCGATGGCGCTCTGCGGCTGGCCTTCCGGGCCGGTCCAGTTGCGCGGGACGGTGAGGATGAAGGTGGCCACCACCACGCCGGACGGGGCGCGGCGGGTCTCTGGGTCACCGGCCAGCTGGCCGATCAGGGTGACGCGATTGAGGCCTTGGTGCATGACGAGCGGGCTCCCGCTGGATCCCATCCCCGCTATCCGCCGGCGGCCGGTCGGCCTGCCGGAAATGGATCGGGGCTAAGGCGGTGGATCAGGCTTCGTCGGTGCGCAGCACCATGTGGCGGATGACGCTCTCGTCATAGCGGACGCCCCGGTCAAGCGCCTCGAGGGTCGCCGGCGTGCCGCTGAAGGTGAAGATGGCGTAGTAGCCCTCGTTGCGCCCCTTGATGGGGTAGGTCAGGCGGCGCGTCTTCCAGCCTTCCGTCGTGGCGACGATCGTGCCCTTGCGATCGACCATCTGGCCGCTCTCGCCCATCTCGGCGCCGTTCTCGGTGAGCAGGCCGGTCACCTTGCCCACGAACCCGTTGACGCCCTCATCACCCAGGCCGGGCTGCAGAATGAACATGGCTTCGTATGGATGCATCGCTAGGAAAGTCCTTTCCATGGGTTTGCCCCCGGTATGGGGCAGAAAGGTAGGTCTGTCGCGGTCATCGCTGCGACCGGACCCAGAACCTGGAGATTAATAGCACGGGAGCGGCGAAGGACCAAGCCGACGCCCAGAAGAGACCGCCCGGCGGTCCTGCGCCCCGCAGGCGGCCATCCGCGCCAGCGCACCGTAACACCTGCGACTGCTGAGCGGTTAATCGTATGCTAACCGCGCGACGACCGACGACCATGGGGCGCCGCGCTTGTTGCCATATCGGCGTCGTCAAACGCCTGGGGGCTCGAATCCATGAATGCTCCGCACCGGCTGTCTCGGTTGTCACGGCCGCGCGCTCGCGCCGCCGGGCTCAGCGCTGTCCTCGCGTTGGGCTTTCTCGCCGCGATCTCCGCAGCCGGCGAGCGCCCCCTGCGTGCCCAACCGGCGCCGCCCGCACTCAACTACCGCCTGCAGGCCACCTGGGAGAGCCAGCCGCCAGCTACCCATGTGGCCCTGGAATGGCCGGAAGGGCATGTCAGCGGTGGTCTGGGGCAGAACCCCGAAAGTCGCGAGATCCTGGTCACCGACCTGAGCGACCACAGCCTGCGCGTCTACGCCCCCGACGGCCGTTTCCTGCGCCGCCTGGCCGGCTTCGGCATCGGCCCCGGCCAGCTGGCCGAACCTCGCGATGTGGACGGCCTGCCCGGCGGGCGCCTGGCGGTGGCCGACACGGGCAACAACCGCGTGCAGGTGCTGGCGGCCGACGGCGCGCCCCTGGCCAGCTGGGCGGTCAACGGGCCGCAGGGCCTGGAGGTGGTGCGCGACTGGATCTACGTCGTCTCCCGCCCCGACCGGCGGGTCTACGGCTTCAACGCCGATGGCGTCCTGCAGCGCAGCATCGACCTGAGCGGCCGCCTGAGCGCGCCGGAAGGCCTGGCCTACCGCGGCGACATGACCGGCGGCGGCGCGGGCGAACGCCCTACGGCCACCTTCGTGGTGGCCGACCCTCAGAGCGGCCAGGCCCTGGGCGTGCGCGACGAGGGCACGCAGCAGGTGACCCTCCTCGCCGCCCCGCCGCGCATGGTCATCGCCGCTCCCTGGTCCTACCAGGACGCACAGTACTGGCTGATCGGCGCGGAGGCCAAGGGGCTGGTGATCAGCCATCCCAGCGGCGAGGTCGCGGCCGAACTGACCTTTGATCGCGTCGCCGACATCGAAACCCTGTCCGACGGACCGGTGCTGTTGGCGGCAGGCTCGCAGGGCCTGGCCCTGGTGCCGGACCTGGCCTACGTCCTGCGGCAGGAGACCGACACCTTCGGGCGCCTGCTGGCCCCGCGGCGCATCGGGGTGGGAGCGGACGTGGTGCTGGGCGACGGGGCGCCGCGGGCCCAGATCTGGAGCCTGAGCGGCCATCCGCTGGCGGACCTGCGCTTCGACGCCGGCGACCCGCCCACGGTGCCGGAAGAAGACATCGCCGCCCCGGCGGACGTGGCGGCCGCCGGCCCCTGGCGCTTCGCGCTGTGGCGCAGCGGTCGCATCCGCCGCCTGGACCCAGCCACGGGTCTGGCGCCCACCTGGGCGCCGGAGGCCGGCGGAAGCCGCTGGATGGTGGGCCTGGGCGCGGCGGGCGACAGTCTGGCCAGCTTCGACCTGGCCAACCAGCAGGTGGTCTTCTTCGACCCCAACCTGCAGCCCACGGGCTTCTGGCCCACGGCGGCCGCCGGCTTCCTGGGCGCCGCGGACCTGGCGCTCTCGGCCGAGCGGGTGTTCATCATCGACCGCTACCGTTACCGCCTGACGGTCTGGAGTCGCGACGGACAGCTGCTGGCCCAGCAGACGATGGCCGCCCATCCGGAGCGGGTAGCCGCCGACGCCCAGGGCCGGGCCTTCGTCCTCACCCGCTCCGGCTGGGTGCTGGCCTTCGACGCCGCCGGCGCCCCCTTGGGCGCCTGGCCGGTGAAGGCGGGCGACGCCGAGCCCTCCGACCTGGCCCTGGACGGCGCGGGCCTGCTCTACGTGGCCGACGCCAAGGGCTTCGTGCAGGTCTTCGCCCCCGACACGGGCACGCCCGCCGGCCTGCCGCAGTTCGGCGGCGGGGGGCGCTGCGGGGCCATCGCCTTCAAGAGCGCGCAGCCCACGGAGGTGGAGCTTGGCCAGCCGGTGGAGGTGCAGCTGGTGGTCGACGGCAGCTGCCCCAGCGAGGACCAGAACGTGGACGTGGTCCTGACCCTGGACCGCTCGGGCTCGATGTACGGCCGCAAGATGCAGAGCGCACGGGACGGGGCCATCAACTTCGTCCTGAACGTGGACGGGCCGCGCTCGCGGGTGGGGGTGACCACCTTCTCCAACGGCGCGGAGGAGGTGGTGCCCTTGACGGAGGAGCGGGTGCGGGCCATCCGCGGCATCGCCGGCGTGGTGGCGGGCGGCAGCACGAACATCGTCGAGGGCCTGAGCCAGGCGCGGCAGACGATGAACCGGGCGGTGGTGCGCCCGGACCTGACCCGGGTGATCATCTTCCTGTCGGATGGGCGCCATTCCATCGGCGCGGTGCCCATCCGCCAGCTGGACGACGTGATCGCGGCCACCCGCAGTGACGGCATCCGCGTCTTCACGATCGGCCTGGGCGGCGACGCCGACCGCGACACGCTCCGCCGCATGGCCACGGACGCCACGCATTTCTACGTCAGCCCCACGGAGGACGAGCTGGGCGAGATCTACCAGCAGATCGCCGGGCGCATCGCGGCCACGCCGCTGTTCAAGGCGGTGGTGGTGAAGGACCGGGTGCCGGGCAACATGCAGTTCCTGCCGGGCACGGGTCGCCCCGTCGAGCCTGCCTGGGACGAGGCCTCGCGCACCCTCAGCTGGGATCTGGGCATGGTGCCGGAGCCGGGCTTCCGCCTGACCTACCAGCTGCTGCCCCTGCGCCCGGGGCTCTGGCCGACGAACGTGGACGCCTGGACGGAGCACGTGGACGGCCGCGACGCGCCGGGCCGGCTGGACTTCCCGGTGCCCTATGTGCGGATCAAGGGCTTCCTGCCCACCGATACGCCCACGCCAACGGACACGCCGAGCGCGACAGCCACGCCGACGGACACGCCCTCGCCCACGGTGACGCCGACTGCCACCCCCACCCTGACGCCGACGAGCAGCCCCACCCCCACGCACACCCTCACCGCCACGCCCAGCCCGCGGCCCAGCCGCACGCCCACGCGGCGGCCCAGGCCCATCTTCCTGCCCTTCGCCATGGTGGACCGCTGCACGCCGCAGACGCGGCTGAGCGACATCGTCCTGGTGCTGGACAGCAGCTCCAGCATGGAGTTCCCCACCCATGCGGGCGGCCCGAAGAAGCGCGAGGCGATGGTGGCGGCGGCCTCGGCCTTCC